>QGUZ01000392.1 GCA_003242605.1 Actinomycetota bacterium
GGTGCCGACCGGATCGCCCCGCTCATCGCGGGCCTCCTCGACCGGCCGTGAGGCCGCCGCGGGTCAGGCGGCGACGCGCTCCGCCACGGCCGGGGACGGCACCACGGCGCGGGCCGGGCGGTTGCGCCACAGCCACCGCACGTCCCGGCCGAACGACCACGACAGCGAGCCGAGCGCGGCCCCGGCGACCGCGACCGCGGCCGGCTCCGGCAGCAGGCCGGAGCTGCAGGCCACGAGCAGCACGCCCTGCAGCGCCGCCACCGTCTTGCGCGCGAAGCTCGGCGGCAGCGGCGCGCGCAGCCACGGCGCCACCCAGGCCGCCGCGGCGAAGCCGTACCGCATCAGGCCGATGAGCAGCACCCACGCGCCGAGCGAGCGGGCCACGTTCACGCTCAGCACGAGGATGAGGAACGCGTCCACCTCCATGTCGAACCGGGCGCCGAGCGCCGAGGCCGTCCCGGTACGGCGCGCCACGTACCCGTCGACCGCGTCGAGCGCGAGCGCCACCGCGGCGATCGTCACGAGCACCGCCACCGGGGCCTCGTGCCCGATCAGGTTCATCGTGACGAGCGCGGTGACCCCGCCGACGAGGATCGCCCGGGCGAGGGTGACCCGCCCGGCCGGCCCCAGCGGCGTGCCCGACCGGGTGATCGCGGCGGCGAGGAGGCCCCACACGACCAGGGCGTAGCAGGCGCCAACGAGCCACGCCACCGGATACAGGCCCGCGCTCACCGCGAGCAGGGTGAGCAGCACGGCCTGGGCGCCCACCCCGGCGGCCGGCTCCCACACCGACGCCTTCGCCCCACGCCAATCCACAACGGTCACCGCGCCTCCCAGCGAACCTCTCCGTGTTCCCTATGCTGTGCGGCATGCCCTCCGGGCGTGCGCCTATGAGGGCATGCCGTCGCTCAGAAGTAACGCGAGGAATGCCGATGCGGATCGATGCTCATGCGTTCTGGATCCGCTCTCCCGGCGAGGGCGAGATCCGGCGTGCGGATGTGCGCCCGCCGGGGGAGGGCGAGGTCCTCGTGCGCACCCTCTACTCGGGGGTGAGCCGCGGCACCGAGACGCTGGTGTTCCTCGGCCGGGTGCCGGAGAGCCAGCACGAGGCGATGCGGGCGCCCTTCCAGGAGGGCGACTTCCCCGGCCCGGTCAAGTACGGCTACCTCAACGTGGGCGTGGTCGAGCAGGGCCCGCCCGGCTGGCCGGGCCGCGTCGTGTTCTGCCTCTACCCGCACCAGACCCGTTACGTCGTGCCGGTCGAGGCGGTGACGGTGGTGCCGCCGGAGGTGCCGCCCGCCCGCGCGGTGCTCGCCGGCACGGTGGAGACCGCGGTGAACGCGCTGTGGGACGCGCCGCCGCTCATCGGCGACCGGATCGCCGTGGTCGGCGCGGGCATCGTCGGCTGCTGCGTCGCCCGGCTGCTCGCCGCCGTCCCGGGCACCCGGGTGCAGCTCGTCGACGTGAACCCGGACCGGGCCACGGTCGCCGAGGCGCTCGGGGTCGGCTTCGCCACCCCGGAGGAGGCGCTCGGCGAGTGCGACATGGTGGTGCACGCCAGCGCCACCGAGGCCGGGCTCGCCCGCTCGCTCGAGCTGCTCGCCGTCGAGGGCACCCTGCTCGAGCTGAGCTGGTACGGCGACCGCCGGGTGAGCGTGCCGCTCGGCGAGGCGTTCCACTCCCGCCGCCTGGTGGTGCGCTCCAGCCAGGTCGGCATGGTCGCCCCGGCCCGCCGCGGCCGGCGGAGCCACGGCGACCGGCTCGCGCTCGCGCTGCGCCTGCTCGCCGACCCCGCGTTCGACGCGCTCGTCGCCGGGGAGTGCGCGTTCGCCGAGCTGCCCGAGGTGATGCCGCGGCTCGCCACCGCGAACCCGCCAGCGCTGTTCCACCGGGTCGTGTACGGTTCCGCCGGGGATGCCGGATAGCGTCCCCCGGCGCGGGCGATGCGGCCCGGCGGCCGACCGCAGGTAAGAGGGGGAACCCGGTTGTTCAGCGTCACCGTCCGCGACCACGTCATGGTCGCGCACAGCTTCCGGGGCGAGGTCTTCGGGCCCGCCCAGCGCCTGCACGGGGCGACGTTCGTCGTCGACGCGACGTTCCGCCGCCCCGAGCTCGACGCCGACGGCGTCGTCGTCGACATCGGCCTCGCCTCCCGCGAGCTGAAGGCCGTGCTCGACCGGATCAACTACCGCAACCTCGACGACGACCCCGAGTTCGCGGGCGTCAACACCACCACCGAGTTCCTCGCCAAGTGGATCGCCGACCGCCTCGCCGAGCGGGTGCACGCGGGCGCCCTCGGCGAGCAGGCCCGCGGCCTGGCCGGCATCACCGTCACCCTGCACGAGTCCCACGTGGCGTGGGCGAGCTACGAGCGAGGGCTGTGATGCGCCGGTACGGGACGGAGGCGGCCGTGGCGCCGGCGGCGGGCGCCGCCGCGCGGCTGCACGTGATCCTGCCCGGGGACGTGGCCGACCCGGGCCTGCCCAGCGGGGGCAACGTCTACGACCTGCGGGTGTGCGACGGGCTCGGCGAGCTCGGCTGGCGGGTCGACCGCACCGCCGTCCCCGGCGACTGGCCGCTGCCCGGCCCCGCCGCGGCCGACGACCTGGGGCGGGCGCTCGCCGCGCTGCCCGACGGCGCACCGGTGCTCATCGACGGGCTGGTCGCCTGCGGCGTGCCGGAGATCGTGGTGCCGCAGGCGCGGCGGCTGCGCCTCGCCGTCCTCGTCCACCTGCCGCTCGCCGCCGAGACCGGGCTGCCGCCCGAGCTCGCCGCCGACCTCGACCGCCGGGAGCGGGAGACGCTGCGGGCCGCCGCGCTCGTGGTGGCGACCAGCCCGCGGGCGGCGAGCGCGCTCATCGCGCGGCACGGGCTCGACCCGGCCCGGGTGGGGGTGGCCGCCCCCGGCGTCGACCCGGCCCCGCTCGCGCCCGGCACCGACGGCCGGTCCCGGCTGCTGTGCGTCGCCTCGATCACCCCGCGCAAGGGTCACGACGTGCTGGTGCGGGCGCTCACCGCGGTGCGCGACCTGCCGTGGACCTGCGTGTGCGCCGGGCCGCTGGGCCGCGACCCGGGCTACGTCGAGCACGTCCGCGGCCTCATCTCCGCCGGCGGCCTCGCCGACCGGGTACGGCTCGCCGGCCCGCTCACCGGCCGCCCGCTGGAGGAGGCCTACGCCGCGGCCGACCTGCTCGTGCTGCCGTCCCGGGCCGAGACGTACGGGATGGTGGTGACCGAGGCGCTCGCCCGCGGCATCCCGGTGGTGGCGAGCGAGGTCGACGCGCTGCCGGAGACCCTCGGCCGCACCCCGGACGGCTTCCGCCCCGGGCTGCTCGTGCCACCGGACGACCCGGACGCGCTCGCCGCCGCGCTGCGCCGCTGGCTGATAAATCCGGCTTTGAGGGTGCGAATCCGGACGTCTGCGCGGCTCCGGCGTGGCATGCTGCACGGGTGGGCGACGACATCACGGCAACTGGCGGACCTGCTGGAGCGGCTCCTGCGCTAGCCGACGCACCCCCGAAGGACGCGCCGCGCTACAGCCCCGAGTGGCTCGCGCTGCGCGAGCCCGCCGACGCCGCGGCCCGCGCCGCCGGGCTGCTCGGCCCGCTGCGGGCCCACCTCGCCGCGGCCGTACCGCCCGGTGGCCGGATCGTCGTGCGCGACCTGGGCTGCGGCACCGGCTCGATGGGGCGCTGGCTCGCCCCCCGGCTGCCCGGGCCGCAGCACTGGATCCTCCACGACCACGACCCCGAGCTGCTCGCCCGCGCGGTTGCCGCGCTCCCCGCCGCCGCGGCCGACGGTGCCCCGGTGACGGCCGCGGCCGCGCCCGGCGACCTCACCCGGCTGGACGCCGCCGACCTCGCCGGGGCCACGCTGGTGACCGCGTCCGCGCTGCTCGACCTGCTCACCGCCGACGAGGTCGAGGCGCTCGCGGCGGCCTGCGCCGCGGCGGGCCTGCCCGCGCTGCTGACGATCTCGGTCGTGGGCCGGGTCGGGCTCGACCCGGCCGAGCCGCTCGACGCCGCGCTCGCCGCCGCGTTCAACGACCACCAGCGCCGCGAGCACGGCGGCCGCCGCCTGCTCGGCCCGGACGCGGTGCCCGCGGCCCGCGCCGCGTTCGAGCGCCACGGCTACGTCGTGCGGACCGCGCCCAGCCCGTGGCGGCTGGGCCCGGACGAGCGCGCGCTCGCCGCCGAGTGGCTGCGCGGCTGGGTGG
>QGUZ01000077.1 GCA_003242605.1 Actinomycetota bacterium
CACGACGAGGCCGTGGTTCGGCCCGAGGTTCGTCATCGCGACCTCGAAGTCGCCGCCGCCGCTCTGGTAGGCGCGCACGTTCTGCCGGTTCGAGGCGACGACGGTGATCAGGACCAGGATGACGGCCCCGGCGATCCAGGGCGTGAAGTGGTACGCGGCGAACCCGGCCACGCCGAGCGTGATCAGGATCTCCTGGGGGGCGTACGCGACCGACGAGAGCGCGTCGCTGGCGAAGACCGGAAGCGCCACCCGCTTGGGCAGCAGCTGTCCCGGCGCCCGCCCGCTGCGCAGCGCGGGACCGAGCAGCAGGCGTTTCGCCAGATCCGTTGCCTTCGCCACGTCTGCCGATGCTATCCGTGCCGCCGGGATCGAACGTCACCGGACACCTTGCCCGGGACAGGCCATACTGACCTGATAGAGGTACTCAGGGACGGCACACAGATGGCCGGTTCCGCGGAAGACAGGACGACTGCCGCCTCACCGAACGGCGGGGGAACATGCATATCGTGATCATGGGATGTGGCCGGGTCGGCTCCACCCTCGCCCATATCCTCGAGGACAACGGCCATTCGGTGGCCATCATCGACCGTGACCCCCAGGCGTTCCGCCGCCTGCGCGCCGGGTTCCGCGGGCGCCGGGTGACCGGCATCGGGTTCGACCGCGACGTGCTCATCGAGGCCGGCATCGAGACCGCCGGGGCGTTCATCGCGGTGAGCAGCGGCGACAACTCGAACGTGATCTCCGCCCGGGTGGCGCGGGAGACCTTCGGCGTGGAGAACGTGGTGGCGCGCATCTACGACCCGCGCCGGGCCGAGGTCTACCAGCGCCTCGGCATCCCCACGGTGGCCACCGTGCGGTGGACCGCGGACCAGATCCTGCGCCGCATCCTGCCGGAGGGGGCCGAGCCGCTGTGGCGCGACCCCACCGGCGCCGTGATCCTCGCCGAGGTCGTCTACAACACCGCCTGGATCGGCACCACGATCCCGCGGATCGAGGAGGCGATCGGCGCCCGGGTCGCGTTCGTCAACCGGATGGGAGAGGCCCTGCTGCCGCGGCCCGACATGGTCCTGCAGGAGGGCGACATCCTGCACGTGATCGCGGCCGAACGCGACATGGACCGCATTCACAAGGTGCTCTCGAGCATCCCCGAGGAGGACTGATGCGCGTCGCCATCGCCGGCGCGGGGGCCGTCGGCCGCTCCATCGCCGCCGAGCTCCTGCAGAACGGTCACCAGGTGTTGCTCATCGACGCCGACCCGAAGGCGATCAAGATCGACACCGTGCCGGAGGCGGAGTGGCTGCTCGCCGACGCCTGCGAGATCGCCTCGCTCGACGAGGCGGGCCTCGCCGACTGCCACGTGGTGGTCGCCGCGACCGGTGACGACAAGGTGAACCTGGTGGTCTCGCTGCTCGCCAAGACCGAGTACGGCGTGCCGCGGGTGGTCGCCCGCATCAACCACCCCAAGAACGAGTGGCTGTTCAACGAGTCGTGGGGCGTGGACGTGGCGGTGTCCACCCCGCGGCTGCTCAGCGCGCTCGTCGAGGAGGCGGTGAGCGTCGGCGACCTGGTGCGGCTGATGACGTTCCGGCAGGGCCAGGCGAACCTCGTCGAGCTCACCCTGCCCGAGGACGCGCCGGTGGTCGGCCAGCGGGCCGGTGCGGTGCCGTGGCCGCCGGACTCGGCGCTCGTCGCGATCCTGCGCGAGGGCCGGGTGCTCGTGCCGTCCGCGAACGACCCCCTGGAGGCCGGAGACGAGCTGCTGTTCGTGGCGAACCAGGAGGTCGAGCACGAGCTCGCCCAGCTGCTGTCGCCGCGCTGACGCCCGCCGCGCCGGCGTCCCGTCCGCGGCCGGAGGCCGGGCCCCGGCGCCTGCGGGGCCGCCGGTCAGGCGCCGTCCGGCCGCGTGATCGGGGTGCGGCCGCGGGCGAGCACCCACACCATCGCCGCGAACGCGGCGACCTGCAGCGGCCACCCGAGCACCACCTTGCTCACCCCGAGGATGGCGACCTGGTCGGCGAGGTAGAGCGGCAGCTGCACGGCCACCCGCAGCGCGCACGGGGCGAGCAGCAGCCAGGTGAGCCGCGAGCAGAGCCGCACCATGCCCGGGTCCTTGCGCCAGGCCGTCACCTCGCCGGTGATCGCGCCGACGAGGAAGCCCACCACCGGCCACCGGGTCACGATCGACAGCAGCATGCCCGCGGCGTACGCGGCGTTGTAGAGGATGCCGGGCAGGAACACGTCCTTGGCCTCGCCGGTGCGGGTGGCGAGGAACGCCCCGATGCCGATGCCGACGAGGCTGTTGAGCACGAACTGCGGGGTGGACCGCTGGATCAGGCGCACCACCAGCAGCAGCACGGCCGCGCCGATGCTGATCATGAGGCTGAGCCGGAGCTGCTCGGTGCTGATCCAGCTCAGCGTGAAGGCGATGGTGGGCACGGCGGCCTCGAGGATGCCCCGCCTGCCGCCGAGCGCCTTGGCGAGCTGGGCCCGCACGGCCGCCTCCACGGTGTCGTACGCGGCATCGTGCGCGGTGCCGGGCGCAGTGCCCTGCGCGGCCGTGCCGTACGCCGCGTCCTGCCGCGCGGCTCCCTGCGCTTCCGGGCGCGCCGGCGCCGCCGTGGGTTCGGCCGAGTCCATGCCGCCCGCCCTTTCCTGACCGTCGGTCATCGATCACCCATCGGTCGCAGTTCGTACCGGGGATTGAACATCACCTTGCGGCCGTCCTGCACGCTCACCAGGCCCTCGGCCCGGACCACCCGGCCCGGCTCGATGCCGATGATCTTGCGGCGGCCCAGCCAGACGAGATCGATCACGTCGGAGCCGTCGTACAGCTCCGCCTCCAGGGCGGGCGCTCCGCCTCTCGGCCGCAGGGTCACGGTGCGTAGCGTACCCACGACGCGGAACCTGCGCCGCTCGGCACACGCGGAGATCGGCGTGGCGTCCTCCGCTCCCAGGTCCTCGCGCAGCTGCTCGGCCTCGAGCTCGTCGAGCCCCGCGGTGAGCCGCCGCAGCAGGCCGCGCAGCCCGCCGGTCCTCGGCCGCTCGTCGGGTCGCCCCGCATGCGGCTCGGTCGCCATCGCTCACTCACCCCTCGGACGTACCCGCTCGCCGACCAGGGTAGGCGAGGTCAGCGGGTCTCCGTCATCTCGGGGCCGCGGCGGAAGGGATCGAAGGCGGGACGCCCGGACTGGGCGGCGGCCTGCTGCTGCTCGATCGCCTGCCGCGCCTCGGGCGGCAGCCGCAGCTCGATCGGCTCCTTGGGCGGCATCGGCCCGTCGCCGCGCACCACGACGATGTCGCGGACCACGTCCTCCAGCGGCGCGGCGGCCTCGGGGTCGGTCGCGGCCTTGCCGCTGAACACCGCGCGCAGGAACCAGCGCGGCCCGTCGATGCCGCAGAACCGCACCGGGTGCACGGCGTCACCCTGCTTGACCTTGGCGGCGAGCTCGACGCCGAAGGGGCCCTCGACCTCCTCGGCGGAGCCGCCGTTCGCGGCGAGCTCGCGCTTGAGCTCGGCGCGCACCTCGTCCCAGATGCCGGTGCTCTTCGGCGCGGCGAACGCGTGCACCTGCAGCGCGCTGCCGTCGACCAGGATCACCGCGCCGACGATCTGGTCCCCGGCGACGTTGAGCTGCACCTCGAACCCGGGCCCGATGGGGAGCTGCATGCCGCCGAGGTCGATGCGCTCCCGCTCCGGGTAGGGCTCGTCGGCGTCCCAGGGACCGTGCTCGCGCCGGGGCTCCGGCGTCTCCTCGACGGCCGGCGCCGCCGGCTCCGGCTCGCGACGGCGGCGGCGAAGTCGGAACACTGCTCTCACTCTCCCGATCTGCTGTCCTCGTGGCGGCACCCGGCGACCTCCGGCGGCGGCGCCGCCGGCCCTCGCCCGCCGGGACTACCGGCCCGTCGAGCCGAAGCCGTTCTCGCCTCGTGCCGAGCCCGGCAGGCGCTCCACCTCATGGAACCGTGCCCGCTCCACCCGCTGGATCACCAGCTGGGCGATCCGGTCGCCGCGGCGCAGCCGTACCGTGTTCTTCGTGTCGGTGTTGATCAGGGTCACCTTGATCTCGCCCCGGTAGCCGGCGTCGATCGTGCCGGGGGCGTTGACGAGGGTGACCCCCAGCCGGGCGGCGAGGCCGGACCGCGGATGCACGAACGCGGCGTACCCGTCGGGCAGGGCGATCGCGATGCCGGTGGGCACGACCGCGCGCTCGCCCGGCAGCAGCTCGACGTCCTCGCGCGCGTGGAGGTCCGCGCCGGCGTCGCCCGGATGGGCGTAGGCCGGCGGCGGCAGGTCCGGGTCGAGCCGCTGGATCAACACCTCGACGCTCATCGATCACCTCCGGCCGCGGTTCTCGTCACGAACGCAGACCTTACCGGCTGCGCGGCCGGGATACGTCCTCCGCGCCCTCCGGCTCGCCCGCGGAGTCCTCGTGGGAGTCGCCGTGCGGCGGGGCGGTCTCCCCGGCGGTGCCGCGGGGGCGCCCGGCCGCGGGCCGCTCACCGCCGTCCTCGCCGGTCTCGTCCCCCGGCGGCCGCCGCGGCGGCTCCGGCGGCCCCTCCCCGGGACCGGCGCCGGGCGGCGGCGGGAGCGCGGCCTGCTCGCGGAACAGCTCGGGCAGCGCCCGGTAGAGCACGGCCGCGATCGGCACGGCGACCGCCGCCCCGGTGATCCCGGCGAGCACGCCGCCGACGGCGAGCACGAGGATGATCGCGAGCGGGTGGAACTTCACCGCCCGGCCGACGATCAGCGGCTGCAGCACGTGGTTCTCGAGCTGCTGCTCCACGACGAGGATGCCGACGAACACCAGGGCGTAGATCGGCCCTTTCGCGCCGAGGGTGACGAGCGTGGCGAGACCCCCGGCGAAGAAGATGCCGACGATCGGGATGAAGCTCGCCAGGAAGATCAGCACGGCGAGCGGCGCCCACAGCGGCACGCCCATGCCGGCGAGCACGATGCCCATGATCACACCGTGCACCGCGGCGACGATCACGGTGCCCTGCACGTACTGCGAGAGCGTGCGCCACGCGGCGCGCCCGGCGCGGTCCACCCGCGGCTTGGCCGAGCCGAACGCCTTGAGGAACCACGACCAGATCCGCTCGCCGTCCTTGAGCAGGAAGAACGTGACGAACAGCACGAGCACGAGGCCGGCGAGCACCTCGACCGCGACGGCCGCCCCGGTCACCAGCGTCCCGGTGATCGCCGCGCGCTGCTCGTTGAGCTGCCGGGTCAGCTCGGCGACGATGTCGGCGAGCTGGGACTCGCGCAGCTCGAGCGGGCCGTGGATGAGCCAGTCCTGCACGTCCCGCGCGGTGGTCTGGATCTGCTCGACCAGCCGCGGGAACTCCTCGTTGGCGCGCACCCCGACGATCCAGCCGGTGATGCCCAGCACGGCGAACGCGGTGAGCATGGTGAGCCAGGTCGCCGCCATCGAGTTCAGCCCGACCCGCCGCAGCCCGTCGGTGAGCGGGAACAGCAGGGCGGTGAGCAGCAGCGCGATCGCCACCGGCAGGGCGACGAACCGCAGGATCACCACGATCTGGGCGAAGAAGTAGACCACCACGCCGACCACGATCAGGCGCCAGCTCCACGCGGCCAGCGTGGCGAGCACCGGCGGCACGCTCGGCGCACGGCGGTTGTCGCTATCGGGGATCACACGTCAAGCCTGTCACGCCGACGCCGCGGATGCGCGCACGAAACGATCGGATCACCATCCCGCCGGCCAGGGCCCGCTCCTATCGGCGCCCGACTGGGAAAACCGGTACGGCGCACGCCCGCGCGGCGGTGTCACCGGCTTTGCGCGCCCCCGTCCGGGCCGCGGGGCAGTAGGGTTCGTCACCGGTGAGGAAAGGAGTGCGGATGACGGAGAAATCCGACCGGCAGGACCTCGCCTGGCGCGTGATCGGGGCCCTGATCGGGCTCGGCACCACGTTCGTGGCGCGCAAGGCGATCGAGTACGGCTGGGAGAAGGTGACCGGAAAAAAGCCGCCGGCCGACCTCGACTCGCCGGAGATCGGCATGGCCGAGGCCATCGGGTACGCCGTCCTCATGGGCGTCGGCATGGAGGTGACGCGCATCGTCGCCACCCGTACCGCCGCCAAGCGGTGGCAGTCCTACAAGCGGAAGGCCGGCGGCTTGTCCTAACGGTCCAGTGAGTTATCCAGCAGGTGCGTCCGGGCGTGCGTCCCGGCGGTCAGCGGGGGAGCCTCCGCCGGACGGCTACCCCTCCAGGGCGGACAGGAAGTCGTTCGCCCACCGGTCGACGTTGTAGGTGGCGACCCGGCGCCGCATCGAGCGCATGCGGCGGGCCAGCTCGTCGGGCGTGGCGCGGGCGGCGGCGAGCATCGCCCGTTTGAGCCCCTCCACGTCGTACGGGTTCACCATGTAGGCCTGCCGCAGCTCGTCGGCGGCCCCGGCGAACTCGCTGAGCACGAGGGCGCCGCGCAGGTCGGGGCGGCAGGCCACGTACTCCTTGGCGACGAGGTTCATCCCGTCGCGCAGCGGGGTGACCACCATGACGTCGGCGGCGAGGTACAGCGCCGCGAGCTCCTCCTGGCTGTAGGACTGGTGCAGGTAGCAGATCGGGGGCTGGCCGAGTGAGCCGTGCTCGCCGTTGATCCGGCCGACCTGAAGCTCGATCTCGTCGCGCAGCAGCCGGTACTCCTCCACGCGCTCCCGCGAGGGAGTGGCGATCTGCACGAACACCGCCTCGCCGGGGGCGAGCGACCCCTCGCTCAGCAGCTCGCCGAACGCCTTGAGGCGCTGTCCGATGCCCTTGGTGTAGTCGAGCCGGTCGACGCCGAGGAACACGTGGACCGGGTCGCCGAGCTCGGTCCGGATCTCCCGGGCGCGCTGGATCACGCTCGGCTTGCGGACGAGCTGGTCCATGGCGGCGAAGTCCACCGAGATGGGGAACGCCTCGGTGCGCACGATCCGGCCGTCCACGTGGATCTCATGCCGGGTGTTCGGCTGGCCGAGCAGCCGGCGGACCAGCCGGATGAAGTTCGAGGTGCCGCCGGGCCGCTGGAAGCCGACGAGGTCGGCGCCGAGCAGGCCCTCGAGGATCTCCCGCCGCCACGGGAGCTGGAGGAACAGCTCCTCCGGCGGGAAGGGGATGTGGAGGAAGAAGCCGATCCGCAGGTCGGGGCGGAGCTTGCGGAGCATCGCCGGCACGAGCTGCAGGTGGTAGTCCTGCACCCAGACGATGGCTCCGGGGGCCGCGGCGTCGGCCGCCGCCCGGGCGAAGCGGTCGTTGACGGCGCGGTAGGCGTCCCACAGCACCCGGGAGTAGATGGGCTTGGCGACGACGTCGTGGTAGAGCGGCCAGAGGGTGGCGTTGGAGAAGCCCTCGTAGTAGAGCTCCACCTCGGTGGACGAGAGCGGGATCGGAATCAGGTGCATGCCCTCGTGCTCGAAGGGCTTGAGCTCCTCGTCCGGGGCTCCGTGCCAGCCCAGCCACGCGCCGTCACGGCGCTGCATGACCGGCGCGATGGCCGTGACCAGGCCGCCGGGGCTCCGTCGCCACGACGCCTCGCCGTCGGGTCCGATGGTGCGGTCGACCGGTAGCCTGTTCGCTACGATCAGAAACGAGCTCGTGGCGTGCACTCGACCTCCCGGTGTGTTCGGTTTTGAACCACCATACGAAACCGGGCAGGCCTCCTCGTATCCGACCTTAGGTCATAGAGTTCTCACAAATTGGAAATCGCATCTGTTGACGATTTACAGGAATATTTCGGTCAACCAATTAGCGGCGAATATCCGCCGAACCCTGGGTGCGGCGGCGCAGCTCCGCCTGTACGGCACGGCCCAGCCGTAGCGTCGCCGCGCGGTTGAGCGCGCCACCGGCCACGGCGCCGGTGAGGAACGGCCCCAACGTGGTCAGATGCCGCCCGAGCGTGCGCATGAGCCGCCTGCGCACGGCGGTCTTGGCGGCGGTGCCGAGCGCCGCGGACATCGAGGCGGGCGCGAGCGGATCGACGCCGCGCTGCCGCGCCCAGGCGGTGGTGAAGGCCATGGCGCGCTGCACCGCCGTGCCGGGCACGCGCACGCCGTACACCTCGTGCAGCTCGGCGATGAGCTTCACCTCGATCGCCGCCACCACCAGCGTCTCGGCCACGATCTGGGCTGGCGCCGACAGCAGCAGCGGCGGGGCGGCGAACTCCGCGGCGGCGAGCGCGCCGCCGACCGCGCCGACCGCGGTGGTGGCCTTCCCGGCCGTCCGAATCAGGTCATCCGCGAGCCGGTCTCCGGTGAGTCCGTAATGGTGCTCCTGTAGGGTGGAAAGGTCTCGGATCGGGATGCGCGGGGCGATCGACACGAAAAGTTCAGTGAGCCACCGGCCCCGCCGCCCGCCGGGCGAACGGGTCTGCCGCGCCGTGCGCCGCACCGCGAGCGTGAGACGGCCGAGCAGCCGGCGCCGCTCGGCCGTGTCGATGTCCTCACGTTCGCTGAGTCTGCCGACGAGGTCGGCGACCTCGCCGCCGGCCTCGCCGGGCGCGATGTCGTGGCCGTCACCGGCCGGGGACGGAACCTCGTTCGGATCGGTGGCAGGCCGATCCGTCTCGGAAGTCACAACGCGGATCCTCCTCGGGCCGGTGCGGTCAGGCGGCGCACTCGCGGCAGATCTGCCGGCCGTCGCGGTCGGAGGCGAGCTGGCTGCGGTGGTGCACCAGGAAGCAGCTCGAGCAGGTGAACTCGTCCGCCTGCCGCGGGATCACCCGCAGCGACAGCTCCTCGTTGGACAGGTCCGCACCGGGCAGCTCGAGCGACTCGGCGAGGTCGGTCTCGTCGATGTCGATCGTGCTGGCGGCCTTGTCGGTGCGCCGCGCCTGCAGCTCCTGGAGGCTGTCCTCCCCCAGGTCGTCATCGGTCTTGCGCGGGCTGTCGTAGTCGGTAGCCATGTGCGTACTCCATCCCCCTCGTCTATGTGTCTGCGCACCGTCGCGCGCCTATAACGTCTGGAGAGCCCATCTTGTGCCCATTCCGGCGAGGAGATTTTGCTTCGGTACCCGGATCCGGCCCGTCGTGAACCTCCATCCCCGTTGAGACCGTGCTTCCGGGCGTGCCGAAGCCCGCCGGAAATACGGCCGAACCCCGCCGCCGGAGGCCCGGCCGCGACAGGTTCGACGGCACATCAAACCACATGTGCGGACCGTTCAGAGACGCTCCCCCGCGGGTTCATCCGGCGCGTCACGCAGCGCGACCGGGTGCGCGTGCCCGCGCGGCCGGACGACCGGCCGCACCGGGCCTCGCGCCGTCCCCGGACCGGTGCGCCGCGCCGGTCCCGCGGGCCGTACAGCGTACCTCCTTGCACGTTTCAAGCGTGCGCGGGGCACCCCCGACCGGCGGTCAGGCCAGGGGCAGGCGCACCGTCACCACCAGGCCGCCGCCCTCCCGCGGCACCGCGCGGACCGTGCCCGCGTGCGCGCGCACCACGGCGCGGACGATCGACAGGCCGAGCCCGGCGCCGCGCGCCGAGTCGATGCGGTCGGCGTTGAGCCGCCGGAACGGCTCGAACAGGTCGTCCACCTCGTAGGCGGGCACGGGCGGCCCGGTGTTGGAGACCTGGACCACCGCTCCCCCGTCGTGCACGCCCACGCGCACCCACACCTCGCCCGCCTCGGGCACGTTGTACTTGATCGCGTTCTCCACCAGGTTCGACACGCACCGCTCGAGCAGCACCGGGTCGCCCGTGGTGCGCGCCGGGTACAGCTCGGTGCGCACGGTCACCCCGTTCTCCTCGGCGAACCGGGCGAGCTGGTCGACCGCGGTCTGCGCCACCTCGCGCAGGTCGACCTCCTTGCGCACGCTCAGCTCCCGCTCGCTGCGCGCGAGCAGCAGCAGCCCCTCGATGAGCTGCTCGTTGCGCGCGTTCGTGCCGAGCAGGGTGCGGGCGAGCACCTTCAGGTCCTCGGAGGCCTGCGGGTCGGCGAGCGCCACCTCGAGCACGGTGCGGTTGATCGCCAGCGGGGTGCGCAGCTCGTGCGAGGCGTTGTCGACGAACCGGCGCTGCGCGTCGAACGCCCGATTGAGCCGGGCGAGCATCGCGTCGAAGGTGTCGGCGAGCTCCTTCAGCTCGTCGTTGGGACCCTGCAGGTCGATGCGCTCGTGGGCGAGCGAGGTCTCCGACAGCCGGCGGGCGGTCGCGGTCATCCGCTGGATCGGCCGCAGCGCCCGGTCGGCGGCGAAGTAGCCGAGCGCGAGCGCGATCACGCCGAGCACGAGCAGGGTGAGCAGCGACCGCTTGAGCAGCGCGCCCTGCACCCAGCGGATCACGCCTTCCCGCCACTCCGCGTAGTACTGCCGGTAGCTCTCCACGATCTCCGGCGACCAGTGCGGCCGGACCGGCAGCTCCTCCGGCGTCACCAGGATGTTGGCGTCGATCAGGTGCCCGGCGTAGGCGTAGGTCACCCCGAGCAGCACCGCCCCGCTCAGGAAGAACAGCGCGCCGTAGGTGAGGGTGAGCCGCACCCGGATGCTCATCCGGCCGCCGATCGACTTCAGCCGGTCGATCGGGCTGGGCCGTACCACGAGCGGCGCGGGGGCGGGCGGCGGCGGACCGTCCCAGACCGGCGGGCCGGTGGGCGGCGGGGGCTGGCGGCCGGACAGCGGGCCCCGCGGGCTCTCCACGGTGGGCTGCTCGCTCCGCCACCCACCGGCCTGGCCCTGCGGGTACTCGGATCGCGGGCGTCGCTCCTGGGTCATCGAGCGCTCACAGCCTGTACCCCACCCCGGGGACGGTCTGGATCACCGGGGGATCGCCGAGCTTCTTGCGCAGCGTCATCATCGTCACGCGCACCACGTTCGTGAACGGGTCGATGTTCTCGTCCCACGCCTTGTCGAGCAGGTCCTCCTGGCTCACCACCGCGCCGTCGGCGCGCATCAGCTCCTCCAGGACCGCGAACTCCTTCTTGGTGAGCGAGATCGGCCTGCCGTCCCGGGTGACCGTGCGCTTGGCCGGGTCGAGCCGGATGCCCGCGCGCTCCAGCACGGGCGGCAGCGGCGGGGCGGTGCGCCGGGCGAGCGCGCGCACCCGGGCCACCAGCTCCATGAAGACGAACGGCTTGGCCAGGTAGTCGTCCGCGCCCAGCTCCAGGCCCTCGACCCGGTCGTCCACCTCGCCGGCGGCGGTGAGCATGAGGATGCGCGACGGGTTGCGCTGGGAGACGAGCCGGCGGCACACCTCGTCGCCGTGCACCTTGGGCAGGTCCCGGTCGAGGACGATCACGTCGTAGTCGACGTAGGAGGTCTTCTCCAGCGCCGCGGCGCCGTCGTAGGCCACGTCCACCGCCATCGCCTCGCGCCGCAACCCGGTCGCGATCGCGTCCGCGAGCACCCGCTCGTCCTCCACCACAAGGACCCGCATGGTTCCTTCGCCGCCTCCCTCAGTCGCAGCAGGCTCCGCTTCTCCCCCCTCCCGGTGAGGGGTCACTTCTCAGGGTGACTCTCCGGGGCCGCGCCGCGGCGCCCGCTCGCCGTACCGCCGCGTCCTCGCCACCGGGTGCCCGCGCGGGGCGCGCCGTCGCGGCCTCCCGGCGGCGGCTCCGGCCCGGGCGCGGCCAGGCCGCGCCGACGGCTCCCAATTGTCCCTCGCTTCACCGTAAGCGCGCGGTAAGCGCGGCCGCCGCACCTCGTCCGGCCTGCTCACTTTAGGTGATGACGAACACCTGACGAACTCTTGTGGAATCACCGCAAAGGAAGGTTTAAAGCAGGGGTGCACGTGGGTAGGGCGTGGTCCACCCACCCCCACCCGCCGTCCCGACGACGGCGGCCGGAACGAGAGAGTAGGTGAGATGGGCGAGTTCACGGCCACGATCGAACACCGGCTCGACCAGGCCTACCGGCGTCTGCGCGAGGCCCGGTCCGCCGGCGACGACTTCCTCGCCGACACGCTCACCGCGGAGATCGAGGACCTTCGTCGCATCGCCATCGAGAACGGCGTCACGCCGCCCCAGCCGCCCGTTTACTGACGGCCGGGGCCGCCGGTCGCGCCCGGGGAGGGCGGCGACGGGGAGGCCCCGTGGGTGAGCCCGTCAGCGGGCACGGACCGGCCGGGTGAGTGGGGCACGGCGAGCCGGTCCGATCCGGGAACGCGGGTTACGGCGAACCACGGCACGGGCGCCGCGGTGGCCGGCGGGCCCGGCACGGCGAACCGCGCCGGGGCCCGGGAGACCGGCCGTCCCGCCGAGGGTTCGGGCGCGCCGCCCTTCGCCGGCGGGTCCGGCGCGCCCGGCACCGCGCAGGACCCTGTGCGCAGTACCTGTGCGCGGGAGACCGTGCGCGGGAGACCTGCGCGCAGCCCGGCCGCGCGCTAGGCGTCGCGTGCCGGGTCGAGCGGCGCGAGCAGGTCGTGCAGCTGCTCGAAGAGCCCCGGCGCGGCCGCGATCGTGAACTCGGGGCCGCACGGCTTGCCGTGCAGGCCGCCGACGCGCGCCCCGGACTCGGCGGCGATCAGCGCGCCCGCGGCGTAGTCCCAGTAGTTGAGGCCGCGCTCGTAGTAGCCGTCCACCCGCCCGGCGGCCAGCGCGCACAGGTCGGACGCGGCGGACCCGATGCGCCGGATGTCCCGCACCCGGGGGACGACGTGTGCCAGCACCTCGGCCTGCACCTTGCGGCGGCCCCGGTCGTAGCCGAACCCGGTGGCGATCAGCGCCTTCTCCAGCGGCACGCCGGTGGTGCAGTGCAGCCGCTCCCCCGTGGTGAGCAGGTAGGCGCCCGCGCCCTTCTCGGCCGCGAACACCTCCTTGCGCGGGAGGACGTTCACCACGCCGGCGACGATCTCGCCGTCGACCTCCACGGCGATGCTCACCGCCCACTCGGGCAGGCCGTACAGGAAGTTGACGGTGCCGTCGATCGGGTCGACGATCCAGCGGATCCGCCCGCCGCCGGAGCTGAGGCCGTCCTCCTCCCCGAGGATGGCGTCGTCCGGCCGGGCCTCGCGGATCCGGCCGCGGATCAGCTCCTCGGAGGCGTGGTCCAGCGCGGTCACCACGTCGGTCGGGCTCGACTTGGTCTCGACGACCTCCGGGCGCCGTGGCCGCTTGGCCACGAGCATGTCGCCCGCCTCCTTGGCGATGGCCACGGCGAGGTCGAGCAGCTCGCTTCGGGGAACATCCTGATTGCTCACCCTGCCGAACCTACCTTTACCCCCGCGCGGGAGGGGGCGAGGGGTCCGTGCGATTGGATGGGGGCATGGGGAGCTATGACGCCTTGCTCGTCGTCTCGTTCGGCGGGCCCGAGGGGCCCGACGACGTGATGCCGTTCCTGGAGAACGTGGTCCGGGGACGCGGCGTGCCCCGGGAGCGGCTGCTCGAGGTGGCGGAGCACTACCACCGGTTCGGCGGGGTGAGCCCGATCAACCGGCAGTGCCGGGAGCTGATCGAGGCGATCCGCCCGCACGTGGACCTGCCAATCTACTGGGGCAACCGCAACTGGCACCCGTTCCTCGCCGACACCCTGCGCCGGATGGCCGACGACGGCGTCCGGCGGGCCGCCGCGTTCATCACCTCGGCCTACAGCTCCTACTCGAGCTGCCGCCAGTACCTCGACGACATCGCCCGGGCCCGCGCCGAGGTGCCCGGCGCGCCCGAGGTGGTACGGCTGCGCCACTACTTCGACCATCCCGCGTTCATCGCCGCGTTCGCCGACCACACGGCCGAGGCGATCGGGCGGCTGCCGGAGGGGCTGCGCGACCGGGCCCGGCTGGTGTTCACCGCGCACAGCATCCCGCTGGCGATGCAGGAGGGGTCGAGCCCGTGGCGCAACGGGTACGTGGTGCAGCTGCGCCGGGTGGCCGGGCTGGTGGCCGACCGGGTCGGCCGCGCCGAGTGGGACCTGGTGTGGCAGAGCCGCAGCGGCCCGCCGCACGTGCCGTGGCTGGAACCGGACGTCTGTGACCACCTGCGCGAGCTCGCCAAGGAGGGCGTGCCGGCGGTCGTGCTCGTGCCGATCGGGTTCGTCACCGACCACATGGAGGTCATCTACGACCTTGACGTGGAGGCCGCGGACGTGGCGCGGGAGCTCGGCATCGCGCTCACCCGCGCGGCCACCGCGGGCACCCACCCGCGGTTCGCCGGGATGGTCGCGGAGCTGCTCGCCGAGCCCGAGCCGGTCAACTGCCCGGACTTCTGCTGCCCGGCGCCGCCCCGGCCCGGCCGTCCCTGACCCGTGGGCCCGGCCGCCCGGGCCCCGGCGGTCAGTCCGGATAGGCGGCGGCGTAGGCGTTGGCGAGCGAGAGCACCGTGGACACGTACGACCACGAGTGGTTGTAGTGCCAGATCGCCTTCGCCAGCCGGTCGCCGCCCTCGCCCGCGCCGGTGGCGCACAGGTAGTGCGCCGCGGCCGGGACCGCGTCGTACGGGTTCATGATGTCGGCCCGGCCGTCCCCGTCGCCGTCGACGCCGTAGGCCCGCCAGGTGGCCGGCATGAACTGCATCGGGCCGAGCGCGCCCGCCGAGGAGGGGCCGTTGTTGCGGCCGTGCCCGCTCTCCACCTGGCCGATCGCGGCGAGCACGGTCCAGGACAGGCCCGGGCAGAGCGCCGCCGCCCGCCGGTACAGCTCGATGTAGCTCGCCGGGCGGCCGACGCGGCCGGTGAAGTCGTCCCGGGACGGCGTGCGGGCGGCGCGCGGCGCCGCGGTGCGGGCGGCCGCGGCCATGCCGGCGGGCGCCACCTGGGTGCCCGCGCCGAGCACCCGGCGCACCCCGCCGGTGAGCTCCTCCGCCCGGGTCACCGGGCCGCTCACCAGCACCACCACGCCGGGCGTGAGCCCCAGCCGCCGCCCGGTCTCCTCGCTCACGTAGCCGTCGATCCCGGGCAGGCCGATGGCGGCCGCGGCGGCGAGCCGTAGCCGGGGGCCGCCCTCGATCTCGTAGTGCGCGCCGGGGACGAGGCCGAGCCGGCGCGCGGCCGCGGCCTCGGCGACGAGCTCGCCGCGCCGCAGCGCCTCCCACGGCTCGGGCCGGTCCGCCACCCCGAGCGGGGTCCACGCCGGGAACTCCGCCACCGGTACGGCGAGCAGGTTGAGCGTGACCCCGGCGACCCGCACGGCGCCGCCGCCGACGGCGAGCGTGCCGCGCACGTGCCGAAGCGACCGCAGCTTCCGCAGGTGCGCCTCGCCGACCCGGCGAGGGGCGATCGCCACCACGGCGGGCGGGGTGAGCCGCGGCCCGCCCCCGGCGGCGGGCGTGGACGTGGCCGGGGTGGGCCGGGGCGTCGCCTCCGCGGCGGGCTCGGGCACGGTGACCAGCGGCAGGTCGGGGCGCGGCGGCGGGGGCGCCGCCGTACCGGCGACCCGGGTCGCCGGCGGGGTGCCCGTGCCGCCGTGGGCGAGCAGGTAGACCCCCGCCGACGCCACGGTGAGGACGATCACACCGGCGAGGGTCCCGACCACGATCGCGAGGTGCGGAATACGGGACACGGCGGACACCTTAGATCGACTGGGACGCGGTGTCCGAGTAACGGATACGTGGGTGCAAAATTGCTTGCGGCCGACACGAGGCCCGCAAGAAGGTCAAAAGGGACAGCTCCCATGTCTCGGGTGGGCGTCGCCGTCCGCTGAGCACGAACGGCGATCGCGGTGGCCGTGGGCGGGCGCGCGGACTCGCGCAATGGGGCGCGTTGCTGTGAGTGTGGGGAGGAAGAGGACGTTGGTGGGGCCGTACCGAGACCTGTTCC
The DNA here is from genome assembly GCA_003242605.1 of Actinomycetota bacterium. Classification (GTDB taxonomy): domain Bacteria; phylum Actinomycetota; class Actinomycetes; order Streptosporangiales; family Streptosporangiaceae; genus Thermopolyspora. Next base: position 15,674 of record QGUZ01000077.1, read on the forward strand.
GCACGCCCGGGGTCACGGGCTTCGTCGTCACCGGATTTCTGGGCCGGATGCCCATGTCGATGCTCGGCATCGGGATCGTCCTGCTCATCTCCGCGGTGACCGGCTCGTACGCGACCGCGGGGGCGCTCTCCGGCGTGGTCTCGGTCGCCTTCGCCGTCGCCGCCCCGCTGTCGGGGCGGCTGGTCGACATGTTCGGCCAGGCCCGGGTGCTCATCCCGCTCGCGCTCGTGCACGGGGCCGCGCTCGCCGCGCTCATGCTGCTCGTGCACGCCGGGGCCGCCACCTGGACGCTGTTCGCGGCCGGGGTGATCGCGGGCGCCGCGGCGCCGGCGCTCGGCTCGATGGTGCGGGCGCGCTGGTCGCACCTGCTCGGCGGATCCGGGCGGCTGCACACCGCGTTCTCGTTCGAGTCGGTCGCCGACGAGGTGATCTTCGTCTCCGGGCCGACGGTGGTGACCGGGCTCGCCACCATGGTCAACCCGTACGCCGGGCTGCTGCTCGCGCTCGTGCTCGGCGTGGGCGGCACGATCGCGTTCGCGCTGCAGCGCCGTACCGAGCCGCCGGTGCGGCGCGGCGCGGGCACGCGGCACCGCGGCAGCCCGATCCTCATCCCCGGGGTGGCGCTGCTCGCCGCCGTCTTCCTCGCGATGGGCTCGGTGTTCGGCTCGACCGACGTGATCACCGTGGCGTACGCCGAGGCGCACGGCGCGAAGGGGGCGGCCGGGCCGATGCTCGCCGCGTTCGCGGGCGGCAGCCTCGTCTCCGGGCTCTGGTTCGGCGGCCGGCACTGGCGCATCCCGCTGCGCACCCGGTACCTGCGGGCGCTGCTGGTGTTCGCGGTCGGGCTCACCCCGATCTTGTTCGTGCGCGGCAACCTGGCGATGGCGCTCGCGCTGTTCGGCGCCGGGCTCGCCATCTCCCCCACGCTGATCACGGGCTACGCGCTGATCGAGCGGCTGGTGCCGCCGCACCTGCTCACCGAGGGCATGGCGTGGATCTCCACCGCGCTCAGCTTCGGCGTCGCGGCCGGTTCCTGGGCGGGCGGCCGGCTCACCGACCTGTACGGCCCGGCGAACGCCTACGTCTACTCGTTCCTCAGCGGCCTGGTCGCCGTGGCGATCGCGTACGCCGGCTCGGCGCTGCTGCGCGCCGCCGACGATGGCGCGCGAACGGTGCTGCCGACCCCTACCGGCGAGGAGCGCTCATGAGTACCTTTCACATTCATGCGCGAGGTCTTCCGGAACTGGGCCGGTAACCAGGTCGCCTCCCCCGCCGAGGTTTGCACCCCGGCCTCGACCGACGAGGTGGCCGAGGCCGTCGCCCGCGCCGCCGCGGCGGGCCGGCGGGTCCGCATGGCCGGCAGCGGCCACTCGTTCACCGGCGTGGCGCTCACCGACGGGCTGCTGCTGCGGCCCGACGCGCTCACCGGTGTGCGCGAGGTCGGCGACGGCTGGGTGCGGGTGGCCGCGGGCACCCCGCTGCACGTGCTCAACGAGGAGCTGCACCGGCGCGGCCTCGCCCTGGCGAACCTCGGCGACATCACCGCGCAGACGATCGCCGGGGCGCTGCAGACCGGCACCCACGGCACCGGCCGGGACGTCGGCGGCCTCGCCGACCAGGTCGCCGGGCTCGAGCTCGTGCTCGCCGACGGCACCGTGACCCGGGTCGGCGAGGACGAGGCCGACCCGAAGCGGCGCGACCTGTTCGACGCCGCCCGGGTCGGGCTCGGCGCGCTCGGCGTGGTCACCGAGGTGACGCTCAAGGTGGTGCCGTCGTTCCTGCTGCGCGCGGTGCGCAAGCCGATGCGGCTGGACGCGGTGCTCGGCCGGCTCGACGAGATCCTCGCGCTCAACGAGCACGTCGACTTCTACTGGTTCCCGCACACCGACGCCTGCCTGGTGAAGCTCAACAACCGCGGCGACGGGCCGATCGGCGGCCGCGGCCCGCTGCGGCGGTGGTTCGACGACGAGTTCCTGGAGAACACGGTCTTCGGGGCGCTGTGCGAGCTCGGGGCCCGCCTGCCCGCGGCGATCCCCGCGATCAACCGGCTCGCCGGGGCCGCGCTGAGCTCCGTCGAGTTCACCGACGTGTCGTACCGGGTGTTCGCCACCGTGCGCCGGGTGCGCTTCCTGGAGATGGAGTACGCGATCCCGGTCGAGCACCTCGGCACGGCGCTGCGCGCGGTACGCGACCTGATCGACCGGGAACGGCTGCGCATCTCCTTCCCGATCGAGGTGCGGGTCTCGCCGCCGAGCGACGCCTGGCTCTCCCCCGCGTACGGCCGGCCCACCGCCTACCTCGCGTTCCACGTCTTCCACCGCACGCCCCAGCCGCGCTACTTCGACGCGGCCGAGCGGCTCATGGTGCGGCTCGACGGCCGCCCGCACTGGGGCAAGCTGCACACCCGCGACGCGGCCTATCTCGGCTCGGTCTATCCGCGCTTCGGCGACTTCGTCGCGCTGCGGAACCGGCTCGACCCCGACCGCGTCTTCGGCAACGAGTACCTCGACACGGTGCTGGGCTGAAGGGCTCGGCTGAAGGGCTGGGCTGAAGGGCCGGTACGAGAGGGCTCGGATGAGAGATCTGATGAGGGGCCCTGCCGGCCGGGCTCGGATGACGGTGCTCGACCGGCAATGGCTCAGCGGGTGCGGGATCCGGGCGGCACCCCGACCGATACGCCCGGGATGGCCCGGGTCGCGCGGCCCGGGCCGGCCGTACCGCACCCGATCGGCGCCCACCCCGGCGTGTCGGCTTGCTTTCGCGCTCCCGGATGAGACGGTGTGGCAGTGGGCCGGGCCGACGGCAAGGAGTCGGTAAACCGGCGGCGAAGGCGGACACGAGCTGGCGAGGATGTGGGCGCGTGAATTCTTCTTCGAACTCTTCGCCCAAGTCGACGCCGCGCTCGTCCGCGACACGCGAGAATTCGTCCAGGACCGTATCCGGCTCGCCCCGGGCCGTACCCGGTTGCGGCACACCGAAGGTCGGTATAAGGGTAAACACGACAAAAGCTCCCGGCGTCACCGCGACTCTGGCACCCCCGAGGAAGGCGAAGTTCGGACATGCCGGGTACGGTGCTGGAAGGGAATCGACTCTCGCGAGAGACTCAAGGGTCCGGGGGAAGATTGAGCACGACGACGAAGGGACTCGCATGCAGGAGCTCCGACTCGTCGCGGTGAGCGAGGACGGCACGTACCTCGTGCTGGCGACCGCCGGTCGGGGTACGCGC
>QGUZ01000393.1 GCA_003242605.1 Actinomycetota bacterium
GGACGCGGGGCCGTACGACATCGTGCCGTTCACCGAGACCGACGCCGCCGAGGAGGAGCGGCGGCCCGACGCCGCGGCGCCGGACGGCGTGCCCACGGCGCCCCCGCCGGCCGTCGCCGGGCCGCCCGGCCGCACCGCCGCCGAGGCCGGCCCGGACGACGCCGAGCGGCCGGACCCGGGCGACGCGGCGGCGGATCGCCCGGCCGCGCCCGCCACCGGCTCGCCCGCGCCGGTCGGCGTCAGTCACGAGCCTCCGATCCCCGACTCGGCCGCGCTGCCGGCGCCGCTCCCGGCCGGGCCCGCGGCGCCGTCCTCGGACTCATCCGGCGGGCCGGCGTCCGGTGGGCCCGCCGCCGATCCGCGTTCCCCGGGTGCGGAGGGGCCGCAGGCCGCGCCGGAGGCGCCGCGGCCGGTTCCGGACGCCGGCGACGCCGTGGCCGACTCGGCCGACACCCGGCCGGTGGGCCCGGCGAAGGAGAAGGGGCGGCGCCGCCTGTGGCGCCGCCGCTCGGCGGGCGCGGCCACGGAAGACGCGCCCGCGGACGTCCGGCCGGGGGCCGGGGAGGTCGCAGACCGGGAATCGGCGGATGAGGCCGGGCCACGCGACGTCGCGGCTGCCGGGGACGCGGCCGAGACGCCCACCGCCCGGCTGCGCGGCAACCGGCCGGTCCGGTGGGGTGACCTGGTGCGGCGGCCCGCGGACGACGGTACGGCCCGCCCGGGTGCGGAGCGGGATGCGCGAGCGCCGGCCGCCGCGGTCGACGCGCCCGGCGCCGAGGCGGCGGACGAGCCGAAGGACGATCCAAAGGACACTGTCGTGAGCCCGCGGGACCGGGACGCCGCGGCCGGTGAGGCCGTGACCGAGGAGACGGGCACGCGGGTGTGGCCGCCCGCCACGTCACCCGCCCAGGCGTCCACCGGTGAATCGGCGGACGAGCCCGGCGCGGACCCGGACGCGGCCGAGCCGTCCGAGGCGGAGAAGGACACGCGGCCGTACCCGCACGTCCGCAAGCGGCATCAGCCGCTCCCGCGGGGTACGGCGGACGCCGATCCGGGCACCGGCGGCTCGCTCACCGGGCCCACGGTGCCCCTCGCCCCGCCGTCCGGGCGGATGCGCAGCAGCCCGACGCCACCGCAGGACTGACCGGCCCGGCGATGGCGTTCGGCCGCTCTTCCGCACGCGGGGAAGGACGGGACGCCCGCTGAAGCCGTGGCCGCCCCCGGCGGACGCGCTACGGCACGGACGTCAGGGCCTGCTGGCGCCCCGGCGCCCGCGGACGCCCGCCACGATCCCGACACCGACGACCGCGAGGACGATCTGCATGAGCAGCTCGATCCAGTCGATCCCCGGCGTCGTGGCGACCCCGAGTACCTGGGCGATCGCGGTACCTATCAATGCCGCGACGATGCCCACGACGATCGTGAGGATCCAGCCGATGGCCTGGCGTCCGGGCAGCAGCAGGCGGGCGAGCGCACCGATGATCGCACCGACGATGATGGCGCCGATGATGGCACTGACGGTCATTGCGACCTCCCCTTGAGGGTGACGACTTGGCTCTCGTTCCTGAGCGCTACCCTTCCCGCGCCGGTTCATCCCCCTGGTGAAAAATTCGCAGGTCAGACGGTAGATCGTCCGCCATCGCCTCGTTCGCACCGCTTCCTTCGGGCAGGTCGGCGCGCCGTACGCGACAACGGGCCGATCGGCGAGCCGCGCTGATCGCCGCCGCGGCGCGCCCGCGGAGCGCTCCTCCGCCCCGAAAGCTGTATGGATCGCCCCGCGTCGAGGTCGGGGGGAGGTCGTGCCGCCCCGTCCTCGGGGCACTGGTGAGGTGCCCGCGATGCCCCGACCACCGGGACACTCCCAAGGCGCACGTGATTTCGGGATTCGCCCTCCGAGGGAACAGGGCGCAGGCCCTGCTCCGCGCGTGGCCGCCGCGCCGCACGGCACCCGAATCGCCCGAATGTTCCGGACACCGGTACGCAGACGGCCGGCCGCGAACCGGTGCCGGCTCCGGATGAGGCCGCCGGACCCCGGCAATACGGCCGGAACGCACCGGTCGAGCCCGGGCAATGGGCGGGCAAAGGCGGGCGGCCGCCGGTGAGCGGGCCGGATGTCCGAGAAGGGACGCTGTGTCCGCGGCCGGCGGGCATGGCAAAGGCCGCGGCGGCCCGCCTTCCGTGGCGGTCCCGCAGAGGTCGCGGGTTCACCACGGGCGGCAGGCCGCCGCGGCCGATGCTCGAAGACTCGCTTCGCCGCCGCGACGATGCTCCGCCGGTGCGCGCCCGGCGGCGTCCCGGACGCCACCTCGGCCGACCGCCGGGTGGGGAGGCATGCCGGGCGCGCGGCGTGCAGGCGTGGTCAGCCGGAGACGGCGGGATCGGCGGGGATGACGAGGGCGGTGGCGATGGCGGCGATGCCCTCGCCGCGGCCGGTGAGGCCGAGACCGTCGGTGGTGGTCGCGCTCACGCTCACCGGCGCGCCGATCGCGGCCGAGAGCGCCTTCTCGGCCTCGGCACGGCGCGGCGCCAGCTTGGGACGGTTGCCGACCACCTGGATGGCGACGTTACCGATCCGGAAGCCGGCGGCGCGCACCCGCCGCGCGGTCTCCTCCAGCAGGGCGACGCCGGAGGCACCCGCCCAGCGCGGGTCGGACGTGCCGAACACCTGGCCGAGGTCGCCGAGGCCGGACGCGGACAGCAACGCGTCGCACGCGGCGTGCGCGGCCGCGTCGCCGTCCGAGTGCCCGGCCAGGCCCGTCTCGTCGGGCCAGAACAGCCCCGCCAGGTGGAGCGGGCGGCCCGATGCGAAAGGGTGGACGTCAATTCCGACGCCCACCCTGGGCATGACCTGCAAAGCCTCGGCGTCCCGCCTGGGACCGTCGTTCAGCTGCACGAGGTGGCGAGAACTTCGTCGAGCAGCGCCTCGGCCTTGTCCTCGTTCGTCTTCTCGGCGAGCGCGAGCTCGCTGACGAGGATCTGCCGGGCCTTGGCGAGCATGCGCTTCTCGCCGGCGGACAGGCCGCGCTCCTTGTCCCTCCGCCACAGGTCGCGGACGACCTCGGCCACCTTGTTGACGTCACCGGACGCCAGCTTCTCGAGGTTCGCCTTGTAGCGACGGGACCAGTTCGTGGGTTCTTCGGTGTGCGGCATGCGCAGCACATCGAAGACACGCTCGAGCCCTTCCTGCCCGACAACGTCGCGCACACCGACGAGCTCGGCGTTGTCGGCGGGAACCTGTACGGTAAGGTCGCCCTTGTCGACCTTGAGGACCAGGTAGGTCCTCTCCTCGCCCTTGATGACGCGGGTCGTAATGGCTTCGATCCGAGCAGCCCCGTGGTGGGGGTAGACGACAGTGTCGCCGACCTGGAAAGTCATGTGAGAAGTACCCCTTCCGCTATCTCCAGAGTACCACGCCTTTACAGCCTCCCGGAACAGTGAAATCAACATAACCGCAGGTCAAGCGGTCATTTTAGGGCTTGACAAGGGCTCGATGATGTGCTTCGTGATCCTTTATCCGGGACATGACCTGCGCTCCGAGCGGCTTTTCCACCACACCAGGGTGCCTCATCCACGGCCGGACGGCACGGATAAGGTTGTCTGCCGACAAACATCAGTTGTACCAAGGAGACCACTGCCGTGACCCGCACCAGCCGACCCAGGGTGCTCGCCGTCGCCGCGCTCCTCGCCGTCGCCCCGGCTCTGGGCGCGTGTGGCGCAGGTTTCGACGCCAACCTGGCTCAGCCGTACACCCCGACCGAGGCCGCTGAGGCGTCGCAGAACGGCATCACCGTTGCGCAGGCGTTCATCCTCGGCCCGGAATCGGGTCAGACCCTCGCCGCAGGCTCGGCCGCGCCTCTCTACCTCACCATGGTGAACGACAACGCCACGGCCGACCAGCTCAGCGGCATCTCCATCGACCCGCAGTTCGCGGAGACCGCCCGGACCTCCACCACGATCTCCCTTCCGCCGAAGGTCCTGGTGAAGAGCGCGAACCCCGAGCCGCAGATCACGGTGGAGAACCTGAAGAAGCCGCTGCGCGGCGGGGAGAACGTGCGGCTGACGCTCCAGTTCCAGAACGCGGGCGCCATCACCATGAACGTGCCGGTGATCGCCCGCTCCCGGGAGTTCGCCACCTACCAGCCCGCGCCGAACTCCACGCAGGGCGCCGAGGCGACCCCGACCGAGTCCCCGACCGA
>QGUZ01000394.1 GCA_003242605.1 Actinomycetota bacterium
GCTCAGCCCGGCGCTGAGGCCGAGACTGACGCCGAGCAGCAGCTCCCGCATGCCTGACCCCCGTCGTCCGCTACGTCCTGGTCGTCACCAGGAGCCTAGGGGATCGGGAGCGCCGGCCGGGCGTGGGGTGGGGCGGCCCGGTCCCGGCCACGGCCGGATGGTGTCGCCGCCCCGCCGTACCTACCGCGCGAACTCGAACAGGACCCCGGTCGTCGCGAGCATCTCGCACCGGTTGCTGTAGGTGCGCGTGACCGCGAACTGCTTCGTTCTGCGCCAGACGCCGCGCGCCGACGCCAGCCGCGGCGCGTACTCCCGCGTGCAGGCGGTCCCCGGCGACCGGCGAAGCAGGCCGATCTCGCCGTCGACCGAGCGCAGCAGGTCGCAGGCCTCCCGGGGGCTGGGGTGGGTGCCGCCGTCCGGGTCGCAGGTGAGCGTCACCGACTGCGGGTTCGAGCCGTCCGGCCTCGTCACGGTGAGGGTCATCTCGCTCTTGGGGGTCGAGTCCGCCGTGGCGCCGGGGGCCGCGGCGAGCAGGAGCGCGGCGCCCAGCGCCACCATGGTGATCGCCTTCATCGTGTGCCTCCTGATCGGTTGTGCGGGCCGGCACATCGTGCGCCGGGAGCCCGCGCCGATGGGGCACGGCACGCCGTCGCCTGGCACGCCGATGGCGGAGCCGGGAGAGTCGATCGGCCTCGCCCGGCCGTGCACGACCGGAATCAGGGCACGCCAAAACGAAACCTTTACCCGTCCTCGCCCGTCCGGGGCGGGGGCGGTGACCCGCGGCGGTACGGCTCGCGCGTCCGGCCGCGGCCGGACGTCACGCCTTGGCGCGCAGGCGGGTGAGGGCCGCCGACAGCGGCTCGGTGGTGAGCGCGATCTGCCACTCCCGGGCGCCGAGCCGGCGCAGCCGGGCCGCGATGCCGTCGGGGGAGATGTCCTCGGGGGGATCCCAGGTGAGGCGGCGCACCGTGTCGGGCTGCAGCAGGTTCTCGGTCGGCAGCCGGTGCTTCTCGGCGAGCTCGGCGAGCGTGGCGCGGGCGGCGGCGAGCCGGGCCGCGGCGGCCGGGTCGCGGTCGGCCCACCGGTTCGCGGGCGGCGGCCCGTCCCCGGGCGCGCTCGGCTGGGGGAGCTGCGACTCCGTCATCATCCGGGCCCGGGTGATCGCGCCGAGCCACTCGCGCAGGTGCCGCCGTGCGGCCCGCCCGGTGAACGCGCTGATCTCGGTGAGCGCCTTGGTGGTGCGGGGCATCTCCAGCGCCGCGGTGATGATCGCCGCGTCCGGGAGCACCCGGCCGGGGGCGAGGTCGGCCTCGCGGGCGATGCGGTCGCGCAGCAGCCACAGCTCGCGCACGACCGCGAGCCCGCGCAGCGAGCGCACCCGGTGGATCCCGGAGGTGCGCCGCCAGGGGTCCGAGCGCGGCTGCGGCGGGGGAGCGGCGAGGATCGCCGCGAACTCCTGCCGCGCCCACTCCAGCTTGCCCGCGTCGGCGAGCTGCTGGTACAGCGCGTCGCGCAGCTCGACGAGGAGCTCGACGTCGAGGGCCGCGTAGCGCAGCCACTCGATCGGCAGCGGCCGGGTGGACCAGTCCGCCGCCGAGTGCCCCTTCTCCAGCCGGTAGCCGAGCACGGTCTCCACCATCGTGCCGAGCCCGACCCGCTCGTAGCCGAGCAACCGGCCGGCGAGCTCGGTGTCGAAGAGCACGCGCGGCCGGAAGTCGAGCTCGGTCAGGCACGGCAGGTCCTGGGTGGCGGCGTGCAGCACGATCTCGGCGTCGCCGAGCGCCCGGGCCAGCTCCCCCAACCCGCTGGGCAGGCCGGTGGGGTCGATCAGCACCGTCCCGGCACCCGCCCGGCGGAGCTGGACCAGGTAGGCGCGGCCGCTGTAGCGATAGCCGGAGGCGCGTTCGGCGTCCACGGCCACCGGCCCCGTGCCCGCCGCCAGCGCCTCGATCGCCTCGGCCAGGCCCTCGGCGTCGCTCACCACCGGCGGTATGCCGTCGCGCGGCTCCAGCAGTAGGACCGCCTCGCTGTCGCTCTCTTCACTCACGATCTGTGGGACTCCCGATCTTCCCTACGCGGAGGCCTTGGGGGAAGTGCCGCCACTTCGGATGGTAGTGGGGGAATCCCGGCCGCAAGACACAACATGTCGCACCACGCGGCAACATGCGCGGACAGGTCCTCCTGCTGCGGGGACCAGGACGCCCGTAGCTCCAGCTCGGTCGTGACCGGCTCGCCGTCCTTGTCGCCGAACCCCTCCGAGACGGCGCGGGTCACGGTGCCGCCCGCGGCGAGGTAGCGGGCCCCGTGCGCGTCGAGGGACTCGGTGAGCCAGCTCCAGGCCACCGGGCCGAGCAGCGGGTCGTTGGTGATCTCCGGCTCCATCTCCGCGCGCGCGTACGCGACCAGGCGGAACCGCCCGCCCCAGCCGTGCCGGCCGTCCGGGTCGAACAGCAGGATCAGCCGGCCGACCGCGAGCTCCTCGTCGCCCCGGCCGCGCGGGTCGCGACGGTAGACCGTCGCGCCGATCGCGGCGGAGTACGGGGCGAGCCGCTGCGGGGCCGGGATGTCCTCCAGCTCGATCTCGGGCCGGGGCCGGGCGGCGAGCAGGCTCTCCCGCGCGCGCCGGAACGCGGCGGGCAACGGCGCGTCACCGAGGGACATAACTGCAGGGTAGGCCGGACGTGGCAGGGCACGAAGCAGCGGGGTGCGCACGGCGGTCACCGCAGAACGTCGATCCGTCCACAGTGGTGGGAGGAGTGGCGGCAGGAGTGGCGAGCGGAACGGCACCTGCGGCGCTCAGGGGAACTCCACATCAGGGTCATCGTCACGGACCTTTCGTTGAGTCCCGGCTATGGGTCGGGTCCGACGTTGACATGTCACGCCGACATTTCCGCGCATCGCGCTCGGCGTGTCCCGAAAGTGGTATCAGAATCGTTGCCCCAAGGTGAGATGTCGGAGACTTGAACGGCCGGTGTCCGTGGTTTGGCCGTCCCGTGACCCTGAGGGCGTGGCGAATGCCGGACCGGCGGTGCGGCATGGCACCCTGGACAGGTGCGTTCCCAGCCAGCCGACTCCGTCTTCATCCGGGCCTGCCGACGTCAGGCGGTGCCGTACACGCCGGTCTGGTACATGCGCCAGGCCGGCCGCTCGCTCCCCGAGTACCGCAAGGTGCGCGAGGGCGTGCCCATGCTCACCGCCTGCGCCACGCCGGAGCTCGTCGTGGAGATCACGATGCAGCCGATCCGGCGGTACGGCGTGGACGCCGCGATCTTCTTCAGCGACATCGTGGTGCCGCTGAAGGCGATCGGCGTCGACCTCGACATCAAGCCGGGCGTCGGGCCCGTGGTCGAGACGCCGATCCGGAGCCGCGCGGATCTCGCCGTGCTGCGCCCGCTGGAGCCGGACGACGTGCCGTACGTGGCCGAGTCGGTGCGCGCGCTCGTCGCCGAGCTGGGCGGCACGCCGCTGATCGGGTTCGCCGGCGCGCCGTTCACCCTCGCCTCCTACCTGATCGAGGGCGGCCCGTCGAAGAACCACGACCGCACCAAGGCGATGATGTACGGCGAGCCGGAGCTGTGGCACGCCCTGATGGAGCGGCTGAGCGAGATCACCCTCGCCTTCCTGCGCGTGCAGGTGGAGGCCGGGGCGGCGGCGGTGCAGCTGTTCGACTCCTGGGTGGGCGCGGTCGCGCCGGACGACTACCGCGAGTTCGTGCTGCCGCACACCTCCCGGATCTTCGCCGGGCTCGCCGACCTCGACGTGCCCCGGATCCACTTCGGCGTGGGCACCGGGGAGCTGCTCGGCCTGCTCGGCGAGGCCGGGGCCGACGTGGTCGGGGTGGACTGGCGGGTGCCGCTCGACGAGGCGGCGGTGCGCGTGGGCGCGGGCAAGGCGCTGCAGGGCAACCTCGACCCGGCCGTGCTGCTCGCCCCCTGGGAGGTGGTGGAGCGGCGCGCCCGGGACGTGCTCACCCGGGGACGCGTCGCCGAGGGCCACGTGTTCAACCTGGGCCACGGGGTGCTGCCGGCCACCGACCCCGACCAGCTCGCCCGGCTCACCGACCTGGTGCACGAGGCGTCCGCGCGCTGACCGCCGCCGGCCGAGGTACGGCGGGCCGTGGCGGCCGCCGCGGCCCGGCGCCCGCCGGCGCGGCCGCGCGGCGCGCCGGCGGCGGCGCCTGCG
>QGUZ01000395.1 GCA_003242605.1 Actinomycetota bacterium
CGGCGCGGCCGCCCCAGCCCGCCCCGCTCCCACTTGCGCAGTCTGCCGCTCCCCACCCCCCCCCGCCGCCCCCCCGCGCCGCCCGCCCCCCCCCCCGGCCCCGGCGGCGGCACCGGCGCGAGGTCGCGCAGCGCGGCGTCCACCGCCTCGAGGGTGCGCCGGTCCTCCAGCAGCCGCCCGTGGCTCTCGTCGATGAGCCGCAGCGCCTCGTCCACCGCGCCCCGGTTGACCGCCTGCATGATCGCCGTCGCCGTGGCGTGCCCGTGCCCGGCCACCAGCGACAAAAACGCCCGCAGCGCCGCCGCGTGCAGCGGCGTGTAGACGCGGTGGCCCGCGGCGGTGCGCGCGGCGGCGGGCAGGATGCCCGCGCTCTCGTAGTTCCGCACCGCCTGCGGGGACAGGCCGTGCTCGCGCGCCAGGTCCACCGGCCTCATGGCTGCCCCGTCGGTTGAAGGTTCACCGCGCAAATCCCCTGGAAAAGCGCGGAAAGTTTACACCGAAGGTTCAACGATACCGTAAAACGTATGGAAATCAGGGAAACGGCCCGGCCGCTCGACGGACCGGGCGTATCGGCCTTCCTCCGCTCGCTGCCGGCCCGGCCCGACCTGCTCGGCCTCGGTGAGGCGATGCACTTCGTCACCGAGCTCGGCGAGGCGCGCAACGAGATCTTCCGCCACCTGGTCGAGCACGAGGGCTTCCGGGCGTTCGCCATCGAGAGCGACTGCCTCAAGGGCCTGCTGGTCGACGCGTACGTCACCACCGGCGCCGGCGACCTCGACCAGGTCATGGAGCACGGCTTCAGCCACGGCTTCGGCGCCTTCCCCGCCAACCGCGAGCTGGTGCGCTGGATGCGCGAGCACAACCGGCGGCACGGCACCGGACTGCGCTTCTTCGGCTTCGACGGCCCGCTGGAGTACTGGGCGGACAGCCCGCGCCAGGCGCTCGCCGGCCTGTATGCGCTCGTCGACGACCCGCCCTGCGCCTGGGAGACCATCGACGAGCTGCTCGGCCCGGACGAGCGGTGGACCGACCAGGCCACGGTGATGGACCCCTCCCGGTCGATCGGGCAGAGCGCGGACGCCCGGCGGCTGCGCCTGATCGCCGACGACCTGATCACGCTGCTGGAGACCCAGGCGCCGCGGCTCGCCCCGGCCGACCGGGAGCGCGCCGAGCTGTACGCGCGCACCGCCGTCGGCCTGCTGCGCTACCACCACTGGATGGCCGACACCTCCCCGGCCCGGGTGTCCCGGCTGTCGGCGGTCCGAGACGCGCTCATGGCCGCCAACCTGCGCGCCATCGCCGCCCACGGGCCGGTCCTGGTCTTCTCCCACAACCTCCACCTGCAGCGGTGCAGGAGCACGATGCGGCTCGGCGACCGGGAACTGGAGTGGTGGAGCGCGGGCGCGCTCGTCGCCGCCCACCTGGGCGAGCGGTACGCGTTCATCGCCTCGGCCCTGGGCGCCTTCGGCGACGACGCCCCGCCCGACGGCACCCTCGAGGGCGCGCTCGCCACCCTGCCCTGGGACCGCGCGCTCGCCGACGCCCGCGCCCTCGCCGCGGCGCTCCCCGGCGCCGCCCCGCGCACCTCGCCGCACTACGCCTACTTCCCGCTCGACCCGGCCCGCCTCGACGCGGCCGACGGCGTGCTGTTCCTCGGCCGGGTCCGCGTCCCGGACTGGCCGCAGTTGTGACGCCCGCCGTACCCGCCCGGGCCGCCCGGAACGCCCGGCCCCGGGCGGCGCCCCGGCGCGGCGTGCGGGGGTGCCCGGGCGCGGGGTCAGTGCAGCAGCTTCAGCCCCACCACGCCGGCGATGATCAGCGTGAGGCAGATCAGGCGCCCGGCCGTGGCCGGCTCGCCGAGCACGATCATGCCGTACAGGGCGGTGCCGACCGCCCCGATGCCCACCCAGACCGCGTACGCGGTGCCGACCGGGATCGAGCGCAGGGCGCAGGCGAGGCCGAGCATGCTCGCGGCGAGGAAGATCACGAACAGCGTCGTCGGCCAGGGCCGGCTCAGCCCCTTGGACTCGGCGAGCGCCGCGGCCCACGCCGTTTCGAGCATGCCCGAGACGATCAGGATGATCCACGCCATGACCGGGAACCTCCAGGAGACGGCCGGTGATCACCCTATGTCGAACGCCGCCGGGCAGGACGGGCCCTTCCGGCGCCCGCCCCGGGGCCGCCCCGGCCGCCGACCGCTAGCCCGACATAGCGTGTTATTTACGTCTAAATGCGCAATCCACCGCAATCATGACTGGCCTCGGGCGCCACTGCGAAGGTACGGTGAGACTGCACCACCCAAGGTCACGATGGTGTCTCCCGTCACCGACGGGTGCGCAATCGCACGGTGCCGACGGCGTCCGCTCGCCGGTTCTCGACATCCGCCGCGGGGAGGGCGCGGTCTCGGGCCGGACCGGCGGCCGCGACCGCCACCACCGGGCGCGCACCGGCCGCGTCCGCGGCGCCCGGCGCCGCCGGCATCGGTCACAGGACGGACCACGACACGAGCAGCCGCCGCACGGCGGCCGGGAAGCGAGTACGCGAACGCATGAGCCTGCCGCAGCTGTACATCGTGCTGCTGATCGGTGGCCTGGTGCTGTTCGCCGGAATCGCCGCCGTCCGGGCCGCCGGGCGACTCGGCCTCCCCAGCCTGCTGCTGTTCCTCGCCCTCGGCGTGGCGCTCGGCGAGGACGGGCTCGGCATCCCGTTCGACGACGCCGCCCTCGCCCAGACGCTCGGCGCGAGCGCGCTCGCCGTCATCCTCGTCGAGGGCGGCCTGAGCACGCGTTGGAACGATATACGCCGGATGCTCGCCCCGGCCGGCATCCTCGCCACCGCCGGGGTCGTGATCAGCGTCCTGGTCACCGCCGCCGGCGCCCACCTGCTGCTCGGCATGGACTGGCGCACGGCCTTATTGATCGGCGCGATCGTCTCCTCCACCGACGCCGCCGCCGTCTTCTCGGTGCTGCGCGGGCTGCCGCTGCCCCGCCGCCTCGCCGGCCTGGTGGAGGCCGAATCCGGCTTCAACGACGCCCCCACCGTCATCCTCGTGCTCGTCTTCAGCGCCGCCGGCACCCTGCCCAGCCCGCTGGAGATCGGCTGGCAGATGGCCTACCAGATCGCCGTCGGCATCCTGTTCGGGCTCGCCTTCGGCTGGGGCGGCGCCAAGGGCCTGCGGTACGTCGCGCTGCCCGCCAGCGGCCTGTACCCGCTCGCCACGCTCGGGCTCGGCATCACCGCGTTCGCCGCCGCCGGCGCGGCCGGCGCCTCCGGCATCGTCGCCGCCTACCTGTCCGGCATCATCCTCGGCAACTCCGAGCTGCCGCACCGCGCGGCCACCCGCTCGTTCGCCGAGGGCGCCGCCTGGCTCGCCCAGATCGGCCTGTTCGTCATGCTCGGCCTGCTCGCCGACCCCAGCGACCTGCCCTCGGCCCTCCTGCCCGGCCTCGGCGTCGGCCTGGTGCTGCTGCTCGCCGCCCGCCCGATCTCGGTCGTGCTGTGCCTGCTCCCGTTCCGCATGCCGTGGCGCGCCCAGGCGTTCATCTCCTGGGCCGGGCTGCGTGGCGCCGTGCCGATCGTGCTCACCACCTTCCCGATCGTGGCCGACGTGCCGGGCGCCTGGCACGTGCTCAACATCGTCTTCGTCATCGTCGCCGTCTTCACCCTGATCCAGGGCCCGTCGCTGACCTTCGTCGCCCGGCGGCTCGGCCTCGCCGAGGACGAGCAGGCCCGGCAGATCGGCATCGAGTCCGCGCCGCTCGACGCGCTCGGCGCCGAGCTGCTCACCGTCACCATCCCGCCCGGTTCCCGGCTGCACGGCGTCGAGGTCGGCGAGCTGCGGCTGCCCGCGCCCTCGGCGATCGGACTCATCGTCCGCGACCGCCGCTCCGGCTTCGTCCCCTCGCCCGACACCCGGCTGCGCGAGGGCGACGAGCTGCTCATCGTCACCACGATGGCCGCGCGCGAGGCCACCGAACGCCGGCTGCGCGCGGTCAGCCGCGGCGGCCGCCTCGCCCGCTGGTTCGGCGACGACGGCGGCCCCGAACCGCCCAAGCGCACCGCCGCGCCGCTCCCCGCCACCGGCCGCCGCGGCACCGTGCCGGGCGACGGCCACGGCGATCAGGGCCGGTCCCGCCGCGGCGCCACGCCCCGCCCCCCCGCTCCGGTCACTCCGGTTCGTG
>QGUZ01000396.1 GCA_003242605.1 Actinomycetota bacterium
GGGGCGCCCCGGGGGGGGGCCGGGGCGGGGGGGGGCGTTCCCGGGCCGGGCAAGGGGGGCGGGCCGCCCGCGGGGGTCCGCGCCGGCGGCCCCCCCCGCGGGCCGACACGGCCGGGGGCGAGCGATCCGTCACGCGGCAGAGGCCGGTCCGGATGCACGGCGGCCGCGCCCGCGAGCGGTACGGCGGGCCGGGCGCGTGGCGCGCCCTCGGCCGCATGCGGGCGGGCGAGCGGCACGCAGGGGCGGACGGCGCGCCCGGCCGGCGGGGTCAGCGGGCCGGTGCGGGCGAGAACCCGGGAAGCGGGCGGAGCGGCCCGGCCCGCGCCGCCGCGGTCGATGCCGGGACAGGGGGCGGCGTTCCGGCGTGCCGGGGTCACCGGCGAGGGGGCGGCGCCGTACGGGAGGGCAGGACGGGGCCGGTCGCAGGCGTGCGCGAGGAGGACGGCGGGCCGACGGGGGCCGGGTCCGGGTGGCAGCAGCGGCGGCGGTCCGGCGGGCGCGTGCCGCACCGCCGGCGGCGTCCGCCACCGCATCCGGGCCCCTCCGCTCGTCGTATCGCAGCCACCTGCGCACGACTGTAAGCGGGAACCCGCGCCCGGTCGGCGGCCCGGGCCGGATGGTGATGGAGGCGATGCGCGACGGAAATGGAGAAGTGATATCGATTCCGTGACAAATTATGACATTGTCACGAACTATCGATATTTCGGCATGGCGAAAGCGCCGTGCTCCCCAGTGGAGTCACGGCGCTCGCGACGGTGATGCGCGCCCTGCGCGGCCCAGATAGGCCTACTTCGACGCCGCGGCCTGCAGCGCAGCGGCGCGCTTGGCGATCGCCGACTTCCGGTTGGCCGCCTGGTTCTTGTGGATCACGCCCTTGGTCACCGCCTTGTCGAGCTGGCGGCACGCGGCGCGCATGAGCGCAACCGCCTCGTCCACGTCACCCCGCTCGGCGGCCTCGCGGAACTTGCGGATCGCCGTCTTCAGCGACGACTTGACGGCCTTGTTACGCAGACGACGCTTTTCGTTCTGCTTGTTGCGCTTGATCTGGGACTTGATGTTAGCCACGAAGAAGCCTCGGTCAGAAGGTCGGTGGATTGGTTCGCGCGGGCAGAGAGGGCGCACCACACGCAGTCCGATAGGGTATCAACGCCCCTCACGCCGCTCAAATCAATGCAGGGCACATGGCCCCTGCGGCCTGCGGCCGGACGGGGACCCGGTGGTGGAATGTGCCGTGCCGAAGGCAGTTTAGGACACGGCGTCGGAGCCGCACCGGAGGTTATCGAGCCGTCACCCGTCCGTGCCCATCCCGTCCGTGCCCATCCCACCCGTGCGCGCCGCGCCCGCGCTCGCCCGCCACCCCACCGGCCACGGCCGCACACCGCACACCTTTTCTTCTTGTGCCGCCCGCCTGTCATGGCCGCCCGGCCCGGACCGCCGGCCGAACGGGAGACCGAAAGAAAGAAGAGAGAAAGGGGGCGGGCCCGCCGGCGCCGTCCCCCGGCCGCGGCCGTACGGCGGGCCGCGGCGCGCCCGGCCGCGGGGCCGCGCCGCCCCGAGGTTGCGCCCGACCCGCGGCCCTGCCGGTAGACTCGCCACGGAGAGCCGCCGCGGTCACACCCGCGATCGGGTGCACGGAGGGCGAGACGAGCGGGGCGGGCACGGGAGCCGCGCGACGCGGCGGGACCGCGCCCGGGACGCCGTGGCGGTCCGGGCTGTAACCCGAACATGCGACCATGGAAGGCGGGCCGGCGGTTCCGGCCCCTTGATCGTGATCGAACCTGCCGAAACGGACCACGGTGCGCACTGAGCCTGGCCTGACCGACCCCGCGGTGATCCGCAACTTCTGCATCATCGCGCACATCGACCATGGCAAGTCCACGCTCGCCGACCGCATGCTCCAGCTCACGGGCGTGGTCGACGAGCGGCAGATGCGCGCGCAGTACCTCGACCGGATGGACATCGAGCGGGAGCGCGGCATCACCATCAAGTCGCAGGCCGTACGGATGCCCTGGAAGGGCCCGGACGGCGTCCAGTACGTCCTCAACATGATCGACACGCCGGGCCACGTCGACTTCACCTATGAGGTGTCCCGGTCGCTCGAGGCGTGTGAGGGCGCGATCCTGCTGGTCGACGCCGCGCAGGGGATCGAGGCGCAGACCCTCGCCAACCTCTACCTGGCGATGAACGCCGACCTCACCATCATCCCCGTGCTCAACAAGATCGACCTGCCGCAGGCCCAGCCGGACAAGTACGCCGAGGAGCTGGCCGGGCTGATCGGCTGCGCCCCCGAGGAGGTGCTGCGCGTCTCCGGCAAGACCGGCGAGGGCGTCAAGGAGCTGCTCGACCACGTGGTCCGGCAGGTGCCGCCGCCGGTCGGCGACCCCGACGCCCCGGCCCGGGCGCTGATCTTCGACTCGGTCTACGACATCTACCGCGGCGTCGTCACCTACGTGCGGGTCGTCGACGGCCACCTCAACCCGCGTGAGCGCACGATGATGATGTCGACCGGGGCCACCCACGAGACCCTGGAGATCGGCGTCATCTCGCCGGAGCCGATCCCCTCGAAGAACGGCCTCGGCGTCGGCGAGGTCGGCTACCTCATCACCGGCGTGAAGGACGTGCGCCAGGCCCGGGTCGGTGACACGGTCACCTCGGCCGCGCGCCAGGCGACCGAGCCGCTGCCCGGCTACGAGCACCCCAAGCCGATGGTGTACTCGGGCCTCTACCCGATCGACGGCGACGACTACCCGGAGCTGCGCGACGCCCTCGACAAGCTGCGGCTCAACGACGCGGCGCTCGTCTACGAGCCGGAGACCTCGGCCGCGCTCGGCTTCGGCTTCCGCTGCGGCTTCCTCGGCCTGCTCCACATGGAGATCGTGCGCGAGCGGCTGGAGCGCGAGTTCAACCTGTCGCTGATCTCCACCGCGCCGAACGTGCCCTACCGGGTGGTTCTCGACAGCGGCAAGGAGGTCACCGTCACCAACCCGTCGGAGTTCCCCGGCGGCAAGATCGCCGCAGTGTACGAGCCGGTGGTGCGCGCCACGGTGCTCACCCCGGCCGACCACATCGGCGCGATCATGGAGCTGTGCCAGAACCGCCGCGGCACCCTGCTCGGCATGGACTACCTGTCCCCGGAGCGGGTCGAGATCCGCTACACGCTGCCGCTGGCGGAGATCATCTTCGACTTCTTCGACCAGC
Source organism: Actinomycetota bacterium (assembly GCA_003242605.1). Classification (GTDB taxonomy): domain Bacteria; phylum Actinomycetota; class Actinomycetes; order Streptosporangiales; family Streptosporangiaceae; genus Thermopolyspora. The sequence goes on from QGUZ01000396.1 coordinate 3,199, forward strand.
TCAAGTCCCGCACCCGCGGCTACGCCTCGCTCGACTACGAGCCCGCGGGCGAGCAGGAGGCCGACCTGGTCAAGGTGGACATCCTGCTGCAGGGCGAGCCGGTCGACGCGTTCAGCGCGATCGTGCACCGGGACAAGGCGTACGCCTACGGCGTGGAGATGGCCCGCAAGCTCAAGGAGCTCATCCCGCGGCAGCAGTTCGAGGTGCCGATCCAGGCGGCGATCGGCTCCCGCGTCATCGCCCGGGAGAACATCCGGGCGCTGCGCAAGGACGTGCTCGCCAAGTGCTATGGCGGCGACATCACCCGGAAGCGCAAGCTGCTGGAGAAGCAGAAGGAAGGCAAGAAGCGCATGAAGATGGTCGGCCGGGTGGAGGTGCCGCAGGAGGCGTTCGTCGCCGCGCTCGCCACCGACACCCCGGGCGACAAGAAGAAGTAGCCACCGGCGCGCCATGCCCTCCGTCCTGCCCGACGGCGATCCGGTGCCCCGCACCGGCGAGCTGCCCGAGTCCGCGCTCCGCGGGCTCGGGGAGCGCCCGTTCGGCGTCTACGTGCACGTGCCGTTCTGCGTGACCCGCTGCGGCTACTGCGACTTCAACACCTACACCGCGGCCGAGCTCGGCCCGGGCGCGAGCCGCGCGGACTACGCCGAGACCGCCGCCGCCGAGGTACGGCTCGCGCGGCGGGTGCTCGGCGACGCCGCGCCGCGGGTGCAGACCGTGTTCTTCGGCGGCGGCACGCCCACCCTGCTGCCGCCCGCCGACCTGGTGCGCATCCTGCGGGTGATCGACGAGGAGTTCGGGCTCGCCCCGGACGCCGAGGTCACCACCGAGGCGAACCCCGAGTCGGTCACCCCGGCCGCGCTCGCCGAGCTGCGCGCGGGCGGCTTCACCCGGATCAGCCTCGGCATGCAGAGCGTGCGGCCGCACGTGCTCGCCGTACTCGACCGGCGGCACACCCCCGGCCGGGCCGC
>QGUZ01000397.1 GCA_003242605.1 Actinomycetota bacterium
GTACCGGGGGAAGTAGCGGGCCCGCTGCTCCGGGTCGGGCACGTCGCGCGGGGTGGTGAGCAGGGCCACACCCTCGTTCGAGCCGAAGAAGTTGATCACGCCGATGCCGTACCGCTCCTGCCAGCCCTTCACCATGTCCGGGGAGAGCGGGGCCGAGCCGGAGCCGATCATGCGCAGCGAGGAGATGTCGGTCCCGGCGAGCAGCTCGCTCCTGGCGAGCAGCAGGTTGAGCAGCGGGGGCGGGGCGACCGTGTAGGTGGCCTTCTCCTCGGCGATCTGGCGCAGGAAGGTGGGCAGGTCGAACGGGTGGTGCTGGACGAGCAGGCCGCCGACCCGCAGCCAGGGCAGGAACATGCCGTTGATGCCCGCCATGTTCACCATGGGGAACGGGTTGAGCAGCACGTCGGCGTCGGTGAGCGCGGGCGCGTCGATGGTGTTCCAGCTGATCGCGATCCAGTCGTAGTGGGTGCGCTGCACGCCCTTCGGCATGCTCTCGGTGCCGGACGTCCAGCAGATCGTGGCGCAGTCGTTGGGGTCGATCGGGTGCTCGGCGACGTACGCGTCCACGGCCGCGGCCTGCTCGGGGGTGGCCGCGGCGGGCTCCAGCCGGGTGACGCCCTCGGGCAGGTCGGCGCCGTACGCGAGCACCTTGACCCCGGTCGAGGCGGCCTCGGCGGCGAGCCGGCGGTCGCCCACCCGGTCGATGGTGAGGAACGCGGCGACGTCGACGATCTCCCGGACCCGGTTGATCTCGTGCTCGCGGTACTGCACCGGCAGCGGCGAGATCACGATGCCGAGCCGCCAGCAGGCGAGGTAGACGGCGGCGAGCTCGATCGTGTTCGGCAGCTGTACGGCGAGCACCTGCCCCTGCCGCAACCCGTGGTCGAGCAGCGTGGCGGCGAGCGCCACCACCTCGGCGTCCAGCTCCCGCCAGGTGAGCCGGCGCGGGTCGGTGCCGACGAGGTCGCGCCGGTTCGCCGGGTCGACGATCGCGGTGCGGTCGGGATCCGCCGCGACCCGGGCCCGGAACAGGTCGTCCAGCGTCTCGTTGGTCCACCAGCCGCGTCCGACGTACTCCTCGACCCGCTCCTTGGGATGCAAGCCCCGGTAGGTCATCTTCCGTTCCTTCCTGCGTGCGGGGGCGATGTGTGGATGGGAAGACGGACCGTCATCCGTCGGTGGATGACGGTCGGTGAACGATGGGGGGTGCACGGAGCCCCCGGGTGCGGGCTCCGTGGACGGGGTGCGCCGCGGTCAGCTAGGGGATTCCACGAGCACCTCGCTGCCGCGCAGCGGCGAGGCGCACTGGTCGCAGGCGAGCCGGCCGTGGAAGTCCTGGCCGCAGGCGCGGTGGGTGAAGACCAGCGCGGGCCCCTCGGGCGCGCGGAACCAGCGTTGGCCCCAGGCGAGGGCGGTCATCGCGACGGGAAAGAAGGCCCGGCCCTTCTTGGTGAGCCGGTAGGTGTGCCAGTCGGGTCGTTCGGGGTTCGGCTCCTGGGCGAAGACGCCCAGCTCGCAGAAGGTCCGCAGCCGTGCCGAGACGATGGACGGCGGCGCGCCGAGCCACTGGGCGAAGTCGCGGAACCGGCGTGCGCCGAGGAACGCGGCCCCGAGGATCGCCGCCGACCAGCGGTTGCCGATCAGCGCCATGGTCTCGGGGAACATCCCCGCCGTGCCGGTCGACTCGGACCGGCGCCGGGTGGACGCGGCCGGGACCGAGCGGCTCCAGCTTCCGCTCGGGCCGAACGCGCCCGCGACGTCGCGCGGCTCGACCGGCCGGCCGCAGGCGGCGCACTCGAGCACGGGGGTGAACTCCCGCCCGCACCCGCGGTGCACCATCCGCGGCAGCCGTTCCACGTGGACCGGCACCCACGCCGCCTCCCACGCCCAGATCGCCAGCAGCACGGGCCACAGGTCGCGGCCCCGCTTGGTGAGCGTGTACGCCAGGCGGTTACCGCCCTGGTACCGGGTGCGCTCGAACACCCCCATCTCGGTGAGGTAGGCGAGCCGCCGGGTGAGCACCGCGTGCGAGATCGGCAGCGCGTCGCGCCAGTCCGCGTACCGCCGGGCGCCCGCCATCGCGTACCGGAGGATCAGCAGGTTCCACTCGTCGCTCACCAGCCCGAGCGTGTACCCGACCGCGTTCGTCCCGCCGGGCGCGAGCCGGGTGGGCCGGTCCGGGGGGTGGACGAGCGGCTCGGCGGGGCCGTCCGCGGTGGCGGGTCTCGGGGTCAACGAATCGGGCGCCTTTCATCGACGGAAACCGAGGGCGTCGGCCGCCGACTCCGTCTGATGCCAGCCGGGGATCGCGGACCCGGGCGCCCACGTGGCGTGGGTGCCGCTGCAGATCCGCTCCGGCAGCCGGACCCGAGCGATCGGCCCGTCCTCGATCCGCGACGCCTCGAAGATCAGGCAGTCGGACCGATCCTCGTTCATGTCAAGGGTAAAGGTAAGGACGTAGCCGTCGTCCTCGGACGTGGCGCCGACCCGCGGGGCCATCGCGGGCTCGCTCAGGTACACCCCCTCCGGCAGCCGGTAGCGCTGCTCGGCGCCGGTCTCGGTGTCGTGCCGGACCAGGCCGTTGAGCAGGAACCAGCCCTCCACGCCGGTCGCGGCGTACGCGTACCGGTGGCGCTGCCCGCCGATGAGGGTGTTGGCCACGCCGAACTCGGTGATCGTGTCGGTGAGCCGCTCCTCCTTCACCTCGCCGGTGACGAGGTTGAGCCGCCAGCGGTGCAGCCGGGTCTGCATCCGGTCGAGGGCGAGGAAGCGGAACATGCGCCGGTAGACGCCGCCCTCCCCGGTGTCGGCCGGCTCGGGGTCGTCCTGGTAGAAGCCGTCGAGGACGATCTCGTCGCCGTCCTCGTAGGCGTTGATCCAGTGCAGCACGTACGTCGGGCTCGCCTCGAACCAGCGGATGTCGCCCGGCCCGCCGCGGCGCGGGATGACGCCGAGCCGGCTCGGGATCTCCGGGTGGAAGCGGACCGCGTAGACGCCCTTCTTGAGCAGCTCGGGCTCCCAGAAGAGCGGGAAGTCGTTGAGGATGGCGTAGTTCTCGGTGAAGGCCATGTCGTGCGGCAGCCGGGGCCCGGGCAGCGGGACCTCGGTGTAGTGCACCAGCCGGTTGTCCGCGTCGACCACGCCGTAGTGCATGTACGGCGCCTCGGTCGTGTAGTTGAAGAACAGCAGCTCGCCGGTGCGCGGGTCGACCTTGGTGTGCGCGGACACCCCGCACTCCGGGGCCCAGTCGGCCTTGCCGAGCGTGTCGAGGGTGAACGGGTCGAGCCGGTACACCTCGCCGCACTGGTAGAAGCTGGTGAGCGCGACCCCGGCGTGCACCACCACGTCGGTGCTGGAGGAGTCCTTCAGCCCGCCGCGGGCGCCCCAGCCGTCCTTGCGGATGCCCTTCTCGCGCCGCTCGGCGATGCCCGCCCACAGCGCGCGGCCCGCCTCCTGCTCGGCGAGGAACCCGTCGGTGCGGATGAACCGGTTGCGGTAGAACGCCTTGCCGTCCCGGAACCCGATCAGGTGGATCATGCCGTCGCCGTCGAACGGGTGGTACAGCTCGATCGCCGGGTGCACCGGGTTCTCGGTGTTGCGCAGGTAGACGCCGTCGAGATCGGCCGGGATCTCGCCCTCCACGTCGAGGTCGTCGGCGGCCCACTCGGTGGTCTGCGGCCGCCACGGCCCGGTGCGGTAGGGGTGGTCGTCGTCCTCGGGGAGGGTGGTCAACGCCCGCCCCACGACCTGGACGTCCATGGGGGAATCTCCTTCAGTCGGTGCCGATGACGAAGCCGACGGCGGTGGTCGTGCTGCCGCCGATGTTGAGCGTGGCGACGCGGCGGGCCCGGTCGAGCTGCGTCGGCCCCGCCGTACCGGTGACCTGGCGGTGGGCGTCGAGCACCATGCGCACGCCGGTGGCGCCGACCGGGTGCCCGATCCCGATCAGCCCGCCGCCGGGGTTGACCGGGCAGCGGCCGTCGCGCTCCAGGTCGCCGTTCTCGATCGCCTTCCAGCTCTCGCCGGGGCCGGTGAGCCCGATGTGGTCGATCGCCAGGTACTCGGAGATCGTGAAGCAGTCGTGGGTCTCGACCGCGTCGACCGCCTCCACCCCGGGGATGCCGGCCCGCCGGAACGCGTCG
>QGUZ01000078.1 GCA_003242605.1 Actinomycetota bacterium
CTCGACCGCCGGGTAGCGGGCGCGCAGCTCGTCGGCGGCCAGCCAGTGGGTGGTGGCCCGTCTGCCGTCGAGCAGCCCGGCCTCGGCGAGCACGAAGGCGCCGGTGCACACCGAGGTGACCCGCCGGGCGGTGGCGGCGAGCCGGGCGACCCCGTCGATCAGCTCCCGGTCGCCCAGGTGGTCGAACACGCCGAGACCGCCGGCGACCATCAGCGTGTCGACCGGCCCGGCCACGTCGGCGAGCGCGGTGCGCACCGTGGTCGTGACGCCGCTCGCGGCGCGCACCTCCCCGGCGCGGGCCGCGACCACCTCGACCGCGTATCCCCCGTCGCCGGCGATCAGGCTCGCCACGCTGAACACGTCCACCGGCCCGGCCAGGTCGAGCAGCTGATAGTCGTCGTAGATCACGATGACGACGCCCCTGCGCATGGCTCCATGCTCACGACCGCGCACAAATGGCGTCAACGACACAGATGTTGCAGATCCGGCCGTCGCCGCCGGGCCGCCGGCGTCAGGCCGCGGCCCGCTCCCGCGACCGCCACCAGTCGACGGTTTCGGCGAGCGCCTCGTCCAGCGGCGTGGGGGCCATGCCGAACGTGGCCTGGAACGCCGAGGAGTCGAGGAGGTACGGCCGGTCGAACTGGTAGCGGATCTCCTCCAGCTCGCGCAGCATCGGCGAGACCATCCCGGCGGCCCGGCGCAGCCACGCAGGCGGCACGGTGATCCGCGGCGGCCGCGGCGCGCCGCCCAGCTCGCACACCCGCGCCGCGATCTCCCGGGCGGTGACGGCCGGGGCGGTGGGCACGTGCCAGGGGCGGCCCCACGCGCGCTCGTCGGCCGCCGCGATCTCCAGTGCGCGGGCGACGTCCTTGACGTACGTCCAGCTGTGCGGCTGGTCGGGGTCGCCGAGGTAGAGCGCGGGCTTGCCGGCGAGCAGCCGGGGCACGAAGCGCTCGCCCAGGTGCGACGCGTGGCGGCAGCCGGGGCCGAAGAAGTCGGAGGCGCGCAGCTCGACGGCCCGGATCCGGCCCGCCTCGTGGGCGGCGAGCGCGTCGGCCCACATCCGGGCCCGCACCCGGCCCTTGGTATCGGTGGCGGCGAGCGGCGACTCCTCGGTGATCGGCCCGTCGACCGGGCCGTAGCCGTACAGGTTGCCGAGGATGACGAGCACGGCCCCGGTGCGCTCGGCGGCGGCGAGGAACGAGGCGGCCATCGGCGGCCAGTCCACCGGCCAGCGCCAGTAGGGCGGGTTGACGCAGTTGAACAGGGCGGCGGCGCCGCGGGCCAGCTCGGTCAGGCGTTCGGCGTCGGCCGCGTCGGCGGCGACCCGGCGCACGCCCGGCGTGCGCGGCCCGGCGCCGGACCGGGTGACCACGACGACCTCGTGGCCCTGCGCGGCGAGCCGTTCGGCCAGGTGGTGTCCGACCTGGCCGGCTCCGGCGACGACGTACTTGCTGCTCATGGGGACTCCTCGGGGGTCCGTTCGGTCGCATGGGTGAGGAAGGCACGGCGATCCCGCCGCCGCGGGTGCGGGACGTTGCGGCCTGCGGCCCGCGCATGGGTGACGTGGGCCGGCCCGCGACGGTGACCGGAGCCGGTCGCCGGGCGCGGCACGGGAGCGGCGGGCGCGGGAACGCGGCCTCCTGCGAACGGCGGGGCGGGCCCGCCGCCCTCATCCGAGAGCAATGCTCTCGTTTGTGAGCACCTATGTCAAGAGCATTGCTCTCGTTTGTGGTCAGCGCTCTCTCGTGCAGTAGGATGCCGTCATGAGTGCGAGCCGTACCGCACGGGAGAGGGCCAGGGCCGAGCTGATCCGGGAGATCAAGGCGGCGGCGCGGCGGCAGCTCGCCGAGGTGGGCGCCGCCGGGCTGTCGCTGCGGGCCGTCGCCCGCGAGCTGGGCATGGTGTCCTCGGCGGTGTACCGCTACTTCCCGAGCCGGGACGACCTGCTCACCGCGTTGATCATCGAGGCGTTCGACGACGTGGGCGCGGCCGTGGAGCGGGCCGACGCGGCGTGCCCGCGCGAGGACCTGATCGGACGGTGGCTCGCCTGCTGCCGGGCGATCCGCGACTGGGCGCTGGCGCACCCGCACGAGTACGCGCTGATCCACGGCACCCCGGTGCCCGGGTACGCCGCCCCCGAGGAGACGGTGGTCCCGGCCTCCCGGGACGGCAGGGTGCTCGCCGGGATCCTGCGCGACGCCGAGGCGGCCGGGGTGCTCGCGCCACCCGCCGGCCTGCCGCCCGCGCCCGCCTCCTTCGCCGAGGACGCGGCCCGGCTGCGGGAGCAGGTCTTCCCGCCGGTGTCCGACGACGTGATCCTGCGCGCCCTGATCGCGTGGACCTGGGTGTACGGCGCGGTCAGCTTCGAGCTGTTCGGCATGTACCGCAACGTGATCACCGACCGCGCGGCGGCCTTCGAGCACGGGGCGCTGTGCCTGGCCCGCATGGTCGGCCTGCCCCTGCCGGACGACGCCTGACCGCGGCCGGCCGCCGGCCCCGGCGTGCCCGGCCGGGCTGATCCCCGGGGGCGGCCGACGCCCCTGCCCGGTCACGGCATCGGCGCGGCGCGTCCTCCCGGACGGGTCCACGGCATGGGGCCGGAAGCGCAGGGGGCCACGGCCGCGCGTCCTGGCGTGCGCGCCGCAGCCCCGAGCGGTGCGTCGCCCGCGGTCGGTCCTGTTACCGGCGGACACGCCGGCGACCGCCTCCCGGCGGCCGAGGCCCGCCGCGCTCAGTCCCCCCGCCTGCCGTGCGCCCGGTCGTACGCCTCGCGGGCGGCGGCGATCGCCTCGCGGTGGCGTTCCGCCCAGCGGGTGAGGGCGAGCAGCGTCTCGTACAGCTCGCGGGCCATGTCGGTGGCGACGTACTCCACCTTCGGCGGCACGGTCGGGTGGACGGTGCGCACGAGCAGGCCGTCGCGTTCCAGGTTGCGCAGGGTCAGCGTGAGCATGCGGCGGCTGATGCCCTCGATCGAGCGCTCCAGCTCGGTGAACCGCACCGGCCCGCGCGCGGCCTCCATGAGGATGCCGATCGCCCACTTGCCGCTGACGCGGTCGAGCACCTGCCGCACGGTGCACGCCTCGGCCTTGGCCCGGTTCCGGTTCTTCGCCGGGGCGGCCGTGGCCTGGCCGGACACATCGGTGTGCCCCTGGAACATGAAAGTGCCTCCTTCCGGCACGGCCAATGGTCACACACGATGTATCCCGTTACAAGTCGTGCACCTTTGGAGGTAATCGCATGGATCAGCCGCGGCCGCGCGGCGGCCGGTCACGCCTGACGGCGCTGATCGTGCTCTGCGCGAGCATGCTGATGATCATCTTGGACGGGAGCATCGTGGCCGTGGCGCTCCCGGCCATCCGGGAGGCGCTGGGGTTCGGCGCCGCGAGCCTCGCCTGGGTGGTGAACGCCTACCTGATCGCGTTCGGCGGGCTGCTCCTGCTGTTCGGGCGGCTCGGCGACCTGGTCGGGCGCAGGCGGGTGTTCGTCGCGGGCCTCGCCCTGTTCACCGCGGCGTCGCTGCTGTGCGGGCTGGCGCCGGACGCGGCGACGCTGGTCACGGCCCGGTTCCTGCAGGGCGTGGGCGCGGCGATGGCCTCGGCGGTGAGCCTCGGGATGATCGTGATGCTCTACCCGGAGGGCCGCGAACGGGCGCGGGCACTCGGCGCGGTGAGCTTCGTCGGCGCGGCCGGGGCGTCGATCGGCTCGGTGCTCGGCGGCGTGCTCACCCAGGCCGCGGGCTGGAACTGGATCTTCCTCATCAACCTGCCGATCGGCCTCGCCGCGCTCGCCCTCGCCCTCCGGGTGCTCCCGGCCGAGGCCGGGCTCGGGCTGCGCGCCGGAGCGGACGCGCCGGGCGCGCTGCTGGTGACCGCCGGGCTCATGCTCTGCGGCTACACGATCGTCGAGACGAGCCGGGCCGGCTGGGGCTCGGCGCACACCCTCGGCTTCGGCGCGCTGTCGGTGCTGCTGCTCGCCGCGTTCGTCGCCCGTCAGGCCACCGCGGCCCGGCCGCTGCTGCCGCTGCGCGTGCTGCGGTCCCGCGCGGTCGCGGGCGCGAACCTGGTGCAGCTGCTGCTCGTCGGCGGCCTGCTCGCGTTCCAGTTCCACATGGCGCTCTTCCTGCAGCAGGTCCTGGCATTCGACGCGGCCGGGACCGGGCTCGCCATGCTGCCGAGCGCGCTGACGATCGGGGTGGTCTCGCTGGGGGTGTCCGCCCGGCTCATCTCCCGGTACGGCGAGCGCGCCGTGCTGCTGGCCGGGCTCGCCGTGCTCTTCGCCGCCCTGGCGGCGCTGCTCCGCCTCACGCCCGGCGCCGGCTATGCCACCCACGTACTGCCGGTGCTGTTCCTGCTCGGCGGCTTCGGCCTCGCCTCCCCCGCGCTCACCTCGCTCGGCATGTCCGGCGCCGGGAAGGACGACGCGGGGCTGGTGTCGGGCCTGTTCAGCACCACCCAGCAGGTCGGCGGGGCGCTGGGCGTGGCGGTGCTCGCCGCGGCGTCGGCCGCGCGCACCGACGCCCTGCTCGCCGCCGGTGCGGATCCGGTGGCGGCGGTCGCCGAGGGCCACCGGCTCGCGTTCGGTATCGGCGCGGCCCTCGTCCTCGCCGCCTTCGTGCTCAGCCTCACGGTGCTGCGCGCCCGGCCGGCGGCGGCACGGCCCGGCGTGAGCGACAGGAAGGAGGCCTCGGAACCGGCGTCGCGGTGACGCCGGAAAAAGGCCGAAGCCCCGCCCGCTCCGGGCAGGGCTTCGGCGCGTGCAGAAGGTCTACGCGGGCGCCCGGCGCAGCGCGCGGCTGACCGCCCGGCAGCACCGCCTTGAGCGACGCGGTCACGGTGTCGTGGTCGACGCCCACTCGCCGTCGATCCGATGGCGGGGCCGATCTTGTCGTTCTCGTCGACGGTCACCACGCTGCGGTGGGCGAGCAGGCCGAACCGGCCCCACGGCCTCTCCGCGGTCGGCGGGCACTCGTCGGCGAAGATCCGCCACATCTCCTCCGGGGTGACCTCGCCGCCCTCGGCGTCGGCGCGGGCCTGGGCCGGTGGATTTCCGAAGGCGCTACTGTCAGTGGTACCTACACGAGGGAGACCACCAGATGGACGACGGCGACATCCTCGCGCGAATCCGCGACCTCATCGACGAGGAGCACCGGCTGCGTGAACGGCTCAGGGCAGGCGAGGTGACCTCCCAGGAGGAGAACACCCGCATCCGCCGGCTGGAGACCGCGCTCGACCAGTGCTGGGACCTGCTCCGCCGCCGACGCGCCGCCCGCGCCGCCGGCCAGGACCCCGACGAGGCCACCGTACGCCCCGCCGACCAGGTCGAACGCTACAGCCAGTAGCCGCCCCGCGGGCCCGCCCGCCCATCGGCGCCGCACGCGAGCCGCCGGCCGATACCGCGATGCGTCTGGTGCGGCCGCGCCCGCGCCACCGCGTCCCCCGCGGCGCCGGCGAGCGGCCCGGTACGGGCGTCCCCTCCCGAAGGAGGCCTCGGGACCGGCGTCGCGGTGACGCCGGAAAAGGCCGAAGCCCCGCCGGACCGGCAGGGCTTCGGCGCAGTACGTACGCGAATCCGCCGGACGGGGATCAGCGCAGCGCGCGGTTCACCGCCGACAGCACCGCCTTGAGCGACGCGGTGACGGTGTTGTGGTCGATGCCCACGCCCCACAGCGTCTTGTCGCCCACCTGGCACTCGATGTAGGCGGCGGCGCGGGCGTCGCTGCCGGAGCTCATCGCGTGCTCGGTGTAGTCGAGGACGCGGACGTCGACGCCGACCGTGCTCAGCGCGTCCACGAACGCCGAGATCGGACCGTTGCCGATGCCGCGGATCTCGCGGATCTCGCCGTCGATCCGGATGTCGGCGCTGATCTTGTCCTTCTCGTCGACGGTCGCCTCGCTGCGGTGGGCGAGCAGGCCGAACCGGCCCCACGGCTTCTCCGGGGTCGGCAGGTACTCGTCGGAGAAGATCTGCCACATCTCCTCCGGGGTGACCTCGCCGCCCTCGGCGTCGGTGCGCGCCTGGATCACCCGGGAGAACTCGATCTGCAGCCGCCGCGGCAGGTCGAGCCCGTGCTCGGTCTTCATGATGTAGGCGACGCCGCCCTTGCCGGACTGGCTGTTGACCCGGATCACCGCCTCGTAGGTGCGGCCCACGTCCTTGGGGTCGATCGGCAGGTACGGCACCTCCCAGCGGAACTCGCTCACCGGCACGCCCGCGGCGGCGGCGTCCCGCTCCAGGTGCTCGAAGCCCTTCTTGATCGCGTCCTGGTGGGAGCCGGAGAACGCGGTGTAGACGAGGTCGCCGCCGTACGGGTGGCGGGGGTGCACCGGGAGCTGGTTGCAGTACTCGACCACCCGGCGGATCTCGTCGATGTCGGAGAAGTCCAGCTCGGGGTCGATGCCCTGGGAGAACAGGTTCATGCCGAGGGTCACCAGGCAGACGTTGCCGGTGCGCTCGCCGTTGCCGAACAGGCAGCCCTCGATCCGGTCGGCGCCGGCCATGTAGCCGAGCTCGGCGGCGGCGACGGCGGTGCCGCGGTCGTTGTGCGGGTGCAGCGACAGCACGATCGAGTCGCGGCGGGCCAGGTTGCGGTGCATCCACTCGATCTGGTCCGCGTACACGTTCGGCGTCGCCATCTCCACGGTCGCCGGCAGGTTGATGATCACCTTCTTCTCCGGGGTGGGCTCCCAGACGTCGGTGACCGCGTTGCACACCTCGACCGCGTACTCGAGCTCGGTGCCGGTGAACGACTCCGGCGAGTACTGCAGGAAGATCTCGGTGTCGCCCATGTCCTCGGCGAGCTTCTTGCACAGCTTGGCGCCCTCGACCGCGATCGCGGTGATGCCGTCCTTGTCCTTGCCGAAGACCACCCGGCGCTGCAGCGTGGAGGTCGAGTTGTACAGGTGGACGATCGCCTGCTTGGCGCCGCGCAGCGACTCGAAGGTGCGCTCGATCAGCTCCGGCCGGGCCTGGGTGAGGACCTGGATGACGACGTCATCGGGGATGCGGTCCTCCTCGATGATCAGCCGGATGAAGTCGTAGTCGGTCTGGGACGCCGCGGGGAAACCGACCTCGATCTCCTTGAACCCCATGCGTACCAGCAGCTCGAACATCTTGAGCTTGCGGGTCGAGTCCATGGGGTCGATCAGCGCCTGGTTGCCGTCCCGGAGGTCGACCGCGCACCACTTGGGGGCCTTGGTGATCACCTTGTTCGGCCAGGTGCGGTCGGGCAGGTCGATCGGCTTGAACGGACGGTACCGGTGGAACGGCATCCTGCTGGGCTGCTGCTGCGGAAACATGCTTGTGCTCCTTGTCGAGGCGAACCTGACGGAGGGAACCGGCGGCGACGCGCCCAGAACGGGAAAAGGGTTTCGAGAGATTCAGAGAGAAGTCGCCACCGGATCGGGGCGGCCGACACGCATGGCTGTCACCGCGACGAGGGAGCCGACCTTTGTCACCGACCCTCGCCGCGGCAGCTAAGGAGCAGCCCGCGCAGCATAGGAAGAACGTTAGCAGATACCTGGGAGTGCGATGTCAAGGAACCCCCACCTTTGGGCGGCCATCCCGCCGCGCCACCGCGGTCGGGGATGCACCGCCGCGACGCACACTCGACGGTCGAACTGCCGTTTCGCGCGTCCGACACACCGGCGAGCACCGTGCTCGCCGTGCCCCCGATCGTAACCCATCCGCCCGTCTTGCGGCACCGTCTCCCGGTACGGCACGGCCACCGCGGCGCCCGCCGCCCCGCCGCCCGGCCCCCGCGCGCCGGCGGCGGCCCGCATCGCCCGCCTCGGCCGGGCTCTTCCGGCACGTCGGCGGCGCGCGCACCGGCCCCGCCCCGCCGTACCGCGGGTGCAGACGTTTCGGTGGCCGGGCGGGAAGGCGAGGGTTACGATCGCGTATCGATGGACGGTGCCCTCCTCGAGGGGGACCCGGACCGGGTCGGCCCCTACCGGATCCTGCGCCGCCTGGGCGAGGGTGGCATGGGGACCGTCTACCTGGCCGAGGCGCCGTCCGGGGAGCGGGTCGCCGTCAAGCTGATCCACCGGCGTCTCGCCGCCGACGCGGAGTTCCGGCGGCGGTTCCGCCGCGAGGTGGAGACGGCGCGCCGGGTCGCCCGGTTCTGCACCGCGGCCGTGCTCGACGCCGACGTGGACGGACCCACCGCCTACCTCGTCACCGAGTACGTGCCGGGGCCGACGCTGCTGGAGGAGGTGCGCCGGCACGGCCCGCTGCGCGGCTCCGCCCTGGAGGGGCTCGCGGTGAGCACGGCCACGGCGCTGCGCGCGATCCACGCCGCCGGGGTGGTGCACCGCGACCTCAAGCCGTCGAACGTGCTGCTGTCGCCGGTCGGCCCGAAGGTGATCGACTTCGGCCTCGCCCGCCTGCTCGCCGACGGCGCCACCCAGTCGATGCTCACGCTCGGCACGCCCGCGTACATGTCGCCGGAGCAGGCGCGCCGCGAGAAGGTGACGACCGCGTCCGACGTCTTCTCCTGGGGCGGGGTGGTGGTGTTCGCGGCCTCCGGCTCCCCGCCGTTCGGCAGCGGCCCCGGGCAGGACGTGCTCTACCGGGTGGTGCACGACGAGCCGGAGATCCCGCCGCTCGACGGCGTGCTCGGCGAGCTGGTGGCGCGGGCGCTGGCGAAGGACCCCGCCGCCCGCCCCACGGCCGAGCAGCTCGTCGACGCGCTGACCGCCGGGCACACCCGGCACCTCACCGCCCCGCTGCCGGCCCCGCGGCCGGGCGGGGCGCCGTCCGCCACGCCGTCGACCGTGCCGCCGGGCGCGGCGCGGCGGCGGTGGCCGGTACGCGCGGCCGCGGGCCTGGTGGCGACCGGCCTCCTCGCCGCCGGTGCGCTGGTCGCCCTGTCGGGCGGGGACGCCGCCCCGGCGGGACAGGGCCCGGCCGCCGCGGGCGGGCACCCGCTGCGGGGCGGCGCGACGCTGTACGTGCCGCCGGACGGCGACGCGGCGCGGCAGGCGCAGATCTGGGAGCGGGCGGGCCGGACCGCGGACGCCGCGCTGATGCGGGCGCTCGCCCGGGTGCCGCAGGCGATCCGGCTGGCCGGCGGCGGCCCGGACGAGGTCCGGCGCACCGTGCGGGACACGATGGCGCGGGCGGCGCGGCAGGACGCGGTGCCGGTGTTCGTCACCGACTTCGTGCCGATGCGCGACTGCCACAACGGCGGCGCGGCGAGCCCGGAGGCGTACCGGGCGTGGATCGACGGGGTCGCCGACGGCATCGGGGACGGCCGGGCCGTGGTCGCCCTGGAACCGGCCGGGCTGTCGCGGGCGCCCGGCACGCCCGAGTGCCCGCAGGGCGGGCCCCAGGCGCTGCGGCAGCGCTACGCGGACCTCGGCTACGCGGTGAACCGGCTGGGCGGGCTCGCCCGCACGGCCGTCTACCTCGACGGCGGGCTCGCCGGCTGGCCCTCGCTGGAGGCGTCGGCGGAGCGGCTCGCCGCCGCGGGCGTGGCGGGCGCGGACGGCTTCTACCTCAACGTGAACGGCCACCGGCCGACGCCGGAGTCGGTGGCGTGGGGCATCCGGCTCGCCAAGTGCGTGCACCTGCGCCTGTCGGGCGCATCCGGGTGCCCGGAGGACGCGCTGCGCGCGGTGCCCGACGACGCGGACGGCCTGCCCCGCTTCGTGGTCGACTCGAGCCGGAACGGCACCGGCGAGTGGCAACCGCCGCCGGGGCGGTTCGCCGACCCGCAGGAGTGGTGCAACCCGCCCGGCCGCGGCGTGGGCGCCCGCCCGGCCACCACCGGCACCGGCCACGTGCTGGTGGACGCGCTGCTGTGGCTCAACGACCCCGGCCGGTCCACGATGCGCTGCACCCGCGGTACGGCGGGCCCGGAGGACCCGGTGTACGGGGTGGTCACCCCGGACACCGGCGAGTGGTGGCCCGAGCTCGCCCTGGAGCGGGCGCGGAACGCCGTACCGCCGCTCACCGAGTGACCGCGGCGCCCGTGGCCGCCCGGGCGCGCCGGTCACAGCCTGCCGACCAGGAAGATCACCGCGGTCCCGAAGAGGAAGATGGCCAGCACGACGAGGGCCGGCACCTTGAACTCGCTCAGCGCGTTCGCGGTCCGGATCGGGTGCGTGGAACGGGCGGGGCGTTCCGGCTCCCGCGGCGGACCGGCCACCGGACGGCGGGAGCGGGGGATCGCCGGCATCGCGGACGGGCCGTAGTGGGCGAGCCAGATCTCGGCCCCGCCGTGGGCGACCACCGCCTCCAGCAGCGCCACCCGCATCCCCTGCGTGGTGTCGTCCCGTCCGGCCAGCTCCACCGCCCGGCGCAGGGTTCGCTCGTCGCCGTCGGCGAACGAGCAGCGGACCAGGTCGCGCAGGGCGCGGTCGAGCTCGTCGGGGGGGAGCACGCCGCTCAGCCGTTCGCGGAAGAACCCGTTGCCGATGAGGATGTCCCGCAGCTGCGCCCGGGCCCTGGCGTCCCCCTCGACCACGCGGGCGAGGCCGTCGACGCCCTGCCGTACGTCCGCGGAGGTCTCGGCGGTCCGCAGCCGCTGCACCAGGAAGGGGACGTTCTCCGACGGCCCCCGCTCCGCCACGGGCGCCACCGGCCGGGTCTCCGCCGCGGCCCCGGCGGCGCCGCCCGCCGCCTCCCCGCCGGACCGGACCGGCGGGAGGGGTGTCGTCGCGTCCGCGCCTTCCGCGGTGCTCCGCTCGGGCCGCGCCGCCTCGCCCGGCGTGGGCTGCGGTGTCGCCGCCGAGGCCTCCGCGGCCCGTTCCGGCCGGGCCGCCGCTCCGGGCTCGCTTCCCCCGGCTTCCTCGGGTGAGCCGGCCGCGTTCGACGGCGAACCGGCCTGCGTCCCGCCCTGGGCCGACGGGCCTGCAGAGCCCGATGCGCCCGCCCCGGCGTCCGGCCGGGCGCTTGCCGCCGCGCTCTCCGGCCCGCCGGACGTACCGGCCCCGGCGTCGCCCGGCCCGGTGCCGGACGACGGCGTGATCCCGGCACCGCTCGCCCCGGCCTCCGGTGCCGCGCTCGGCGACGTTCCCGCCCCATGCCGCCTCGGCTCCGGCTCCGCGGCACCGCCCGCATCCGCCGCTCCGCCCGGCGGCTCCATTCGCAAAGCCGTCACCGCCTCGTGCGGCTCGGCCTCCGGCTTCGCAGGCCCTGCGGACGCGCTCACCTCGCCGGGCGCCGTTGCGCTCCGCGGTGTCTCGGCCTCGGGGGCGGCCGGCCGCCCGGCGCCCGAAGCCGACGAGCCCGCCTGCTCGGCCGCCTCCGCCCCGCCATCCGCCGCTTCGCCCGGCGGCCGGTTCTCCGGGTCGTCGGCGGAGCCGGTCGCTCCGCTCGCCTGGGCCGCGCTCGCAGGCGAGCCGGTGGACGGCGCCATCGTGGGATCGGCCCCGCCCGCTCCGGCACCCGCCGCCCCACTCCGCGGCGAACCGGCCTGCTCGACGTTCGCGGCCCGCACGGCAGGAGCCGAACCCGGCACGCTCGCCGACGGCTCCTCCACCCGCGACGGCGACCCGGGCCGCGGCACGGAAGACGACGCCCCAGGCTCCGCCACACTCGTCCCGGGGCTCGCCACCCCGCTCGGCGGCGAACCCTCCGGATCGGACGCCACACCGACGCGCTCCACATCCCCGGCCCCCACAACGGGCGCCGGACCGGACGCACTCGATGGCTCCGCCACGCTCGGCGGCGAACCCGTCGCACCGGGAGCCGCGCCCGTGCGCTCCATCCCCGCAAACCGCTCGGCAGGAGCCGAACCCGGCACGCTCACCGGCGGCTCCCCCGCCCGCGACGGCGCCCCGGACCGCGGCACGGAAGACGACGCCCCGGGCTCGGCCGCACTCATCCGGGAACCAGGCACCTCGCTCGGCGAGCTCTCCGGGTCCGGTGCCGACGCAGCCCGCTCCACATCCCTAGCCCGCACGGCGGACGTCGAACCGGGCGCACCGATCGACGGCTCCGTCGCCGGCGTCTGCGAGCCGGCACTCTCCGCCGCCACCACCGGAGGCGACGCCCAAGCCTCCGCAGCACTCGCCCCGGCACCGGCCACGCCGGTCGGCGGCGAACCCTGCGGCGCCGACCCGGCCCGCTCCACGTCCGCAGCCCGGACGGCAGGAGCCGGACCCGGCACGCTCGCCGACGGCTCCCCCGCCCGCGACGGCGACCCGGACCGCTCCCCCGCCCCGGCAGACCGCGATGCCCCGGCATCCGCCGCCCCGGTCCGCTCGTGATCCGGCCGAGGCCCGGATGGCGGCGGGCCGACGCGATCGGCGGCACTCGTCTCGGCCGGTGCCGCCGGGCCGGATGGCGGCTCGGCGCTCTGCGCAGGCCCGCTCTGCGCACCGCTCCAAGCGGCCTCGGGCGGCGGGGGTGTGGAACCGGCCGTCCGGGCGCCGGTGTCCACCGGCGGACTCCCCGGCGGCGGGCCGACGCGCTCGGCGGCGGGCGGCGGCGGGGCCGCGGGTCCGGCCGTGCCCGCCGTGCCGTACGGCCGCGGATTCCCCGGCGGTGCGCCGCTCGCCTGGGCCTGCGGCGTCGGGCGCCGCCCGGGATTCTCCCCGGGCGCCGCCGCCGCGGGCGGCGTGCCGGGCGGGGTCTGCGGCGGCGCGAATGGGTACGGCTGCCGCCGGTGCGCGGGCACCCGCCGTTCCACGGTCGGCTCGCTGTCGCGCACCACGGGCCCGGCCACCCGGATGCCCTTGACCTCGGCGTACTTGAGGACGATCGCGATGCGCTCGGCCTCGCCGTGCCGCTCGTGACGGATGCCGATGCGGCGCAGCAGGCGGCGCACGCCCGTGGCCGCGCCGCTGCGGTAGGTCTCGAGAAGGGCGTCGGCGGCGTCCAGGTACCGGTCGCGGCCGGGCGGCGGGGCGGCGAGGTCGAGGCGGAAGTGGCTGGGCTGCAGGCCGCTGTGCCGCCAGTCGTCGAGGAAGACGAACCGCGGCAGCCCGGGGCGGGTGTCGTCGCTCTCCCGGGTGGAGAACGTCCAGTAGCGGCCGGTGCCGTCCCCGACGATCTCGCCGAGCAGGTCGATGAGGCCCCACAGCAGGTTCCCGGGCCGGACGCCGGGCGGCAGCCGGCAGGAGAACCCCTGGTCCGGGGCGCGCAGCACCTCGGCCGCGAGGCGGCGCAGCGCGTCGTGCGGGCCCCGCCGCACCTGATCGGTGCGCTCGTCCCGCAGGATCGGGGAGAGCCCGCCGAGGCGGGCGGCGTCGATCGGCTCGTCCCGCTCCGCGGGGATCCAGTGGTGCCAGGTGTCCGCCGTGGCGAGCACGGACCTCGGCTCGAACACCTCTCCCTCGCCCACGAAGGCGTAGGTGACGGTGCCCGCGTCGGGATCGGCCGCGGGCAGCCGGTGCAGGGCGACCACCCGGTCGTCCCACACCAGCCGGCACACGCTCGCCCCGGGCTCCACCCCGGGGACGCGGCGCGGCTCGGCGAGCGGCGCGAGCCGCCGCTCCCACCGCTCCCGCTCGGCCGGGTCGGTGATCGAGGAACGGCGCAGCCCCGGCATGGCCGCGCTCTGCGGGCGGCCGAACACCAGCCAGTCGACGCGGCGGCTCATCGGCCCACCCCCGGCGTCCGAGGGCCCGCGGGTACGGCGGGGCCGCCGGCGGCGCGGCTCACCGCCGCGTACCGGTGCCCGCCCGGCGCACGCCACGGCCCGGACACCGCGGTTCCGGGCAGCGGGGCGCGGCCCTCCGGTCCGGACCGCCCGCCGTCGCCCCCGGCGACGCGTGGCGGCGCGCCGCCCACCGCTCCGGCGGCGTATTCCGCCGCCCCGTTCCGCCGAATCCTGCCGGGGACATCGGCGACCTCCGGCATCGTCCCCCCTCACCGTCCACCCGCGCTTCCCGGCTCCTTACCCCAGATTTACCGCCCCGCGAACCAGGTGGAGAACGATTTGCGCAAGCGTGTGGGCAACGGCGTCCTGCGTCGCCCGCGGCGGAGCGGCACCGGCGGCCCGAGACCCGACATTTGGGACACATTCCGGCCGATATTTCGGACGCCGCACGGCGAGAAAAGATAGCGGGGAGATCCCCGCCCCGCGAGCGAACGCGTGCCGCCGCAACGCGAAAAAGCCGTCGATACCGTCCACCCGGCGGCGATGCCGGGCGGCCGGCGGCGGCCTCGGGCGTGCGGCGGCCGTGATCCCGGCCGCCCCCAGCCGCCGCACGACGGCGGGCAGGCGCGCGCGGGATGCGCGTGGCGAGCGACGACGGCGGCGGCGTCGCCCACCAGGCGCCGACGGCGGGCCCGGTGACGAGGTCCGGTACGGCCTGGGCCGGACGGCGAGGCGCCCGCGCGCCGGCCCGGTTCGGCGGGGCTCACCCGCCGTCCGCGGCGGCGCGTGCGGCGCCCACGGGACGTCGCCGGGCGATGCGGAAGGGGTGGCTAGACCGCGAGCAGCCGGTGGACCTCCTCCCCGCGCAGCTCGTCGGCCGAGCCGGAGTGGACCACGTGGCCCGCGTCGAGAATGAGGAAGCGATCGGCCATACGCAGTGCCAGGTCCACGTACTGCTCCACGAGCAGAACGGCCAGGCCAGAGGTGTGCAGGCGTTCGATCGCTTCCTCGATTTCGAGAATAATCGACGGCTGGATGCCCTCGGTCGGCTCGTCGAGGATGAGCAGCTTCGGCCGGGTGACCAGGGCGCGGGCGATCGCGAGCTGCTGCTGCTGGCCGCCGGAGAGGAACCCGGCGCGGCGCTTGAGCAGCGGCTTGAGCCGGGGGAAGATCTCCAGCGCCTCGTCGATCGCGCTCTCGTCCCGGTGCGGCGAGGCCTCGAGCGTCACCAGCAGGTTGCCGAGCACGCTGAGCTGCGGGAAGGTCTCGTGGCCCTGCGGCACGTAGCCCATGCCGAGCCGTACCCGCTCGTGCGGCTTGAGCCTGGTGACGTCGCGGCCCTCGAAGGTGACCGTGCCCGCAGTGGCGGGGATCACCCCCATGATCGTGTTGAGCAGCGTGGTCTTGCCGACGCCGTTGCGGCCCATGACGCACACGAGCTGCCCGGGCTCGACGTCGAGCGAGACGCCGAAGAGCACCCGCGCCCGGCCGTACCCCGACTCAAGACCGCGGACCGACAGCACCTATCCCACCTCCCCGGGCACCGGCTGGGCGGCCCGGCCGAGATAGACCTCGCGCACCTTCGGGTCGTTGCGCACCTGGTCCACCGAGCCTTCCATCAGCACCTTGCCCTCGTGCAACACCGTGACGACCGAGGCGTGACGGCGCAGGAAATCCATGTCGTGCTCGATCACGATCACCGTGTGCTCCGCGGCGATCCGGGTGAGCAGCTCTCCGGTGCGGGCACGCTCCTCCTTCGACATGCCGGCCACCGGCTCGTCGAGCAGCAGCAGCCGGGGTTCCTGCGCGATCAACATGCCGATCTCGAGCCACTGGCGCTGGCCGTGCGAGAGCGTGCCGGCGGCCTTGTCGGCGAGATCGGTGAGTCCCGTAACCTCGAGTGCCCGCGCGACCGCGTCCGAAACACCCTTTCTGCGCCTTATGAGCGACCAGAGCGGCCGCCGGAACGACGCGGCGAGGTCGAGGTTCTCCACGACCGTGAGCTCCTCGAACACCACCGACGTCTGGAAGGTACGGCCCACGCCGAGCCGGACGATCTCGTGCTCCCTGCGGCCGACCAGCTCGGTCCCGGCGAACCGCACCGACCCGGAGGCGGGCCGGGTGAGCCCCGTGATCACGTCGACCAGGGTGGTCTTGCCCGCGCCGTTCGGGCCGATGAGGAAGCGCAGCTCGCCCTTGGCGACGGTGAGGTCGACGCCGTCGAGCGCGCGGAAGCCGTCGAAGACCACCGACAGATCGCGGATCTCCAGCAGCGGCTCCGCCGCGCGGCCGGTTCCGTTGCCGCTCATGCCGCCTCCTTCGCCTCCCGCGCCGCCCATCCCGCCCGGGCCCGCCGCCGCAGCCGGGCGAGCGCGTCCCGGGCCGCGGCGAGCAGCCCGGCGACGCCGCCGGGGACGAGGGTCATGACCAGGATGAACAGCGCGCCCTGCAGGTAGAGCCAGCCGCCGGCGAACTCCTCGCTGAAGGCGGTCTTGGCCCAGTTCATCAGCACCGCGCCGAGCACCGCGCCGCCGAGCGCGTACCGGCCGCCGACCGCGACCGCGACGACGAGCTCCAGCGACGGCACCACGCCGAGCAGCGCGGGCGAGATGATGCCGACCACCGGCACGAACAGCGCGCCCGCGATCCCCGCCATGCCCGCCGCGACCGCGAACGTGATCGTCTTGACCACGGCCGGGTCGTAGCCGAGGAACCGCACCCGGTCCTCGGCGTCGCGGACCGCGACGAGCAGCCTGCCGAACCGGCTGCTCGCGAGCTGCCAGGCGAGCAGGAACAGCAGCCCGAGCGTGATCGCGACCGCGAAGTAGAGCACGCGCTGGGTGGCGTCCGCGGCGAGGTCGAGGCCGAACAGCTCGTAGAAGTTGGTCAGGCCGTTGGTGCCGCCGGTGAGCCCCTGCTGGCCGACGAGCAGGATCACCAGCGCGGCGGCGAGCGCCTGGGTGAGGATCGCGAAGTACGCGCCGCGCACCCGGCGGCGGAACACGAGCAGGCCGAGCACGGTGGCGATCGCGACCGGCAGCACCACGGCCGCCGCGAGCGCGAACACGGGGCTGCGGAACGGCGCCCACAGCGCGGGCAGCTCCTCCACCCCGCTCCACACCATGAAGTCGGGCAGGTCGCCCCCGGCGTCGTTGAGCTTGAGGTACATCCCCATCGAGTAGCCGCCGATGCCGAAGAACACCCCCTGCCCGAGGGTGAGCATGCCGCCCCGGCCCCAGGCGAGCCCGATGCCGAGGGCGACGATCGCGTAGCACAGATACTTGGCGAGCAGGTTCAGCCGGAACGGCTCGAGCCCGAGCGGCGCCACGACGAGCAGGAGCAGCGCGACCACGGCGAACAGCCCGGGCCCCGAGCACGCCGCCGCGGCGAGGCGGGCCGGCGCGGCGGGCCGCCGTACCGGCCGCTCCGGAACGGTCTTCAACGTGACGGTCATGTGAGCGCCCTCGATCGCAGTACGAACAGGCCTTGCGGCCGGATCTGCAGGAACGCGATGATCACCGCGAAGACGATCACCTTCGCGAGGCTCGCGTTCGTCCAGAACTCGGCGTAGGAGCTGAGCAGCCCGAGCCCGAATGCGGCGAGCACGGCGCCGCCGAGCCGGCCGAGGCCCCCGCACACGACCACGAGGAACGCGTCCACGATGTAGTACGTGCCGAGGGCCGGGCCGACCGGCCCGATCAGGGTGAGCGCGACGCCGGCGATGCCGGCGAGGCCCGAGCCGATGAAGAACGTGAGCTGGTCCACCCGGCCGGTGTTGATGCCGCCGATCGCGGCGAGCCGCCGGTTCTGCATCACCGCCTGCATCCGGCGGCCCTGGGACGACCGGGCGAGGTAGGCCCAGATCGCCAGCACGCAGCCGACGGCGAGGGCGAGGATGAACAGCCGGGCGTAGGGGATCTGCGTGCCGAACAGCGGCAGCCCGCCGCTGAGCCAGCCCGGGGCCACCACCTGGACGTTCGGCGCGCCGAACAGGTCCCGGGCGAGCTGCTGCAGCACGAGGCTCACCCCCCAGGTGAGCAGCAGCGTGTCGAGCGGGCGGCCGTAGAAGCGGCGGATGGCGAGCCGCTCCAGCAGCCACCCCATCGCGCCCGCGACGAGGAACGCGACCGGCAGCGCCACCGGCACCGCGGCGGTGCCGACGACCGCCTGCAGCAGGTAGGCGGTGTAGGCCCCGGCCATGATGAACTCGCCGTGGGCCATGTTGATCACGCCCATCTGGCCGAACGTGAACGTCAGGCCGAGCGCGATGAGCAGCAGCACGGCCGCGATCGACAGCCCGACGGGCAACTGGTTGAGGAAGGCCTGCACTCCGGCTCCTTGGGTCGGCTCCGTGAGTCGTCGTCCGAAGGTCGGTCCTGACGGGCCGCCCGGCGGCCGCGGACCCGGGTACGGCCGGCCGGGTGCGCGCCCCGGCCGGCCGCCGCGTGCCCCGCGAACCGGGCGTGCCCCGCGGTCAGCTCAGGCCGCCCGCCCAGGAGTAGGTCTTCAGGTAGGGGTCGGGCTTGATCGGCTCGCCGGAGTTCCACACCTCCCGGATCAGGCCGTCCTGCTCGATCACGCCGATGCGCGCCGTCTTGTACAGGTGCTGGTTCTCGCCGTCGATCGTGACGGGGCCCTCGGGGCGCTGCATCGTGATGCCGGCCGCGGCCTTCTTCACCGCCTCCACCTCGGTGGTGCCGGCCTTCTTGGCCGCCTCGGCCCACAGGTAGACCGCGTTGTAGCCGGCCTCCATCGGGTCGGAGGTGACCCGGTCGGCGCCGTACCGCTCCTTGAACGCCTTGACGAACCTCTCGTTCTCCGGCAGCTCGGTGGTCTGGTAGTAGTTCCACGCCACCAGGTGCCCGGCGATGTTGTCGACGCCGATGCCCTTGACCTCCTCCTCGGCCACGCTCACCGACATCACCGGCGTGTCCTCGGCGGTCACCCCGGCGCTCTTGAGCTGCTTGAAGAACGCCACGTTGCTGTCGCCGTTGAGGGTGTTGAACACCGCGTCCGGCTTGGCGTCGACGATCTTG
>QGUZ01000398.1 GCA_003242605.1 Actinomycetota bacterium
CCACGGCCCGGCGCACGTCCTCGATGATCGGGACGTTCCGCAGGACCGTGCGGCCCTCCGTGACGAGCAGCGCGGCCCCGATCATCGGCAGTACTGCGTTCTTCGCGCCTTGGACGAATGCGGTGCCACTGAGGACGTTCCCACCGCGAACGCGGTAACGAACCATGTGCTGAGGCTCCTCGATACAGGGATGTGACTCGCTGGATGGGTGGGCGCCAGCCGTTCTGTTCGGGGTCGAGTCCGCCGCGCTCGCGTCACGCCGGTCGGCCGACGACATCCCGACGAGCCCCGGCACGGCTCCCGCTACGCCAACTGGTTCGAGTCCGCCTCACCTGTCACACGACCGCTCCCCGAAAACAATCCGATCGTGCCGCTCGGCTCCCTCACCAGACCTACGGGGCAACAGTAGCCCCTTTCAGCTGATCACCTGGGCAATTCGCCGTGCTTCGCACCCTCCTGTGACTTACAGGTCTTGATCACGCTTAATCACGGATTTACCCGTCCAAATGTGAGGCAGTCAGTCCCTGCTGACCGTTTCTTCCATAAGTGCGGCAAAGAATCAGTTTTGTACTGATCTGTTCTGCCCTGTGCCAAGGGATGGTCGGCGGAAATGCCAACAATTCGCCAAACCGTTCGTTTCGCAATACCCGCGGTACGGCCGGCGGCGGCGAAACGGCCTCGGCGACGCCGCCGGACGGGCCGGTGGGCGGCGCGCCACAGGCGCGCGGGTGGCCGCGGGAAGGGGCGCGGTGCGCGGGACGGGCGGTGGACGGCACGGCCGCGGTACGCGGTGCCGTACGACGCGGGGCCCGGAGACGACGCGGCCCCGCCGCACCGCGACGGTGCGACGGGGCCGGAGAGCCTGCCGGGCCGGGGCGGCGGCCGGGACGCGCCGGGTCAGACCCCGGCGGCGATGTCGGTGCGGTGGTGGCCGCCGCGCATCCGGATCCGGCCCAGCGCCGCGTACGCCCGGGCGCGGGCCTCGGCGACGTCGGCCCCGGTGCCGACCACGTTGAGCACGCGGCCGCCCGCCGACACGATCGCCCCGTCGTCCCGGCGCGCGGTCCCGGCGTGCAGCACGTAGGTGTGCTCCGGAAGGTCGTCCAGCCCTTCGATCACGTCGCCCTTCACCGGGTCGCCCGGGTAGTTCTCGGCGGCGAGCACCACCGTGACCGCGGCCCCGTCCCGGTACCGCACCGGGCCGAACTCATCCAGCCGCCCCTCGGCGCAGGCGAGCAGCAGGCCGCCGAGCGGCGTCTCCAGCCGGTCGAGCACCACCTGGGTCTCCGGGTCGCCGAACCGCGCGTTGAACTCGACCACCTTCGGCCCGTCCGCGGTGAGGCAGAGCCCGGCGTACAGCACCCCCACGTACGGCAGGCCGCGGCGGCCCAGCTCGGCGAGGGTTGGCCGGACGATCCGCTCCATCACCTGGTCGGCGAGGTCCTTCGGCGCCCACGGCAGCGGCGTGTAGGCGCCCATGCCGCCGGTGTTCGGCCCCTGGTCGCCGTCGTAGGCCCGCTTGAAGTCCTGCGCCGCCTGCAGCGGCACCGCGGTGGCGCCGTCGCACAGCGCGAACAGCGAGACCTCCGGGCCGTCGAGGTACTCCTCGACCACGACGCGGCCGCACGCCCGCGCGTGCGCCAGCGCCGCCGCGCGGTCGGACGTCACCACGACGCCCTTGCCGGCCGCGAGCCCGTCGGCCTTCACCACGTACGGCGCGCCGAACTCGTCGAGCGCCGCCGCCACCTCGTCCTCGGCCGTGCAGGTGCGCGACCGTGCCGTCGGCACCCCGGCCGCCGCCATCACCTCTTTGGCGAACGACTTCGAGCCCTCGATGCGGGCGGCCTGCGCGGACGGCCCGAAGCACGGGATGCCGGCCGCGCGGACCGCGTCGGCCACCCCGGCCACGAGGGGCGCCTCCGGCCCGATCACGACCAGCTCGGCGCCGAGCCGCCGGGCGAGCTCCGTCACCTGCCCCGGATCCGTCGCGACCACCGGATGGACCGTCGCCGTCTCGGCGATGCCCGCGTTTCCGGGGGCGCAGTGCACCTGGGAGACCTGAGGATCGAGCGCGAGCGCCCGGCACAGGGCGTGCTCGCGACCACCGGACCCAATCACAAGAACGCGCACCTGCCTGAGCCTAGTGCGTACCCGTCACCGAACACGCTCAGGTCCCGCTATGGTGGGAGAGTACGCCCGCGATCCCCGGCGGAGCCGTACGGACGCGGCGGTTCGCGCCGTCCCCGATCCCTTCCTCCGCCGTTCGCTCGGGGCGGCCGGTCGATGGCCGGGCCGGGAAAAGCCCGAAATATCGCCGCGTTCCGGGCGTTTAGCACCAATGTCGCGGGCTATCCTGAACGATGGTCCTTTGGGGCGTGGCTCGACGCGCCCTTTTCCGGGTGGCTTCGCGGAGCCCTGGCCGAGGATGGGAGGTGGTCAAGGTGAATCCTGGCGATCCCAGCAGTAGTACGTGCCGGCGCACCCGCTCGTGCGCACCCTTGACCACTCCGACTACGGTGCCCGGCCCCACGCGTGCCCGCTGACGATCGTTCCCCTCGTGCTGAAGCCGACGTGCTGATGCCGATCCGTGCGTGCATGGGCCGGGCTGGAAGGGGACCGCCATGCGCTCATCCACGCTCTTCGCCCGGATCAACCGTCACACCCGCATGGCCGCACCGCGTGTGAACGGCCACGCACGTCGTCCGCCCAAGCGGCACCCCGAACCGCCGCAGACCCCCGCCCGTCCCCCCGTACCGCCGAGCGCCTCCCTCGTCGAGTTCGGCGCGTACGTCGGCGGCCGGCGCGTCGCCGCCGAGGACATCCCCCGCGCGCTCGCGCTCGTCCGCGAGCACAACGCCGGGCTCGAGACCCCCGAGGCGTTCGTCTGGGTCGGCCTGCACGAGCCCCGCGCGCCCGAGGTCGAGTGGCTCGCCGAGCTGTTCGGCCTGCACCCGCTCTCCGTCGAGGACGCGATCAAGGCCCACCAGCGGCCCAAGGTCGAGCGGTACGGCGACACGCTCTTCATCGTGCTCAAGACCGTCAACTTCCTCGGCGACCGGGCGGGCGACAACGGCGAGATCATCGAGACCGGCGAGATCATGGTCTTCGTCGGCCCGGACTTCGTGATCACGGTACGGCACGGCGACATCTGCCCGTTGTCGGAGGTCCGGACCCGGCTGGAGGACGCGCCCAAGCTGCTGCAGCGCGGCCCCACGGGCGTGCTGCACGCGATCGCCGACCACGTCGTCGACACCTACCTCACCGTGGCCGACCGTATGCAGGCCGAGCTGGAGGAGGTCGAGGCCGCGGTGTTCGCCGACGTCAGCTCGCGCGACATCAACCGCATCTACCAGCTCAAGCGCGAGATGATCGAGATGAAGCGGGCGATGACCCCGCTGGAGGCCCCGCTGCGCAGCCTCCCCCAGCGCCGCATGATCCCGTCGGAGATGCGCGACTACTTCCGGGACGTGGGCGACCACCTGTCCCGGGTGTGCGAGCAGGTCGAGTCCTCCAACGAGCTGTGCAACTCGATCCTGCAGGCCGCGCTCGCCCGCTCCAACGCGCTCGCCAACGAGGACATGCGCAAGATCTCCTCGTGGGTGGCGATCCTCGCCGTGCCCACCATGATCGCCGGCATCTACGGCATGAACTTCGACCACATGCCCGAGACGCGGTGGACCTTCGGCTATCCGCTCGTGCTCGGGGTCATGGCGCTCGTCTGCGCCCTGCTCTACCGCGCGTTCCGCCGCAACGGCTGGCTGTGACGGCCGCCCGGGGTCACCCGGGCCCGGTACGGCCCGCCGCGGGCACCCCGCGACGGGCGATCACCACGCGTTCCCCGCGCGGCGGGGCCTCACCCGGAGGCCGCCGACGCGGCTGCCGGCACCGGTTCCGGCAGCGCGGCGGGTGAGCCGGCGGGCGGCGGGACGGGCGAGGTGGTGGACACCGTGACCGGAGCCGCCGGCCGTACCGTAGCGCGCATCGGCGCCGGGGCGTACGGCGTGGCGGGCAGCGGCGCCGGGATCGGCGCGGGCGTGAGCCGGGGAGGCTCCTGCCGCCGCGCGGTGCGCGGGCTCGCGGCCCGCGGGCGGGGGATCGGCGGGGGGGGCGGGAGGC
>QGUZ01000399.1 GCA_003242605.1 Actinomycetota bacterium
TCGAGCTCGACGTGATCGCCGCGGTGGTGATCGGCGGCACCCTGCTCACCGGCGGCGTCGGCGGCATCGGCGGCACCATGGCTGGGGTGCTGCTCATGGGCGTCATCCAGAGCCTGATCAACCAGGTGGGCAGCCTCACCTCCGCGGTGCAGCAGGTGGTGAGCGGCGCCTTCCTCGCGCTCGTCGTCATCGCGCAGCGTCTGCTCAGCCGGGCCCAGGGCATCGGCTGACCCGGCCGGCGGCGGGACCGGCGGCGGGAAACGTACATCGGGCGGCCGCCGCCGGTGGCCCCGCCGTCGGCCCCCTGATCTCCGGTTTCGGCCGGACGGGATCCGTCGAATGTCGCGCGGCCCGGGCCGGGGTCCGGATCTAACCTGGACCTGCATCGCGACCGGTTTGTACGGTCTGCCGGTGTGCGGCACGCCCCTGCCCGTGCGAAAGGCTTCGGACCGGACGCATGCGCAGCGCGGCCG
Source organism: Actinomycetota bacterium (assembly GCA_003242605.1). Taxonomy (GTDB): domain Bacteria; phylum Actinomycetota; class Actinomycetes; order Streptosporangiales; family Streptosporangiaceae; genus Thermopolyspora. The sequence continues at coordinate 474 of QGUZ01000399.1, forward strand.
GCGGCGGCACGCCGCGGGCGCGGCCGCGCGGATCGGGTGGGCGCGCCGCACCGGGGCGAGCCGGGCCGTGCCGTACGCGGCCGTCTGCGGCCCCTGCTCGCCCGCACCGCTTCGGGTAACCGCGCCAAACCCGGCCGAGCCGCGCGCGGGCACGTTGGGGGACACGCCGGTCACGGCGAAGACGGCCCGCCCGGACGGCGCTCGCCGGTCGACGCCGAGAAAGGACTCCGATGACGATCAGACACGAGCGTTTGTTCATCGGCGGCGAGTGGGTGCCGCCGAGCTCCTCCGCCACCATCGAGGTGCACAACGCTTCCACCGGCGAGCACATCGGCACCGTGCCCGAGGCGGCCGAGGCCGACGTCGACGCGGCGGTCGCCGCCGCCCGCCGGGCGTTCGAGGACCCGCAGGGCTGGTCGTCGTGGGAGCCGGAGCGCCGGGCCGCCGCGCTGGAGCGGCTCGCCGCCGAGCTGGAGGCCCGCGCCCAGGAGATCGGGCGGCTCGTCAGCATGCAGAACGGCATGCCGATCGCGCTGTCGCCGATCATCGAGGGCATGAACCCGGTCGGCACCCTGCGGTACATGGCGAGCCTGCTGCCGAACTCGCCGATCGAGGAGGAGACCTCCCGGTTCCTCGGCGGCGACCTCGCCATCCGGTACGAGCCGATGGGGGTGATCGCCGGGATCGTGCCGTGGAACTACCCGCAGACGCTGTCGTCGTTCAAGTACGCCCCCGCGCTGGCGGCCGGGAACACGATCGTGCTCAAGCCGTCGCCGGAGACCGTGCTCGACGCGTACGTGTTCGCCGAGGCGGTGATCGCGGCCGGCCTGCCCCCGGGCGTGGTCAACATCGTGCCCGGCGGCCGGGAGATCGGCGCGTACCTGGTGCAGCACCCCGGCATCGCCAAGGTGGCGTTCACCGGATCGACCGCGGCCGGCCGGTGGATCGCCGAGACCTGCGGCCGCCTGCTGCGCCCGGTCTCGCTCGAGCTCGGCGGCAAGTCCGCGGCGATCATCCTCGACGACGCCGACCTCGACCTGTCCAAGATCGGCCAGGCGCTGTTCTCGGCGACGCTGATCAACAACGGCCAGACCTGCTACGCGGGCACCCGCATCCTCGCCCCGCGATCGCGGTACGCCGAGGTGGTGGACACGTTCGCCGCGCTCGCCTCGTCGCTGCCGGTGGGCGACGCGCTCGACCCGAACACGATGATCGGCCCGCTCGTCTCCGAGCGGCAGCGCGACCGGGTCGAGGGCTACATCGCCAAGGGCATCAGCGAGGGCGCCCGCCTGGTGACCGGCGGTGGCCGCCCGCCCGGCCTCGACCGCGGCTGGTTCGTCCAGCCGACGATCTTCGCCGACGTGGACAACAAGTCCACCATCGCCCAGGAGGAGATCTTCGGCCCGGTGCTCTCGATCATCGAGTACACCGACGAGGACGACGCGGTCCGCATCGCCAACGACTCCGACTACGGCCTCGGCGGCTCGGTCTGGACGAGCGACCCCGAGCGCGGCCGCCGCATCGCCCGCCGCATCCAGACCGGCACCGTCGGCATCAACGGCTACATCCCCGACCCGGCCGGCCCGTGGGGCGGCGTCAAGAACAGCGGCCTCGGCCGCGAACTCGGCCCCCGCGCCATCACCGAGTACCAGAACGTCAAGACCTTCTACCTGTGACCGCCCGCCGGCACGGCGACCCGATACCCCTTCCGGCCGTGCCGTCCACGGTGCCGTCACCCGCAACGCCCGCTCGCCGTACCGGGATCGGTACGGCGAGCGGGCGGCCCATATCGGCTCAGCCGCCGGCGGGGGTTTGCAGACGCGCTCTCCCCGAGGGCGTCCATACCCGTCCTCACCTCGATCGCGAAGGATCTCGCATGAGCAAGAACGCCATCGGCCCGGCCTGGCTCGAAACGCAGCTCCGCAACGCGCAATGGCTCACCAGTTCCTTCAGCAGCGGCGGAACCAACTGCGTCCAGGTCGCCTTCCTCGACCACGGCCTCGTGGCCCTGCGCGACTCCAAGAATTCGCAGAACCCGCCGCTGCTGTTCACCGACGCCGAATACGAGGCCTTCGTCAACGGGATCATGCAGGGTGAGCTTCGACGTCGCTGACCGCACGTGCCGGACAGCGAGGCGGAGACGGATCGTCCGGGTCCCGACCGACGACCGGTCCCGGGCGAGGCCTGTACACCACGCGAACTCCTCCCTTGACCTCCTTGCGCAGCGGGTCGACCTTCGACCGAAGGTCAGCGTCCGGAAGCGCGCAAGGACGGCGCGTGGGCAAGCTCGACGCCGTACACGTTCGGGCCGCCGCAGGCGAGGAGGAGGCCCGGGTCGGCGACGGCCACGCGACGCATGGTCGAGACGCACCACCGCGGCACATCCGAAGCGCGGCTCACTCACGTTCCAGATGCGGACGGTGCCGTCGTCGGAGGCCGGCCGGCCACGGCCCGTCGGGGGCGATCGCCACGTCCAGCACCAGTCGGTGTGACCGTCCACCGTCGCCCCAGGCGGCGGACGAATTCCCGCCACTCGGCCCTGCTGAAGGTCAGCACCGGGCCGTCGGGGTCCTTCGGGTCGCGTAGCACGATCCGGCCATCGCAGAGTGCGACCTCGACACACTGGTTGCCCTGCGTGTTGGAGTGGCTGGATCGCCGCCAGACGAGCCCGGTGGACTGAGACCCGCGGTTCCACGGCATCATGCCGCGATCCCTCCTGCAGCACGCCTTGATCGGTGCGAATCGGTCAATGCGAACGTTCCCCTCGGGGCTGAGGACCACCGCACACAGGCGTGAGCAGCACGCTGTGCCGATCGGATCGCCTCAGCGCGGAACCGGTCACCGTCACCCCTCTGGCACACTCCACAGTGGCTGCGGCGTACGTCCCGGACGCCGCCGCGAGATCGCGCTCCGCGTCGTCCCCGCTCCTCCGCCGGCCGAGCACGGCCACGGCCGCCAGACCGTTCACGCCCGTCACGCACCGGGATGCGGGCGCGAGTACGGCCAGACTGGGGGTCCGGTGCGAACCCGGTTGATCCGGCCGGGCCGGGGGCGGACCACACGTCCGGCTGAGGCAGGCCGAAACATCGCGTGACCCGCGTGCCGGTGTGGGCTCGCCCGCGGTGGGCACGGGGCTGCTGGTTGCCGTCCGTTTGGAGATACCGGCCATGTCCGACCGCGAGTCGTTCATCACGCCCTCGGTGTCGCTGCGCGAGCTGGTCACCGCGAACGAGCTCGACGCCGTGCAGCGGTGGCTGGACACCAGCCCGCCGCACGTCATCGCCGACGAGCTCGCGCGGATGGATTCGGTGGTGGCGGCGGTGCCGTTCCGCATGCTGCAGCGGGACAAGGCGCTCGAGGTGTTCGAGGAGCTCAGTCCGGTGGATCAGCGGGAGATCCTCGACGCGCTGCGCGGGCACGCCTTCGCGGATCTCGTCGAGGACATGGAGCCCGACGTCCGCGCCCGCATGCTGCAGGAAGCGCCCGCGAAGGTGGTCAAGCGGGTGCTCGCCGGGCTGAGCCCGGCGGAGCGGGACAAGACCGCGGCGCTGCTCGGCTATCCGGAGCGGTCGGTGGGGCGCGTGATGACGCCCGAGGTGGTCGCGCTGCCGGCGGACGTGACGG
>QGUZ01000400.1 GCA_003242605.1 Actinomycetota bacterium
TCGCCTCGGCGAGGAACTGGCCGAGGATCGCGCCCCGGGTCGCGCCGATCGCCTTGCGGATGCCGATCTCCCGGGTCCGCTCGGTCACGGTGACGAGCATGATGTTCGTGATGCCGATGCCGCCGACGACAAGGCTGATCGCGGCGATCGCGGCGAGCAGCACGGTGAACGTGCCGGCCGCGGCGCTCACCGTCTCCTGCAGGGCCGCCTGGTTCTGGATGCGGTAGTCCGGGGCCGTGTTGCCGGTGATGCCGTGGCGCTCGTTGAGGATCGCGGTGATCTCCGCCTCGGCGTCGGCCACCACGTCGGCGTTCTTCGCCTGCACCACGATCTGGTCGAGCCCGCCGAACCCGGTGAGGCTCTGCTGCACCGCGGGCAGCGGCGCGATCACGATGTCGTCGGCGTCCTGCACCCCCTGGGTGCCGGTCTCCTTCAGCACCCCGGCCACGGTGAACGGCACGCCGCTGATCGTGATCTGCTTCCCGACCGGGTCCGCCTCGCCGAACAGCGCCTCGGCCACGGTGGTGCCGATCACCGCGAGCTTGCGGGAGGCGAGCACGTCCTCGTTGATGAAGTAGGAGCCCTTCGCCACCGGCCGGTTCGCCGCCTCGAAGTAGCTCGGGTACGTCCCGACGAGGCGGCCGATCGAGTGGCTCGCCCCCTCGTAGGTGGCGGTGAGCGACGCCGCGGTCACCACCGGGGAGACGGTCTTCACCGACGGCGCGGCCGCGGGGTCGGCGAGCGCCCGCGCGTCGGCGAGGGTGAGCTGTCTGGCCTGGGTGCGCGGGCCGCCGGCGCGCGATCGGCCGGCGCCCGGGCCGCCCACGACGCGCATGCCGCCCCCGAACGACGGGGTGATGGTGAGCGTGTTCGAGCCGAGGCGGGCGATGTTCGAGGTGATCGCCTCCGACGAGCCCTGGCCCACCGCGACGAGCAGGATCACCGCGGCGACGCCGATCATGATGCCGAGCATGGTGAGCGCACTGCGCAGCTTGTTCGCGAGCAGCCCGTGCAGCGCGAACCGGAGGATCTCGACCGCGGTCATCGCCCACCCGGCCCCTCGCCGATCGCGGCCCCGCCCGCCGCGGCCGCCGCGCCGGAGGCGAGCCTCGGCGGCGGGGCGTCCACCGGCACCCGGCGGCAATCCTCGACGATCTCGCCGTCGATGAGCCGGATCACCCGCTTGGCGTGCGCGGCGACGTCGTCCTCGTGCGTGATCAGCACGATGGTGCGGCCCGCGGCGCTCAGCCGGTCGAGGATGGCGAGCACGTCCGCGGTGGCCTTGGTGTCGAGGTTGCCGGTCGGCTCGTCGGCGAGCAGCAGCGCGGGCGAGGTGACCAGGGCCCGGGCCACGGCGACCCGCTGCTGCTGGCCGCCGGAGAGCTCGTTCGGCTCGTGGTCCACCCGGTCGGCGAGGCCCACCTGCTCGAGCGCGGCGAGCGCGCGGCGGCGCCGCTCGGCCGGCCGTACCCCGCCGTACACCAGGGGCAGCTCGACGTTGGCGAGCGCGCTCATCCGCGGGATGAGGTTGAACGACTGGAAGACGAAGCCGATCTTGCGGTTGCGCAGCAGGGCGAGCCGCCGTTCGTCGAGCGTGCCCACGTCGATGCCGTCGATCAGGTACCGGCCGGAGGTCGGCACGTCGAGGCAGCCGAGGATGTTCATGAGCGTGGACTTGCCGGAGCCCGACGCGCCCATGATCGCCACGTAGTCGCCGCGCTCCACGGTGAGCGACACCCCGCGCAGCGCGCGCACCTCGGTGGCGCCGCGGCCGTACACCTTGGTCACGCCGCGCACGTCGAGCACCGGGGCCGTGGCCGCCGTCCCGCTCACCGGGGGCCTCCGCCGAAGCCGCCGCCGGGACCGCCGCCGAAGCCGCCGCGGCCGCCGAACCCGGGCACGCCCCGGCCCCCGGTGACCCCGTTCGTTCCGGTGCCGGTCCGCCGGACCACCTCCTCGCCCTCGCGGAGGCCGGAGGTGATCTCGACGAGGGTGTCGCCCCGCACCCCGACCTCGACGCGCCGGCGCACCTGGGCGCCGTTCTCCACCACGGTCACCGTGGACTGCCCGCCGGCCGTGGTCACCGCCGAGGCGGGTACGGCGAGCACGTCCTCGGCCTCGTCGACCACGACCTGCACGGTCGCGGTCTGGCCGAGCCGTACCGCGTCGGGCACCTCGGTCATGGCGATCGTCACCGCGTACCGGACCACGTTGTCGCCGGTGCGGGCGACCGGGTCGATGAGGGTGACCTTCCCCCGGGCGGTGACGCCGGGGAGCGCGTCGAAGGTGAAGGTGGCGGGCCGGCCGACCTTGAGCCTGGTGACGTCGGCCTCGGTGAAGTCGCCGACGATCTGCAGCTTTCCGGTGTCGGCGAGCTCGATGAACCCGCCGGCCCCGGACGCCGAGCCCTGCCCGCCCCCGGCCGCGCCGCCGCCCCGCGACGAGCCCGCGGAACCCGCCGATCCGGACGAGCCGGCGGACGAGTTGCCGCTCGCGGAGCCGCCGACCGTGCCGTTGACCGCGGTGACAGTGCCCGCGAACGGGGCCTTGAGCACGGTCGCGGCGAGGGCGCGCTGCGCCTCCCGGTAGGTGTTGCGGGCGCTGACGTACTGCGCGTACCCGGAGGCGGTGTCGGTGCCCGCGTCCCGCGCCGCCTCGAGCGCCGCCGCGGCCGCGTCGAGGTTCTCCTTCGCCGCGGCGTCGTCGAGCCGGGCGAGCACCTGGCCCTTGCGGACCTTGTCCCCCGGCTTGACGTAGATCTTGGCGACCGTGCCGCTGACGCCGAAGCTCAGCGACCGGGTCTTCGCGCTCTCCACCGACCCGGACGCCGACACCGTGGCCGTCACCGTGGTCCGGGTCACCCGCGCGGTGGGCACGGAGGTCGCGGGCGCCTCCGCTTTCCCGCCGTTGAGGGAGGCGTACGCCACCCCGGCCCCGGCCACCAGCAGCACCGCGAGCGCCCCGTTGAGCAACAGGGCTCTGCGCTTCGTCGACAGCTTCACGAGCCTCGAGATTGCTACGCCGCGCTGGAACCCGGCTGGGCCGTTCCTGAGCGTTTCCTGGCAAACTCGCGTCACTCGGCGCACCACCCGTACCTCGGATCGGCCGCACGCGGGCGATCCGGGCGCGGGATCCACAGGAAACCTTCAGCCTCGCCGCAGGCTGGGGTCACATGGGCGCGGCAGCATGGCCGCCATGAGGTCGCCAGGTTCGTCCAGGGTCGTGAGGATCGGCGTCATCGTCCTCGCCGGTGTCGTCGTGCTGAGCGCCGGGCTGCTCGCCCTCGGGGGCGGGGACACGGCCCCGGAGGCGCGGCCCGTGCTCGTCGCGGCGGAGCGCGGGACGGTCACGTCCGTGGTGTCCGCGGCGGGCACCACGGTGGACGCGGACACGCGCGAGCTCGCGTTCGGCGCGGACGGCACGGTCGAGAAGGTGTACGTCAAGGTGGGCGAGCGGGTGACCGAGGGCCAGCTCCTCGCCAAGATCGACGACACCCGGGCGCGCGAGCGGTACGAGGAGGCGAAGGCGAGGCTCGCCGCGGCCGAGGAGACGCTGGAGAACATCCGGAACGGCACCGGCGGCTCGGGCGGCTCCCGTGGCTCGGGCGGCGCCGCGGCCGCCGGGCGGTCCGGCGGCGCCGCGGCCGCTGGGCGGGGCACCGCGGCGGGCGGCCGGGGCTCCTCGGGTACGGCCGCGCGGCCCACGGCGACCTCCTCCCCGGCGGCCGACCCGTCCTGCCCGCCGTCGACCGGCGCGACGCCCCGGGACGGCCGGGCGGGCGGCACGAGCGGCGGCCTCGTGGCGCGGCCCGCCGCCTACGCGCTCACCGGGTACGGCACGGCGCCGGGCCGGGGCGCGGCCGGCGACGCCTCGACGGCGACCCCGCGGCCGACGCCCACGGTGACCGCGACGCGGACGGAGACCGCGCCGCCGGAGCCGCGGCCCGCCCCCACCGTCACCGTGACCCAGACCGCGACCCCCACGCGGGCCCCGACCCAGACCGGGACCCGGCGCCCGCCGGCCCGGGCCACCCCGCCCCGCACCCCCCCGGGGCGCGACCTGCTCACCCCCCGCCCTCACCACACACCCC
>QGUZ01000079.1 GCA_003242605.1 Actinomycetota bacterium
AATTTCCCCTTGTTCTCGTGGCCTGGGAGATGGGTAAAGGAGCCGGGTCCCGCCCGGCGCGCCGCCGCCCCCCCGCCCCCCCCGCATCCGCCGCGTCTCGCCGCGCCGTCCCCGCCGCGGCGGGACGCGGCGTCGTCTCCGGGCGCAGATCCCGCCGCGGACGCCCGCGGCGGGACCGGCTAGGACCCAAGGCGCAGGGACATCACCAGGTAGCGGAAGGTCGGGTCGTCGGCGTCGTCGGTGAGCAGCGCCGGGCGGGTGGGCGTGTCCAGGCCGATGCGCACGCGCTCGCTCTCCAGGCCGGACAGGCCGTCGAGCAGGAAGTGCGACTGGAAGGCGATCTGGATCTCGTCGCCCGCGAGCTCGGCCTCGACGACCTCGGCGCCCCGGCCGATGTCGCCGCCGCCCGACTGCACGAGCACCTGGTCGCGGCCGAACGACAGCCGCACCGCCGGGTTCCGGTCGGCCACCAGCGACACCCGCCGGATCGCCTCGACCAGCGGGGCGACCGGGACGGTCGCCCAGATCGCCGGGCTGTGGGACAGCCGGGACCGGTAGTCGATGAACTGCTCGTCCATGAGCCGCACCGTGGTGCGGCGGCCGACGCTCTCGAAGCCGATCACCCCGTCGCCGAGCGCGATCGACACCTCGCCCGCGCGGAGCGTGCGCGCGATGTCCACGAGCACCCGCGCGGACACCATCGCCGCCGCGGTCACGTCGGGGCGCTCGGGATGCCAGAGGAACTCCCGGGCGGCGATCCGGTAGCGGTCGGTGGCCGCCAGGGTCACGTGGTCGCCGGAGATGTCGATGCGGATGCCGGTGAGCATCGGCAGCGTGTCGTCGCGGCTCGCCGAGGGCGCCACCTGCGCGACCGCGGCGGCGAGCAGGCCGCCGCCCACCGCCCCGATCTTCGGGGGCATCTCGGGCAGCGCGGGGAACTCCTCCACCGGCATGGTGTGCAGCCCGAACTCGGCGCTGCCGCAGGTGAGGATCGCCTCCCCGCCCTCGGTGACGATCTCGACCGGGTGGTCGGGCAGGCTCTTGGTGAGCTCCGCGAGCACCCGCCCGGGGATCAGCGTCCGCCCCGGCTCGGCCACCTGGGCCTCCACCGTGGCCCGGGCCGACACCTCGTAGTCGAACGCGGAGAGCGTCAGATCCTCGCCGTACGCGTCGAGCAGGATGCCGCCGAGCACCGGGACGGCAGGCCGGCTGGGCAGGATCCGGGCGGTCCACGCGACCGCGTCGGCCAGCACATCACGGTTCACGTGAAGTTTCATCCCGACCGATCCCCTTTCTCGCTCTCGCTCGACGCTATGTACGAAAAGGTAGCCGCCCCCACCGACAGGGCGGGGGCGAGGCCGCCGGGCCAGGGCCGGTCGCCGGGTGCGGGGCCCGGTCAGGAGCGCTGCGCGTTGAGGTAGGCGAGCACGGCGAGCACCCGCCGGTTATCGTCGTCGGACGGCATGAGGCCGAGCTTGGTGAAGATGTTCGCCACGTGCTTGCCGACCGCGCTCTCGCTCAGGTAGAGCTGCTGGCAGATCGCGGAGTTGGAGCGGCCCTCGGCCATGAGCGCGAGCACCTCCCGCTCCCGCGGGGTGAGCCGGGCGAGCGGCTCGTCGCGGGCGTTGCCGGCGAGCAGCTTGGCGATCACCTCCGGGTCCATCGCGGTGCCGCCCGCGGCGACCCGGCGCACCGCGTCGACGAACTGCGCGGCGTCGAAGACCCGGTCCTTGAGCAGGTAGCCGACGCCGCCCGAGCCGTCGGCGAGCAGCTCGCGCGCGTACAGCTGCTCCACGTGCTGGGAGAGCACGAGCACCGGCAGGCCCGGCACCCGCTTGCGCGCCTCCAGCGCCGCCTGCAGGCCCTCGTCGGTGAACGTCGGCGGCAGCCGTACGTCCACGATCGAGACGTCCGGGCGCTCCTCGACGAGCGCCTTGAGCAGCTCGGGGCCGGTCTCCACGGCCGCCACGACGGTGAACCCGTGCGCCTGCAGCAGGTGCACCAGGCCCTCCCGCAGCAGGGCCAGGTCCTCGGCGAGCACGACTCTCACGGCACCACCCTAGGCGGACGCGGCCAACCGCTTGGAATGCTCGTACTCGACCGCCAGGTAGCTGCCGTAGACGAGCATCATCAGGCCGAGGTTGATGAACGCGATCAGCGCCAGCCAGGAGAAGGGGTCGGGCAGGTAGAGCGCGACGAACCAGCCCCGCGGCGCGCCGACCAGCTTCATCACGAGCGCGACCAGGCCCTGCGCGAACAGCGGCAGCCAGGAGAACCCCATGCACACCGCCATCAGCACGATCTTGCGGCGCGGCAGCGTCGCCCGGGGCCGGTCGCGCACCGGCAGCACCCCCGGCAGCTCGATCACGGCGACCGTGGGGCCGCCGGGCGGGCTGTGCAGCGCGAGCTCCCCGTCGAACGCGGCGATCCGGCGCTCCAGCCCGCGCAGGCCGCTGCCGCGCGCGGGGTCCGCGCCGCCGACGCCGTCGTCGGTGACCGTGATCCGCAGGTCGCCGCCGCGGCGGCCGATGCCGACCGTCACCTCGCGGGCGCGCGAGTGCCGCGCCGCGTTGGTGAGCAGCTCGCTCACCGCGAAGTAGGCGGCCGCCTCCACCGGCGGCGGCGGGCGGTCGGGCAGGTCCACCTCGACGGTGGCCTTGAGCGGGCAGTCGAGGGCGAGCGCGCGCACCGCGTCGCCGAGGCCGCGCTCGGCGAGCACCGGCGGGTAGATGCCGCGCACCAGCCGGCGCAGCTCGGCGAGCACCTCCGCGGACGCCTCCCGGGTCTTGGCGATGAGCTCCTTCGCCGTGGCCGGGTCGGTGTCGACGAGCCGCTCGGCCGCGCCGAGCGTCATGCCCATCGCCACCAGCCGGGCCTGCGCGCCGTCGTGCAGGTCGCGCTCGATCCGGCGCAGCTCGGCGGCCTGGGCGTCCACCGCCTCGGTGCGGGTGCGGGCGAGGTGGCTGATCTGGCGGGCGAGCCGGGTCCGCTCGGTGGGGCCGAGCAGCGCCCGGGTCCACAGCCCGTACAGGCGGGGCACGTACGGCGCGGCGAGCAGGCCGGCCACGGCCGGCACGGCGCCAGCGAGCGCGCCGGGCCACGGCTGCGCCGCGGCCAGGTAGGCGCCGTACCCGATGAGCAGCAGCGGCAGCACGGCGAGCGGCGCGCCGGTGATCGGGTGGAGCACCAGCCAGGCGAGGTCGCGCCAGGTGGCCGGGTCCTTGGTCAGCCAGTTCAGGCGGCGGTTCCACGCCGGGAACCGGGGCGTCCGGTAGAGGGTGCGGCCCTCCCGGTACCAGCCGTCCGCCTGGCGCACCGGCGGCGGGGGCGGCGGCTGGTAGGGGTCCTCGATGCGCACGCCCGACCAGGCCTCGGCGCGGCGGCGGGCGATCCCGGTCCACCAGCGGCCGAGCCGGATCGCCGGGGGGAAGAAGAAGACCATGCCCAGGCTGTAGGTGAGCACGACGCCGACCATGACCACCACGGTGATCGGCAGCTGCCCGAGGGCCATGGCGAACATGACCGTGCCGTGGCCGATCGCGGCGGCCACCTTTCGGCCCCAGCGGGCGAGCCGTACGGCCCGCTCCCTCATCCGGTCCCGCCGCGGACGCGCGGCGTCCACCCCTTCGTCCATGCCTCCAGTCTGCGGGCCGCGCGGACCGCAGGTCACTGCACCTGGCCACCCGCCGGGGTGGGGAAAACCCCACCTCAGAAGTGTCGCCGGCACCGACGCGGCCGGCCGGGCGGGCGACCTAGCGTGAGCGGCATGTCGATCCTCGAAGTCACCCACCTGGCCAAGCGGTACGGCGAGCACGTCGCCGTACGCGACGTCTCCTTCGCCGTGGAAGAAGGCGAGATCTTCGGGATCCTGGGCCGCAACGGCGCCGGCAAGACCACCACCGTCGAGTGCGTGGCCGGGCTGCGCGTGCCGGACGCGGGCCGGATCGTCGTCGACGGTCTCGATCCGCGGCGGGATCACACCGAGCTCACCCGGCGGCTCGGCGTGCAGCTGCAGAGCTCGGCGCTGCCGGACCGGATCACCGTGCGGGAGGCGGTCGGCCTGTTCGCCTCGTTCCACGGGTACCCGGTGCCGGTCGACGACCTCATCGAGCAGGTCGGCCTCGCCGAGAAGCGCGGCACCCGGTACGGCAGGCTCTCCGGCGGCCAGCGGCAGCGGCTGTCGATCGCGCTCGCCCTGGTCGGCGCGCCGCGGGTGGCGATCCTCGACGAGCTCACCACCGGCCTCGACCCGCAGGCGCGGCGGGAGACCTGGGGGCTGATCGAGCGCATCCGCGACCAGGGCATCACCGTCCTGCTCGTCACCCACTTCATGGAGGAGGCCGAGCGGCTCTGCGACCGCATCGCCCTCATCCACGACGGGGTGGTCGCCGCCGTCGACACGCCCGCCGGGCTGATCCGGCGGGCCGGGGTCGGCGAGCGGGTCACGTTCACGCCCTCGGCGCCCGTGGAGCGGAGCGCGCTCGCCGGTCTCGACGGGGTGCGCGAGGTCGTCGTCGACTCGCGGGGGCGCGTCGCGGTGACCGGCGCGGCCGACGTGGCCGGCGCGGTCACGGCCCACCTCGCCGCCATGGGCGTGCACGTCACCGACCTGCGGGTCGAGCGTCCCACCCTCGACGACGCCTTCCTCGCGCTCACCGGCGCCCCGGCCGAGGCCGCCTGAAACCGCGCCGCGCCGCCCGCCGCCGTCGCTCGCGGCCGGTGTGCGCCCGCCCCCGGCGGGGCGCGATGCCGAGCGGCCCGTCGCGGGCCGCCCCGCACACACCTTGACGCCCGCCTCTCCGCCTTCCCGGTCTCCCGGCTCGGGTCACCGGCGCCGCGCAGCGCGGCCGCACCACCGCCCCTGCCGGGCCGCGTGAGCCGCATGCCCGCACGTCACCGGCCTTGTGCGGCCGAGCGCCGTGGGCGTCCTCCTCGCCCACCCGGGGGCCGCCGCCGATCGCCCGCCGCCCGGGCACGCCGTACCGCCGCGCGCCGGGCCGGACGCCCGCGCACCGAAAGCACCCGTTCGAAACCGTTTCCGTCGACTTCTGGAAGGCCGACATGAGTTCCGTTTCCACCGCCACCCGTGCCCCCGCGCCGGTCCGCCCGCTGCTCACGCTCATCGGGGTCGAGACGCGGCTGATCCTCCGCGACCCGGCGGCGGTGACGCTGCCGGTGCTGCTGCCGCTGGCGCTGCTGCTGATCCTCGGCGGCACCGTCCCCGACTTCAAGCGCCCGATGCCGGACCTGGGCGGGGCCCGGCTGATCGACGCCTACTACCCGGCGATGATGGTGATGCTGTCGGTCGCCATCATCGCCACCTCGGTGCTGCCGACCGTGTTCGCCACCTACCGGGAGAACGGCGTGCTGCGCCGCATGTCCACCACCCCGGTCGGCCCCGGGCGCGTGATCGCCGCCCAGCTCATCGTGTCGCTCGCCATGGGCGTCGTCGCGATCGCCGCGATGGTCGCCGGCGGCCACCTCGTGCTCGGGGCGAGGCTCCCCGAGCGGCCGTTCGCCTTCGCCGGGATCGTGCTGCTCGGCACGGCGGCGCTGTACGCGATCGGGCTGCTGCTCGGCGCGCTGGCGCCGAGCGGGCGCGCCGCGCCGGGCATCGGGGCCATGGTCATGTTCCCGCTGCTGTTCTTCGGCGGCGTGTGGCTGCCCCGGCACGCGATGCCGGAGGCGCTCGACCTCATCAGCCGGTTCTCGCCCACCGGCCCGTTCGGCGAGGCGCTGCACGCCGCCTGGACCGGGGCGGCGATCCCGGCCGAGACGGTGCTGGTGCCCGCCGCGTGGCTGCTGGCCGCCACCGGGCTCGCCGTACGACTGTTCCGCTGGGAGTGAGCCGCGGTACGGCGTGCGGCCGGGCCACCCGCGGGGGCGTGGCCCGGCCGCACCCGTCGATATTTGACCGAGCGTTCCAGAAAGTGTTAGCGTCGAGCCGTGGCGAGGAGCAAGGAGTTCGATCCGGAGGCCGCGCTCGATGCCGCGCTGGAGTTGTTCTGGGAGCGCGGGTACGAGGCGACCAGCATGGCCGACCTCGTCGAGCACCTGGGGGTGGCGCGAGCCAGCCTGTACGCTACCTTCGGCGGCAAACACGACCTGTACCTGGCGGCGCTCAACCGCTACCTGCGGACGCGCTCCCCGAACCCGATCGAGGCGCTGTCCCAGCCGGGGCCGGCGCTGCCCGCCGTCCGGGCCCTCGTCGAGCTGTACGCCGAGGAGGGCATCGCCGACTCGCGGCGGCGGGGCTGCATGATCGTCAACGCCGCGGCCGAGCTGCTGCCGAAGGATCCGAGCGTGACCCGGTTCGTGGAGTCGAGCTGGGCGGCGCTCGAGGCCGCGCTCACCTCGGCGCTGTTCCGCGCGAAGGCCCAGGGGGAACTCGGGCCGGACAGCGATCCGGTGGCGCTCGGCCGGTTCCTCCTCGTCGTGCTCCAGGGGCTGCGGATCATGGCGAAGGGCTCGCCCGATCCGGCCCGGCTGCGGGACGCGGCGGCCCAGGCGCTGCGCCTGCTCCGCTAGTCCTCCTTGCGCCTGCACCGCCAGGCCTCTTTTTGTCTGCGGATTCTGGAACGAACGGTCGGGTAACTTAGGACGCCGCATGTCGCCGACGACCACCCGCGAGCGGGCCGGCCGCGCCGCCTTCCCCCTGCTCGGCGCGGTGCAGGTCACGCTGATCGCCGCGATCACCCTGCTCGCCGTACCGCTCCCCGCGATCCAGCGGGAGTTCGGCCTCACCCAGGGCGAGCTCGCCCTGCTCAGCTCCTGCTACGGGCTCGCGTTCGGCGGGCTGCTGCTGCTCGGCGGCAGGCTCGCCGACCTGCGCGGCGCCGGCCGCGTGCTTCGCGCCGGGCTGGCCCTGTTCGGCGCGGCCGGGGCCGCCGGGGTGCTCGCCCCCGCGTTCCCCGTGCTGCTCGCCGCCCGGCTCGTCCAGGGCGCCGGGGCCGCGCTCGCCGCGCCTGCGGCGCTGGCGCTGGTCACCGGCATGCACCCGGAGGGGCCGCGGCGGGCCCGCGCGCTCGCCGTGTGGGGCACGCTCTCGGTGAGCGGCGCGGTCGGCGGCAGCCTGCTCTCCGGGCTGGTCGCGAGCCTCGGCTCGTGGCGGTGGTGCCTGCTGCTCCCGGTGGCGGTCGCCGCGGCCGCCCTCGCCTCCCGGCCGGTCCGCCGCGCCGGAGCCCTCGGTCCGGCCGGTCCCGGCGGCCCGGGCGCGGCCGGGGCGGGCCGGGAGCGGCTCGACCTGCCGGGCGCGCTGCTCGGTGCCGGCGGGCTCGTGCTGCTCGGCCACGGGCTGCTCACCGCGCACGGCCCGGTCCCGGCCGTCGCCGGAATCCTCCTGCTCGCCGCGTTCGTGGCCGTCGAGTCGCGGACCGCGCGGCCGCTGCTGCCCCCGCGCATGCTCGTCGACCGCGCCCGCCGCCTCGCCCTGCCGGTGATCCTGCTCACCGCGGCCGGGAGCGCGGCCTCCATATTCTTCCTCTCGCTCTACTTCCAGCAGGTCCGCGGCATGTCGGCGGCGCAGACCAGCGCCGCGTTCCTGCCCAACCTGCTCGTCATCGGCACCGGCCCGGTCGCGGCGCGGGTGATCGGCCGGTTCGGGCCGCGCGCCGCCACCGCCGCCGGGCTGCTCGTCGCCGCCGCGGCGATGACGCCGCTCGCCCGCCTCGACGCGGCCACCCCGTGGCCCGCGATCGTGCTCGTCGCGCTGCCGCTGTTCGCCGCGGGATCCGGGCTCGCCCTCGCCGGGGCCACGGTCATCGGCATGTCCGGCACCCCGCCGCACCGGGCCGGGCTCGCCGGCGGGCTGGTCAACACCGCGATGGAGGTGGGGCCGACCGCCGGGCTCGCCGTACTCGTGGCGATCGCCTCGGCCCGCACCGCCGCGCTCGGCTGCCCGGCGGGCGGGTGCGCAGCGCCGGCCGTCGCGCCGGCGGACGCCGTGACCGGCGGCTACGCGCTCGCCTTCGGGGTGCTCGGGGCCGCCTTCCTGCTCGCCGCGGCGTCCGCCGCCGTCACCCGGAACACCGCCGAGAACACCGACGCCCAGCGAAAGGAGATCGCATGACGCGCTTCACCGACAAGATCGTCCTGGTCACCGGGGGCGGGACCGGCGCGGGCCGGGTCGTCGCCCAGGACTTCGCCCGGGAGGGCGCCACCGTGATCGTGGCCGGACGGACCGCGGAGACGCTCGGCACGACCGTGAAGGCGATCGAGGCCGAGGGCGGCCGGGCCGAGGCGATCGTGGCCGACGTGCGGCGGAACGGCGACGTCGCCGCGCTCGTCGGCCGGATCACCGAACGGTACGGCAGGCTCGACGTCGCGGTGAACAACGCGGGCATGCTGCTGGCCGGGCCCGTCGCCGACCTGCCGGAGGAGGACTGGCGGGCGGTGTTCGACACCAACGTGCACGGCGTCTTCCGCTGCCTAAAGCACGAGATCGCCGCGATGCGCACCCAGCCGGACGGCGGCGTGATCGTCAACGTGAGCTCGGTCATCGGGCCGTACCTGCGGATTCCGGGCATGGCCGCGTACGGCGCGGCCAAGGCGGCGGTGAGCGCGCTCACCCGGACCGCGGCGCTCGAGTACATCCGCGAGGGGGTGCGGATCAACGCGGTCACGCCGGGCCCGATGGACACCCCGATGTCGCTGCGCCCCGGCGAGACCGAGGCGGACCGCGCGGAGCGGCTGGAGAAGGAGCTGCCGGCCGGGCGGGTGGCCTCGCTCGAGGAGTTCTCCGCGGCGGTCCGCTACCTCGCCTCCCCCGAGTCCGCCTTCGTCGTGGGCCAGGACCTCGTGCTCGACGGCGGGGCGACCGCCTGAGCCGGACGCCGCGCCCACCGGACCGCACGCGGCCGGGGCCCGCCGATCCGCGATCACCGCGGGTCGGGCTCGGCCGCGTCGCGCTCGGCGTCATGCCGCGGCGGCCGGACGGTCTCGGGGTGCGTCCGCGCATGCACCGCGGCCGCTCGCGGTCGGGCGTCCCAGGGGCGCCGGGTCGCACCGTTCCATCCCGGCCCGCGCGCTGCGGGCGGGACCTGCCCGCCGGTACGCGGTCCACACGCCGGTGGCCCGCGCACCCCGCGCCACACCCGGAACAGGCCGTCCACCCGGCACGCGGGGCGTCGAGAGCGGCGCGGCTCCGGACGGCCCCAGCGGCTCCCGGCCGCACCGTTCCATCCCGGCCCGCGCGGCGCTGCGGGCGGGACCTGCCCGCCCGGGCGAGCCGTCGCGCCGAGGCGACCTTGTTCGGGCCCGGGCCGCGCGATGCGGGCGGGACCGGCGCGCCGATCCGGATGCCCGGCAGGCGGCGCCGTGCGCCCGGCCGGCGGCGCCGTTCAGTGCGCCATGTCGACGAACCGGCTGTAGTGGCCCTGGAAGGCGACGGTCACCGTGGCCGTGGGGCCGTTGCGGTGCTTGGCGACGATGAGGTCGGCCTCGCCCGCCCGGGGCGACTCGCGCTCGTAGGCGTCCTCGCGGTGGAGCAGGATGACCACGTCCGCGTCCTGCTCGATCGAGCCGGACTCGCGCAGGTCGCTCACCTGCGGCCGCTTGTCGGTCCGCTGCTCGGGGCCGCGGTTGAGCTGGGAGATCGCGACGACGGGGACCTCCAGCTCCTTGGCGAGCAGCTTGAGGGCCCGGGAGATCTCGGAGACCTCCTGCTGGCGGCTCTCCACCTTCTTCGGGGAGCTCATCAGCTGGAGGTAGTCGACGATGACGAAGCGCAGGTCATGCTTCTGCTTGAGGCGGCGGCACTTCGCCCGGATCTCCATCATCGACATGTTCGGCGAGTCGTCGATGAAGAGGGGGGCGTCGGCGACCTCGCTCATCCGGCGGGCGAGCCGCTGCCAGTCGTCGTCGTTCATCATGCCCGACCGCATCGTGTGCAGCGGGACCTTCGCCTCGGCCGACAGCAGCCGCATGGTGATCTCGTTCCTGGACATCTCCAGGGAGAACACCACGGTGGTGAGGCCGTGCTTGATCGCGGCGGAGCGGGCGAAGTCGAGGCCGAGCGTGGACTTGCCGATCGCGGGCCGCGCGGCCACCACGATCATCTGGCCCGGGTGGAGCCCGTTGGTGAGGGCGTCGAGGTCGGCGAACCCGGTGGGCACGCCGGAGAGCTGTCCGCCGCGGCTGCCGATCGCCTCGATCTCGTCGAGGGCGCCGGGCATGATCTCGGAGAGCGGGAGGAAGTCCTCCGAGGTGCGGCGCTCGGTGACCTTGAAGATCTCGGCCTGGGCGCGGTCGACGAGCTCGTCGACGTCCTGCCCCTGCCCGCCGTAGCCGTAGGAGACGATGCGGGTGCCCGCCTCGATGAGCCGGCGCAGGATCGCCTGCTCGCGCACGATCTTCGCGTAGTACCCGGCGTTCGCGGCGGTGGGCACGACCGCGGTGAGCGTGTGCAGGTACGGCGCGCCGCCGATGCGGGTGACCTCCCCGCGGCTGGCCAGCTCGTCGAAGACGGTGACCACGTCGGCCGGCTCGCCCCGGGCGTACAGGTCGACGATCGCGTCGTAGATGATCTGATGGGCGGGGCGGTAGAAGTCCTCGGCGCGCAGCACCTCGATGACGTCGGCGATCGCGTCCTTGGACAGCAGCATCCCGCCGAGCACGGACTGTTCGGCCTCGATGTTGTGGGGTGGCGTTCGCTCGAACGACGTGTCGTAGACAGGAGGCTCCGCGATGCTCATCTCAACCCCCTCCCGAACAGGCCGCCCCCCAGATCTAGCGGACCGGTGTGACAGTTTTCCGAAGGCCCCGGGCGCACGGCAAAGCCCCGCTGTGGACAAGCTGTGGATAACCTGTGTGCTTCTCCGCCCCAGGTGTGGGCAGCCTGGGGACAAGGCTGGGGATAACTCCGCGAGCGGATCCACAAATCGCCACTGACCTGCGAAAACACAATCCACTGCCTGTGGATGAAAGAAAGTCGGGAGACACGCCGGAGCGCCGCCGGCCCGGCCGCCGCGGCCCCTCCGGCGGCACCCCGGACCCGCCCGGGCGCACAGGGGACGCCGGGCCATAAACCGGTCGAGACCACATCGCGTGAGCTGCCACAATGCTCGGGTGCCTGGTACCGCCCCCGAGCGCGGCGGGCGCGCCCACGACCGGGAGATCCTCCGCCTCGCGATCCCCGCGTTCGGCGCGCTCGTCGCCGAGCCGCTCTTCCTCCTCGCCGACTACGCGATCGTGGGCCGTCTCGGCACCGTGGCGCTCGGCGCCCTCGGAGTGGCCGGGACCGTGCTCACCACGCTCGTCAACCTGTGCGTGTTCCTCGCCTACGCGACCACCGCCCAGGTGGCTCGCCGGATCGGCGCGGGCGACCGGCGCGAGGCCCTGCGCTGGGGCATCGACGGGCTGTGGCTCGCGGCGGCGATCGGCCTCGTGCTCGCGGTCCTGGGCGTGCCGTTCGCCCCGCTGCTCGTCGAGCCGTTCGGGGCGTCGCCCGAGGTCGCCGCCGACGCGATCACGTACCTGCGGATCAGCATGCTCGGCACCCCCGCGATGCTGCTCGTGCTCGCCGGCACCGGGGTGCTGCGCGGCCTGCAGGACACCGTCACCCCGCTCGTGGTGTCGATCGCCGGGTTCACGCTGAACGCGGTGCTCAACGCCGTCCTCGTGCTCGTCCTCGGCTGGGGCATCGCGGGCTCGGCGTGGGGCACGGTGATCGCGCAGGTGCTCTCCGCCGCGGCCTACCTCGTCGTCGTGCTGCGCGGGGCGCGGCGGGAGGGGGTGCCGCTCCGGCCCCGGCTCGCGGGCGTGCGCACCTCCGGCGCGGCCGGGTTCGCGCTGTTCCTCCGCACGGTCGGGCTGCGCGCGGTGCTCGCGCTCGCGACCGCGGTCGCCGCCCGCATGGGCGACGCCCCGGTCGCCGCGCACGGCATCGCCTTCCAGGTGTGGACGCTGCTCGCCTACGCGCTCGACGCGATCGCGATCGCCGGGCAGGCGATCACCGGGCGCACGCTCGGCGCGGGCGACGTCGCGGCCACCCGGGCCGCCACCGCCCGGATGGTCACCTGGGGCGTCGGTGCGGGCGTCGTGTTCGGCGCCGCGCTCTGCGTGGCGCGGCCGTGGATCCCCGGGCTGTTCGACGCCGACCCCGCGGTCACCCGGGAGCTGCTCGCGGTGCTGTGGCTCGTCGCCCTGCTCCAGCCGGTGGCGGGCGTGGTCTTCGTGCTCGACGGCGTGCTCATCGGCGCGGGCGACCAGCGCTTCCTCGCCTATGCGCAGGTGGCCGCGGCCATCGTCTTCCTGCCCGCGGCCGGGCTCGTGGTGGTGCTCGGCACCGGGCTCGTCTCGCTGTGGATGGCGCTGGGAATCTGGATGATCGCCAGAATGATCGCGCTTTCCGCCCGGGCGCGGGGCACCGCATGGCTCGTCACCGGCGCGTGATGAAGGATTTTTCCCGGCGCAACGAGCACGTGACGTGCGAAGTCTTGTCAGAAAGGCGGCGCTGAGGCAGGGTAAATCGCACCATTACCAATGGAGTGATTTATCCCTTGCGCCACGAAACGACCGCGAGCTCTTCCTCGTTACTGCGCCGTCTCCCCGCGAGCGAGGCGACCGGGCGGAACACGGGCGCCCGGCACCGTCTCGTCACCATCTACCATCGGCGCGACCTCATCGTGCTCGGACTCGGCGTCATGATCGGCGCCGGGATCTTCACCATCGCCGGACGCCAGGCCGCCTCGATGGCCGGCCCGGGCGTGATCCTCTCTTTCATGATCGCGGGCATTTGCAGCCTGCTCGCCGCTTTCTGTTTCGCCGAACTCACCTCGACGATCCCGGCGTCCGGCAGCGCCTACACGTTCACCTACGTGATTTTCGGTGAGCTGTGGGCGTGGGTGATCGGCTGGTCGCTCATCCTCGAAATGACGCTCGCGGCCGCGGTCGTGGCGCGCGCGTGGTCGCTGATCTTTGGAAGGTTCCTCACCGATTTCGGCGTCGCCGTGCCCGCGCCGCTCGCCGGCGTGGTCGGCAGGCCCGAGGGGTTCGATCTGCCGAGCCTGCTCATCCTCGCGCTGCTCACCGGCATCGTCGCGCTCGGCGCCCGGTTCGGCCTGCGCACCCTGTGGGTGATCGTGTGCGCGAAGCTGGTCGCGATCGGCGGCGTGATCGTGTTCGGCGCGCGGCACGTCGACCCCGCCAACCTCGCCGCGATCCCGGCCCCGGAGGCCCCGACGCCGCAGGGCTCCCACGACGTGCTGCAGACCACGATCCTCGGCCTGATCGTGGGCGAGACCGACGCGTTCGGCTGGTACGGCATCCTCGCCGCGACGCCCGCGATCGTCTTCGCCTACATCGGCTGGGACATCGTCGCCACCGCGGCCGAGGAGACGATCGACGCCCGCCGTACCGTGCCGCAGGGCATGATCCGCAGCCTCGTGCTCACCACGGTCATCTACCTCGCGGTCGCCGTGGTCATGGTCGGCATGGTGCCGTACACGCGGATCGACCCCGAGACGCCGCTGGCGTCCGCGTTCCGCCTCGTCGGCGACGACTTCATGGTGCACGTGATCAACATCGGCGGGGTGCTCGGCCTCACCACGGTGATCCTCGTGCTGATCGTGGGCCAGACCCGCATCCTGTTCTCCATGGCCCGGGACGGCCTGCTGCCCCGCTCGCTGAGCCGGCTCAGCCGCTGGCGCAGCCCGTCGACCGCCACCCTCGTCATCGGCGGGTGCGCGATGCTGCTCGCGCAGACCGTGCCGGTGTTCGCGCTCGAGCAGCTCGTGGTGATCGGCACGCTGTTCGCGTTCCTGTTCGTCGCGATCGGCGTGATCGCGATGGGGCGGAGCATGCCCGACCTGCCGCGCGGCTTCCACACCCCGCTGCGGCCGTTCGTGCCCGCGCTCTCGGCCGCCACCACGCTGTGGCTCATGCTCAACCTCACCGTGCTCACCTGGCTCGCGTTCGCCGTGTGGATGGCGGCGGGCCTGCTCCTCTACCTCGCCTACGGCCGGCGGCATTCGATGCTGGCGCCGAACAGCTACCACCGGCCGGCCGAGCCGCCGCCGCAGCCGGAGCCGTGGCGGCGCTCCGGGCCCGGCTCCGGACCAGGGGCCGGGCCGGGCACCGGGCGCTCCGGCCCTCCGCCGCCGCGCCGTACCGGCCGCGGCCGGCACCGCCGCTGAATCCGGGCCGGAACCTCGTCCAGCGAGCCTCGTCCAGCGGCCTCATCCAGGCCGCGGACGCGCGGCGCCCCCTCCCCGGACGCGCGGGAAGGGGGCGCGACAGGCCTTTTCCGAGAGGCTCACCCGGGGCCGCCCGGCCCCGGGATGTGACCGAGCACGTCAGGCGGCGACGACCTCGATCTCGATGTTCGCGGAGACCTCCGGGTGCAGGCGGACCGAGACGGTGTGCCGGCCCAGGCTCTTGATCGGGTTGCCGATCTCGATGCGACGGCGGTCGAGCTCGGGGCCGCCCGCGGCCTTCACCGCCTCGACGATGTCCTTGGTCGTCACCGAGCCGAACAGGCGGCCGCCCTCACCCGCCCGCATCGCCAGCTTGACCTGCAGCCGGCCGAGCTGCTCGGCGACCTCCTGGGCGGCGCCGAGGTCGCGGATCGCCCGCGCCTCGCGGGCCTTGCGGATCGCGGCGATCTGGGACTCCGCGCCGCGGGTCCAGCGGATCGCGTACCCGCGCGGCAGCAGGTAGTTGCGGCCGTAGCCGTCCTTGACCTCAACCACGTCGCCGGGCGCGCCGAGGCCGGAGACCTCGTTGGTGAGAATGAGCTTCATATCCCAGAGACCTCCTGTCAGCGAGCCGTGCTCGTGTACGGCAGCAGGGCCATCTCGCGCGCGTTCTTGATCGCCGTCGCCACGTCGCGCTGGTGCTGGGTGCAGTTACCGGTCACCCGGCGCGCCCGGATCTTGCCGCGGTCGGAGATGAACTTCCGCAGCAGCGTGGTGTCCTTGTAGTCGACGTAGGCGATCTTCTCGTGGCAGAACAGGCAAACCTTCTTCTTCGGCTTGCGCAGTGCCGGCTTCGCCATCATGGTGCTCCTTCGTGAGAGCCCCGCACAGGGCGGGAATGGTCGCTCGGTTGCTGGTCGGAGATGCGCCCGGTGGGCGCGGACGGTTGTCGGGTGGTGCCGGGTCAGAAGGGCGGCTCGTCGCTCAGGTCGCCGCCGAAGCCGCCACCGCCGCCACCCTGCGGCCCGTAGGAGCCGGGCGGGGCGGGCGTGGCGGTCGCCCACCGGGCGTCGCCCCGCCCGCCCCCCCCGAAGCCCGCCTCCCCCGGGGTTCTTTTCACCCTCCCGGGGGCGGTTCCCCGCCGGGGGGCGCCCCCCGCGGGCTCCTGCCCTTTTTCACCTCGGCGCTCGCCCTCCTTGGTCTCGTACGAGCGCTGCCTGAGCCGGCCGTAGACGATCACCCGCATGCCACGCGTCAGGCTCTCGGCGACGTTCTCCGCGGCCTGGCGCCAGATGTTGCAGGTGAGGAACAGCGCCTCGCCGTCCTTCCACTCACCGGTCTGCCGGTCCATGTACCGCGGAGTGGACGCGATGCGGAACCGGGCCACCGCCTGCCCCGTGGGGGTGAAGCGCAGCTCGGGGTCGTCGACGAGATTGCCGACGATGGTGATCATGGTGTCGCCTGCCATGAGTGGCGCCTTCCTGCACTGCTTGCTCGGTCAGGGCACAGGGTACGGCCAGCGGCCGACAAACACGGACGGTTTCCGGTCGCTTCCGGGCATCGGACGGCGTCGCGCGCCTGCCGGCCACGCGTCCCCGCGTGACCGGTGCCCGCGCCCGCCGGCACATCCGACGCCGCGGCCCGGGCGTCGTCCGGTGGCTCAGTGCGCGGCTCGGGGCACGCCCGGTCAGTGCTTGTCGGGGCGGATGACCTTGGTGCGCAGCACGCCCTCGTTGAGGTTGAGCTGGCGGTCCAGCTCCTTCACCGCGGCGGGCGAGCAGTTCAGGTCGATGACGGCGTAGATGCCCTCCGACTTCTTCTTGATGTCGTAGGCGAGCCGCCGCCGGCCCCACACCTCGACCTTCTCGACCTGGCCGCCGTCCTCGCGGACGACGCCGAGGAACTGGTCGAGCGACGGCGCCACGGTGCGCTCGTCGAGGGCGGGGTCGAGGATGACCATCACTTCGTAGCGACGCATGGACTCCTAACCTCCTCTGGACTTTCGCGGCCACGACACGGTGCCGTGACAGGAGGACGCTGCGGTCGTGGCCCGCCCGGTCCCGGGCGGCGCCGCGGGCGTGCCACCACGCACGCCGGACGCAGCCGGTTCAGCCTACCAGTTTCCGCGCCCGGTCCCGCGCCGCGCGGGTTTCCCGCCCGCCTGCCCGGGAAGTCGCGGGACACCACAGGGAACTCGGGGATCAGGAAAGAGGGTGACCTCCGTGGCACGCACCACCGACCGGCCGCGCCGCAGGTTCCGGATCCACTTCAACACCGACGACCGGCGCCACCCGATCGAGAACGCGCTGTCGGTCACCGTGTTCGTCCTCGGCGTGCTGGCCCTGGTCACCGGGCTCATCGTCGACCTGCACGTGATCGCCTCGTGGGCGGGCGCGCTCGGCTTCCCGACCGGCCTGTACGCCCAGTACATCTCGGTGACCACGACCGAGCGCAGCCTCATCGTGGTCGGCCTCGTCGGCTCGTTCGTCGGCGCGGCGCTCGGCATCTACCACGGCGGCTTCTTCCCGTGACCCGGCCGCCCGGCCGGCTCGCCGTACGCCCGGTGGTACGGCGAGCCGGGGCGGCCCGCCGCGCCGGGTGGGCGAGGGGCGGGCCGGACGGCTAGGTTGGGGGCATGGTGCGCATCGGGGCTCATGTCGATCAGGACGACCCGCTCGGGCAGGCGGCGGAGCGCGGGGCCGAGGTCGTGCAGTTCTTCCTCGGCGACCCGCAGGGCTGGAAGGGGCCGGTGCTGCCGGAGGCGGCCGACGCGATCCGGGCGTCCGACGTCGACGTCTACATCCACGCGCCCTACGTGATCAACGTGGCGACGGCGAACAACCGCATCCGCATCCCCAGCCGCAAGCTGCTCGCGGCCCACCTGGAGGCCGCCGCCGCGCTGGGCGCGAAGGGCCTCGTGGTGCACGGCGGGCACGTCGGCAAGGACGACGACCCGCAGGTCGGGTTCGCCAACTGGCGCAAGGTGTTCGAGCGCATCGAGTGCCCGGTCCCGATCCTCATCGAGAACACCGCGGGCGGCGGCAACGCCATGGCCCGCAGGCTCGACCGCATCGCCCGGCTGTGGGACGCGCTCGACGGCTTCGACGTGGGCTTCTGCCTCGACACCTGCCACGCGCACGCGGGCGGGGAGGACCTCGCCGACGTGGTCGACCGGGTGAAGGCGATCACCGGCCGGATCGACCTGATCCACTGCAACGACTCGCGCGACGCGTTCGGCTCCGGAGCCGACCGGCACGCGAACCTGGGGAAGGGCACGATCGACCCCGAGCTGATCGTCGCGGTGTGCCGGGCCGCGGGGGCGCCGATCGTGGTGGAGACGCCCGGCCCCGGCCAGGCCGCGGACATCGCGTTCCTCCGCGAGCGGCTCGCCTGACGCGGCGGGCCGCCCGGCCTGCTGTGGCGCTCGCAATCCACAAATCCACAGCCTGTGGATAATTTCTCTGGATCGTCACCCACAGCTCCCGCACATCGGCGGGAACGGTGTGGACGCCGCGATCACCCCGCCCAGGCGCCCTGCAGGAAGGCGAGCGTGTTCAGCACCATGAGCGGCGCGGCGACCGCGCCGTACACCGCCATCACCCACGGGCGCCGCGCCACCACCTGGCCGACCGCGATCCACACCGGCCACCACAGCAGCATCGACCGCGGGATCGACAGGTAGTACGCCGAGCAGAGCAGCGCGGCGAGCTGCAGCCCGACGTACACCACGTCGCTCCACCGCCGCAGCACGAGCAGCCAGACGAGCGCCGCCACGCCGACCAGGGCCCCGGCGATCTCCATCCGGAACGCCCAGGCGAACCGGCCGTCCGCGGTGGCCTGCTCCCAGGTGGTGAGGAACGACTCCCACGGCCACACCAGCGTCCGCCCCCAGCCCGCCTCCTGGGCGTGCTTCCAGGCGAGCAGGTCCCCGGTGCGCAGGTACTGGTAGGCGGAGTAGAGCACGAGCGGCACGAACGGCACCGCGAGCCAGGCGGGCCCGCCCCCGGGCCGCCGCCACCAGGCGTCCCGCCTCCGCGCCCCGGCCGCCGGCGGCTCCCCCGCCGCTGCGGCCGGCGCCCTGCCGGGCCCCGCGCCCACCCGCAGCACCGGCCGCACCCCGGCCCGCGCCGCCGCCGCGTCCGCGGCGTCCCGCCGCCCCGCCGCCACGTCCTCGACGCTCA
>QGUZ01000401.1 GCA_003242605.1 Actinomycetota bacterium
CCGCAGCGGCTCGAAGCCGCCGGAGCGCTCGTCGTCGTACTCGAGGAAGAAGCCGTCGACGTTGAGCTCGTTGAACAGCGCCTCGGCCACGAAGTCGTAGCCGCCGGAGGCGGCCCAGGACGAGCGGTAGTTGCCGCGGCACATGTGCGTGGTGACCGTCATGCCCTCGGGCTTGTTCGCGAGCGCGGCGTTGATCTGCTTGATGTAGCGCAGGTGGAGGTGCTCGGCGTCCTCGCCGCGCTCGGCGATCTGGGCCCGCTGCGCCGGGTCGTTGAGGTAGGCGAGGCTGGTGTCGTCGAACTGCAGGTAGGTGCAGCCGAGTTCGCCGAGCCGCCGCACCTGCTCGGCGTAGACCGCGGCGAGGTCGGACCAGAACTCCTCCAGGTCCGGGTAGACCGACCGGTCGATGGCGGCGGGCCCGCCGCGGTAGTGGACCATGTTCGGCGAGGGGATGGTGAGCTTCGGGGTCGCGGTGGTCACCTGCTCGGCGAGGAATTTGAAGTCGTCCCCGAAGATCGTCTCCTTGAGGTGGAGCCGCTCGCCGACGCGCAGCGCCGCCGGGGTGAACTCGATCACGCCCTGCTCGTTGCGGAATTGCACCTTGAGGTTGCCGGGCGCCTTCTCGATGCCACCGATGCGGTAGATGAAGTCCATGTGCCAGGAGTTGCGGCGGAACTCGCCGTCGGTGGCCGACTTCAGCCCGACCTCCTCCTGCATCCGCACCACGTCCCGGATCGCCTCGTCCTCGACCCGGCGCAGCTCCTGGGCGTCGATACGGCCCGCGGCGAAATCCTCCCGCGCCTTCAGCAGGGCGGGCGGCCGGAGCAGGCTTCCCACGTGATCGGCGCGGAACGGCGGCCTCGTGCGCATGCGGCTTTTTCTCCTCGTCTTTCACAAACTGCACAAAAGCACGGTCGAACGAGGAGCCTAGGAGATCTACCGCCGGGCTGTCAGGGAAATTCCGGGAGTTCTCGTCACCTCCCACCCGGCGGCGCGGGCGAGGGCGGCGAAGCGGGCCGCGTCCCGTACGGCGGCGCCGCCGGGGTCGTTGTTGAAGTACACGTAGCAGTCCTGGTCGAGCGGCCGCGCGCCGGTCCCGCCGGGGCCGGGACCGCCGAGCCGGTCCACCCACGAGCGCAGCGCGGCGTCGCCGTACGAGGGCCACGGCCGCGCCCGCCCCTCGTGGCAGCGCAGGTAGGTCCAGTCCGCGGTGCGCCACAGCGGGGTGAGCGGGCGGCCGAGCCGGTCCGCCCAGCACAGCGCGGCCCCGTGCGCGGCCAGGATGTCGCGGATCTCGTCGGTCCACCAGGAGTCGTGGCGGGGCTCCACCGCCACCCGGGCCCGGCCGCGGAAGCAGGCGAGGCACTCATCCAGCCGGTCCGGGTCGGCGCGCAGGGTGGGCGGGAGCTGCAGCAGGATCGGGCCGAGCCGGTCCCCCAGGCCCTCGGCGACGTCGAGGAGCAGCCGTACCGGCCCTTCGGGGTCCTTCAGCCGTTTGACGTGCGTGAGAAAGCGGCTCGCCTTCACCGCCATGACGAAGTCCGGCGGGGTGCGCTCCCGCCAGGCGCGGAAGGTGTCGCGGCTGGGTAGGCGGTAGAAGGCGTTGTTGTTCTCCACGGTGGCGAACGCCGCGGCGTAGTGTTCCAGCCACCGTCGTTGCGGCAGGCCGGGCGGGTAGAGCACGCCCCGCCAGTCGGCGTACTGCCACCCCGAGGTCCCCACATGCATCGGCATGGCCGACGCCCTACCCGCGGGACGCGGGCTCTGTCAGTTCCCGGGCTCAGTTCCCGGGGTCAGTGCCCGGCCTCAGTGCCCGGCCTCAGGTCCCGGGCGCGGGGTTCGCGGTGTGGGCGACGAGGCGGACCGGGCAGCAGGCGGAGCGGGCGAGCTCCAGCGCGGGGCACCGGTGCAGGCGGCGCGCCCAGCCGCCGCGCCGGCGGGTGCCGACGTACACGGCCGACGCGCGGCTCGCCATGGCGATCTCGGCGAGCACGTCCGCCGGGCGGCCGTTGGCCACGTGGAACTCCCAGTCGAGGCCCCGCGGCTCGGCCACCTGGACGCAGTGCAGCCAGGCCTCGAGTTCCAGCGCGTCGCGCCACTCGCTCACCACGGATGTGGCGTAGGGGGCCATGAGCACCATCATCTCGGCGAGCATCGGCTCGGCCCGTACGTGCACGCACAGCAGGCGGGCCTGGGTGTCGACCGCGTCGCCGGCGGCCTCGGTCAGCGCCGCCAGGCCGGAGGACGTGCCGTCGACGCCCACCACGACGACGCCGTTCGCATGGCCGCTGTCCGTGTCACCGCTGATCGGCCGCGGCTTGGAGATCATCCGTATCACGTCCTACGTCGCGCATGCGGGGAAAAATGCATAGCATGCTATATTTCACTCTTCATAGTACGCTGTGGAGTTCGGGAGGGGAATGGGCATGCCGGTCGCGGACCCGAATTCCACGCCGGACGGGGCGGGCGCCACGATCGGTCCCACTCTTCCCGGGAATTCCCCCGCGGCGCAAGAGGACGCACCGCCGATCCCGGATTCGGCCGCCCTGACCGCGGATTCCGACGGGTACATAGCGGACAGATCACCGGACATCGGCTTATTTTTCGCGGCGGTGCTCGACATCATCCGCGCCGCGCGCCGCGCCGGGTCCGCCGGCCGCGGCATCGGCGGGCAGGGCATCTCGCTCTCCCAGCTCGTCGTGCTCACCGCGGTCGCCACCGCGGGCAGCCGCGGTGTGTCCGCGATCGCCGAGGAGGCGGGGCTCGCCCAGCCGAGCGTGACGCGCACCCTCGACACCCTGCACCGCCGCGGCCTGGTGCGCCGGGACCGGCATCCGGGCGACGGCCGCAGCACCCGGGTGGCGCTCACCGAGGAGGGCGCGCGCCTCGTCGGCGGCAAGGCGGCGGAGGTGCACACCCGGCTCGCCGAGATCTGGCACGACGTGCCGCCCGAGGCCCGCGGGCACGTGCTCGAGTTCCTGTCCCGCCTCGCGAAGGTCGTCGAGACGCTGGGGTGACCGCGGGACGGCCGCGCCGTCCGGGGTAGCGTCGGCGTATCCCGGTAAGGAGGGTGCCGTGCGCATCGTCGTGTTGTCCGACACCCACGCCCCGCGCCGGTGGAAGGCGTGCCCGCCCCGGGTGGCGGAGTGGCTGCGCGGGGCCGACCTCATCCTGCACGCGGGCGACGTGTGCACGGCCGCCGTGCTCGACGAGCTCGCCGGTTACGCGCCGGTGCGGGCGGTGCTCGGCAACAACGACGGCCCGGACGTGGCCGCGTGGGGCGCGCCGGTCACCGACGAGTTCGAGGTCGAGGGCGTGCGGATCGCCATGATCCACGACGCCGGCCCCGCCGCGGGGCGCACCGCCCGGATGCGCCGCCGGTTCCCGGAGGCCGACCTCGTGGTGTTCGGGCACTCGCACATCCCGCTCGACGAGACCGGCGACGGCGTGCGCATCTTCAACCCCGGCTCGCCCACCGACCGCCGCAGGCAGCCGCACGGCACCATCGGGGTGCTGGACGTCGCGGCCGGGCGCCCGGTAGAGGCGAAGATCATCCCGGTTACCTGACCCCCGGCCCTTCTCCCCGTCCGGGTCATTTGATTGGGTGGTAGCAGGAGATTTCGTTCGCTCTCCCGCATCGGGTTAACCATCCGGCAAAGCGGTCATAGGGGAACGGAGACGAACAGGGGGGAGGGGCCATGCTCGACCTGGTCGGCGCCGTCGCGTCCCTGGGGGTGACCCTGGTGCTGATCCTCGCGGCCTTGCTCGTGCTCTCGGTGCTGATGCTGTCGTTCATGACGGCGATCGCCGCGGGCACGATCCTCTCCTCCTCGACGGTCCGCCGCAGGCTCGCCCGGCTGCGGCGGCGCGTGGCCGAGCTCGCGAACGACCTCTGGAGCGGCCTGCGGAATGCCGCCGCATCCGCCCGTCCCGGGGGCTCCCCCGAACCCGCCGCTCCGGAGCGCGGCCCGGCGGGCCGGGCCACCGGCCCCGCCGCCGCCAGCGCCGCACCGCGCGACACCCCCACCGCGACCGCCACCGCCGGGTCCGCCACCGCAGGGCGCAGCGCCCCCGCA
>QGUZ01000402.1 GCA_003242605.1 Actinomycetota bacterium
TCGGCGTCGACGCGTACCGGTACTACTTCCTGCGGGCGATCCCGTTCGGGCAGGACGGCTCGTTCTCCTGGGAGGACTTCGCCGCGCGGTACACCTCCGAGCTCGCCAACGACTTCGGCAACCTCGCCTCCCGGGTGGCCGCGATGGTGGGCAAGTACTTCGGGGGGACGCTCCCGGAGGCGACGGACGCCGGCCCGGCCGAGCAGGCGATCGCGGACGGGCTCGCCACCGCCGCCGAGCAGGCCGACCGTATGATCGGCGACAACCTCGACTTCTCCGGCGGCATCGGGGCCATCTTCGACTTCATCAAGCAGGTGAACGGCTACCTCACCGAGCAGCAGCCGTGGAAGGTCGCCAAGGACGACTCGCCGGAGGCCCGGGCGCGGCTCGCCACGATCCTCTACACGGCGGCCGAAGCGCTGCGCGGCATCGCGGTGCTGCTCAACCCGGTCATGCCGGTGGCCTGTGCCAAGCTGTGGGCCTCGCTCGGCGCCGAGCCGCACCTCGGCCCGCTCGCCGATCAGCGCATCGGCGAGGTGGCGCAGTGGGGCCGGCTGCCCGCCGGCGCCCGGATCGTCAAGGGTGAGGTGCTGTTCCCGCGCCTGGAGGAGTCCAAGGCCTGACCGGGGCTTCCGGCCCGCGGCCCGGGCCGGTGGCCGTCCCCGGGCCGGAAGCCGTACGGCGCCCGCGCGGGCTCACGCGGTGGGCGCGGCGATCCTCGTGACGCTCGCCCCACCGTCCGTGGACTCGTACACCGAGCCGTCCATCGCGGCGGCGAGCAGCCGCTGCGGGGAGACGGCGGTGAAGGCGACCGGCGGCATGGGCAGGGCGCCCTTGGCCGCCCAGGTGGCGCCGCGGTCGGTGCTCACCCGGATCCGCGCGTCGGTGTCCACGCCGATCAGGTGGCCGTCGTCGGTCACCTCGAGGAACATCAGCAGCGGCGCGCCCCGCAGCGGGCGGAAGGTCATCCCGGCATCCGTGCTGATCATGACCCCTTCGGGGGTGGTCGCGTAGACGGTGCCGGGATCCGCGGGCCCGGCCGCCAGGTCGAGCAGGTCGAGCCGGGCCGCCGGGGTGAGCCTTCCGCCGTCGCCCCGCCACACCTGCCCGGTCTGGCTGTCGTAGCCGTAGATCCGCTCCTCGCCCGCGACCTCGAGCGCGTGGAAGTCCGCCTTGCCGGCCAGGGCGATCTGGGTCCAGGTGCGCCCGGCGTCGGTGGAGCGGATCAGACCGAGGTGGGGCTGCGCCCCGTTCGCTATGTCCTCGGCGCTCGGGTGGCCGCTCGCGTAGAACGTCCGCGGACCGGCGACGGTGAAGCCCATGAAGTCGGCGTCCTGGTCGCCCACGCGGACCAGCCTCCCCCGCTCGACGGTGAACAGGCCGTAGTGCCCGGCGACGTACACCTTGCCGGTCGCCGGGTCGGCGCCCAGCCCGTGCACGTGCCCGACGCCGGTGTCCTGCCCGCTGGGCGCGGGTTCGCCCGGCTCCCCGGTGGCACCGCAGGCGGTCAGCCCGCCCGCGAGCAGGAGCGCGGCGGCGATGAGGCGGAGTCTCGTGATCATTCGCCGTCCTCCCCTCACACCTGGTAGCCGAGGAGGGTCATCATGCCGGCCGCCGCGTGGTAGATGTTGTGGCAGTGCACCGCCCAGATGCCCGGATTGTCGGCATCGAAGTCGACGGTCACCGTGGCGTCCGGCAAGACGATCACCGTGTCCTTGCGTACGCCCCGTTCGCCGAGGGCGAAGGTGTGCCCGTGCACGTGCATGGGGTGCCACATCAGGGTCCCGTTGACGAACCTGATCCGCACCCGCTCGCCGGACCGGACCGGTTCGATCACCTCGGGGTCGTACGGCCGGCCGTTGATCGCCCAGTCGTACTTCGCCATGCTCCCGGTGAGCGCGAAGGTGATGGTGCGGTCCGGTGCCTTGGCGGCCAGCCGTACCGCGTCGGCGGGCACGAGCCGGTCGTAGGAGAGGATGCGCCCCTCGAGCTCGGCCGGCCGGGCATCGGCCTTCGGCGCCCGGGCCTTCGCCGAGGTGCGCACCAGGGCGCGGGCGGCGGCCCGCTTGCCCTCGGCCGCGGCGACCAGCGGGAACACCCCGTCGGCGAGGGTGACGAGCACGTCGTACCGCTCGCCCATGCCGATCAGCAGGGCGTCGGTCTCCACCGGCTCCACGGGGAAGCCGTCGGTGTGGGTCACGGTCATCCGGTGGCCGCCGAGCGCGACCCGGAAGGCGGTGTCCCCGCTCGCGTTGATCAGCCTGATGCGCACCCGGGTGCCCGGCTTGGCCTGATAGGTCTCCGGCGCGGCCGCGACCCGGCCATTGACCAGGTAGTGCGGGTGGTAGACGTCCCCGGCCTCCCCGCCGAGCAGGTCGCTCTCCGCGTTCATCATCATGTGCGGCCACTTGCCGGAGGCGGACGGCGTGGGTGCGTGGCCATCATGGCCGGAGCCATGGCCGGGTCCGCCGGATCCGTGACCGCCGTGGCCGGCCGAGCCCATCTTCGCCATCGCGGTGAGCTCGGCGAGCACCTCGTCCGGCGTGCCGGTCACGCCGTCCAGCCAGTCGTCGAGCACGACGACCCACTCGTCGTCGTAGCTCAGCGGTTCGGCCGGATCCTCCACGATGAGCGGGGCGTACAGGCCCCGGTCGAGCTGGGTGCCGTGGTGCGGGTGGAACCAGTAGGTGCCGGGGTGAGGCGCGGTGAACTCGTAGGTGTGCTCCGCTCCCGGCGCCACGGGCGGCTGGGTGACCCCGGGAACGCCGTCGGCGTCGTTGCGCACCCCGAGGCCGTGCCAGTGGACGGTCGTCTCCTCGGGCAGCCGGTTGACCAGGCGGGCCCGGACGACCTCGCCCGTCCGGACCCTGATCGGCCGCCCGGGCAGGCGGTCGCCGTACATCCAGGTGCGCACGGTGACCCCGCCGAGGTCCGCCTCGCCCTCCTGGGCGATGATCTGGAACTCGCGGACCGGGCCGGGGCGGCGGGCCGCCTCGGCGGCGCGCACCTCGGGGCCGCCGGGCGTGACGAAGGTCTGCCGGGAGCATGCGGCAAGGAACGCTCCTCCCGCGGCGGCCAGGCCTGCGCGCAGGAAGAGCCGACGATCGATCGCTGACATATCGGCTCACTCACGGTCGGTCGGTGGACGTGCGGTTCCGCGGACCGGACGGCGGTGCGGTCCGGGCGACCGCCCCGCCCCGGCCGGAGCCGCTATACGCGCAGCACCGTGACGCGCCGTAGGGAGAGGGCGAACGGTGACGCCCCGGGGACGGCGGGCGGCCCGGCGGGCCGTGCCCGCCCATCGGCGATGCCGGCGAGCAGGCAGTCGGCGCGGATCAGGCCGAGCGCCACGGCGACCCCGAGCACGGCGATCACCGCGAGACAGAGCACGAACGGGACCGTATGCCCCGGATCCTGATCGGCCGTCCCGGCCGGCGCCGCCGGGAGGTGACCGGCGTGTCCCCCGGCGTCATGGCCGGCCGCCGGGACGGCCGCCATGGGGAGAGAAGACGAGACGCTCACCATCGGCAGGGAGGCGCCGCACGGCTGCACCGCGGCATGGCTCACGGCGAGCCCGGCGAGCGTGGCCGCGAGCAGCACGAACCTGACGAGCGCGACGAGCAGCGCGCTCCGGCCGGCCTCCCGCCGATCGAACATGGCCGCATCGTATCGTGGGGCCTCCGCGGTCTCCCCTCGGCGCCCGGCGGTCCCCGGCGCCGGCCGGGGTAACCCTGTGCTCGTACGGCACAGCGATCCGGGGCCGGAGTTCCCCGGTGGCCGGCCAGGACACCCCTTGGCCGTACCGCACGGTGATGCGGGCCGGCGGTTCCCCGGCGCCCGGCCTGGGCCGAGGGCCTTCCTTCACTCGTACCGCGCGGCCACGCGGGCCCGGAGTTCTCCTGCGGAGGGCCGGGACCGGGCGCGCGTGAGACGGCGGGCGTCCGCGGGCCCGGTAGGTTGGGTGGCATGTCGCACGAGCTCCCAGCGAAACCGGAGCCGCTGCCGGCCGAGGTGTTCGACAGCCACTGCCACCTGGACATCATGGTCGGCAATCGGAAGGCCTCCTCG
>QGUZ01000403.1 GCA_003242605.1 Actinomycetota bacterium
TAGTAGGATGGCCACGGTCCTGTTGACGGTCGCGGAGCGGAGGTCACCGTGCGCACCTGGACGCGTCGGCAGTGGGTCACGGCCGTGGCCGCGTCGGCGGGGATCGCCGTCGTGATCGGCCTCGTCACCGCGCTGATCCCGAACCCGCTGTTCATGCGGATGATCGAGGCCCCGTGGTGGAGCTATCCGGTGTGGCTGGTCAGCGCGGTCCTCTCCGGCCTGCTGATCGCGACGTACGTCGCGCCCGGCGGCCGTGGCGAGCCGGAGCGGTCGCAGGCCCACGGACGCCGGAGCATCGCCGGCGCCGTGCTGTCGTTCTTCGCCGTGGGCTGCCCGACGTGCAACAAGCTCGTCGTGCTCGCCCTGGGCACGAACGGTGCGATCACCTGGTTCGCGCCGCTGCAGCCCGTGCTGGCGGCCGGATCGCTGGCGCTGCTCGCCTGGGCGCTGCGAGCCCGGCTGCGGTCCGCGCGGGAATGCCGGATACCCGTGGACCGATCGCCCGTGACGCCGGGCCGACGTTGAGCGACACCGTCGAGGGAGGAGCCGGATGCGCAGCCTCGGGCCGCTGGAGACGGCGGTGATGGAGGTGCTGTGGAAGTCCGCCGAGCCGATGAGCGTCCGGCAGGTGGCCGACGCCCTTCGCGACCGCGGCCTCGCCTACACCACGCTCGCCACGGTCCTGGACAACCTGCACCGCAAGGAGTGGGTCGACCGGGACCGGGTCGGCCGCGTCTGGTTCTACCGGCCGCGGATGCGGTCGAGCGAGTACGCGGCCCGGGTGATGCGGGAGGCGCTCGCCGCGAGTGACAGCCCGCGTGCCACGTTCCTGAAGTTCGTCGAGGAGATCACCGACGACGAGGCCGCGATGCTCCGCGAACTGCTCGCCGAGGACGACCGGCGGGAGCGGCGGTGACGGCGCTGCTCGCCGGCCTCGCCGGATACCTCGTCGCGCTCGGCGTGCTCGGGCCGCGCCTGATGACCGTGCTGCTGCACCGGTTGCGTCCCTCGCCCCGGCTGGCCCTGGCGCTGTGGAGCGCGCTCACCACGTCCTGGGTGATCTCGCTGATCAGCATCGGCCTCGCCGCCACCGCGCAGCTCTCCGGCGGCATGGGCCTGATCGCGCTGCTGCACGCCTGTCTGCACGCCGTGCTGGTGATCCTCGGAACGCACGGCCCCGCCGAGGTGCCCGCCGCGGTGGCGCTCGCCGGTTCCGTCCTGTTCCTGGCCCGGTTGGGCGTGGTGGCGGTACGGCACGCCCGGCGGACGCGTCAAGGTGACGAGGGCGCGACGTCGGTTCGATCGCCCCACACACCCGGGCACGAGCCCCGCCACCACGATCGGCCACGGCGGTCGTGACGATCACCGCCTGCCTCTCCTGAGGGCGTCGCAGTCACCATGTCCCGGATTCCGCGAACCTCTTTACTATGAAGCTTAGTAGCATTACTATGTCGCTTAGTAGGTAGTTCTTCCTACTCAGCGGGAGGCGCCCTCCGGCGCAAGCCGGAGGGCGCGAACCGCTGGAGGCGTCCCCGCGAACGGCCATGGCGGCCGAACCGTCAATCAAAGCCCGGCGGATCGGCGGCGAAGGCGTAGACGACGACGGTCGTGGCGACGGCCTCGGTGGTGATCCGCAGGGTGCGCTGGTCGATGTTGCTGAGGTCGTCGCAGGCGCGGTGGTAGCACGAGTCGTACGGCCGGCCGGCGGTGCCGCCGAACAGCTTCACCTCCTCGGCGGTCTTCTTGTCGCTCGCGCCGGTGAAGATGCCGCCGACCGGGATGCCCGCCACGCGGAAGGGCGCGTGATCCGAGTGGTCGCTGAGGTCGGTCCTGCCGTACGGCTGGGCCTTGGCGGCGAAGTGCGCCTGGAAGAGCCGCTCGATCTGGGCGGAGCCCGGAGGCGGCGGGCCGCCGTCCGACCGGCGGCCGTCGTAGATCTTGATGGCCCCGTTCGGTGAGGCGAGCATGTCGAAGTTGAGGTAGAGCCGGATGCGCCGGCGCTCCTCGGGCGTCAGGGAGCGCACGTAGTAGGTCGAGCCGATCAGACCCGGTTCCTCCGCGCCCCACCAGGCGAAGCGCAGCCGGTTGGCGGTCTTGACGCCGCTGAGTGCCTCGGCGACCGCGAGCACGGCGGCGGCGCCGGAGGCGTTGTCGTTCATCCCCGGGCCCTCGGGAACCGAGTCGAGGTGGGCGCCGACCATGACGACCTTGTCCGGGTCGCCGTGGCGGGACTCGGCGATCACGTTGTGGGTGGTGCGGGTCTCGGCGAGCGTCTTCGTCGCCACGTGCACGACCGGCCGCTCGGCGGTGGCGAGATCCTTGCCGACCTCGTAGCTGGTGCCGACGACCGGGATGGTGATGCCCGGGGACTTGAGATTGCCGCGCAGCACCCCGGTCCGGTCCGGCCCGCCGTCGTTGAAGATGATGACCGCGGCGGCCCCGGCGGCCTGCGCGTTCGCCGCCTTGACCGCGAACTCACAGGTGCCGCGCTGGATGAGGGCGATCGCGCCGCGCGGGAAGCCGGTGAAGTCGGCGGCCTCGCAGCCGGAGGTGGACGGGGTGTCCGGGGCGGGCGGCACGGTGACGTCGACCGGGTGCACCGGGGCGGTGACGTCCCCCGAGCCCGAGTACATCATCGTCGCGAAGTCGCCGGCGTCGGAGCCGTCCTGGGTCACCGGGGTGTAGCGGGTGTTTTCCGGGCTGATCTGTTCCAGGACGGGGGCGGACCGCTCCTCGAAGTAGGTGAAGGTGAACGGCTGGAGGGTGACCCGGTACCCGGCCCGGCGAAGCCGGTTGGCGACGTAGTCACGGGAGGCGTCGTAGCCGGGCGTGCCGGCGGCGCGGTTGCCGCCGTGGGCCGTGGCGATGCGGTGGAGCGCCCTGAGGTGCTCGTTCACCCGGCCGACGTCGACCTTGCGGACGAGCTCGCGCTGCTCGGGCGTGAGCTGCAGGGCGGCCGGCGGGGCCGGGCTGGACGGGGTGACGGACGGCGTCGGAGCCGGGCTCGGGGTACGGCTCGCCGACGCGGCCGACGGGGTGGCCGACGGAGTGGCCGAGGGCGTGACCCACGGCCTGCCGGGCGGCCTGGTCCACGGGGCGGCCGGCCGTCCGGGCCACGGCGCGGCCGACGGCGGG
This sequence comes from Actinomycetota bacterium, assembly GCA_003242605.1. GTDB lineage: Bacteria > Actinomycetota > Actinomycetes > Streptosporangiales > Streptosporangiaceae > Thermopolyspora. Next base: position 3,136 of record QGUZ01000403.1, read on the forward strand.
CCGGCCGGCGCGGGGCGGCCACTGTTGACGGGGACGGGATCCGGTGGCGCGGCCGACGCCGACCGGGTGGCGACGGACGTGGTCAAGGCGACCGCTGCGCTCGCCGCGAGGGCGAGGGCACGGGCCAAGCCGGGATGGGCGGGCATCCTGGGCTCCTTCGAAACCGATCACGACTAACGGCTGTGCACGACGGCCGGCGGCCTCCGCGGCGCCGCGCCTGGGCGGGCGGCGGCCGTGCCGTACCGGCCGTTCCGAAGAGCCCCCATTCCCTGATGATCGTTTAAGGAATGTCCCGGCACGGGGATGGTTGGGCAAACGAGACGGCAAGGCTTCGCCTATCTCACGTTTTGTCCGATAAACGCCGTTGATGCGGTTAGTCACGGCTCCGGCGTAGGTGATCGGAAGACCGATAGGTCCTGCGGACATCACCGCTGAACGTGGATGGATCGGCAAAGCAGGCAACCAGGCACCAGATCAGTCACCAAGGGTGCGGTCACTATCAGCATCTCGCGCTTACGCAGCGTCACATCAGGTCATAGATAGGGCGTTGCGCCAAGAGGCGCGACCTTGCGCCGATGCCGAGACAAGGGGCGCGTGATGACTGAAACCGTGACCGAGAGCCCCGTCAAGGAGGTCCACATCCTCTGGACCTCCGAGGGGATGAGCTGCGACGGCGACACCGTCTCCGTGACGGCCGCAGGGCTGCCGAGCCTCGAGGACGTGCTGCTCGGCCTGGTGCCGGGGCTGCCCAAGGTGCACCTGCACAACAAGGTGCTCGCCAAGGAGACCGGCGGGGACTTCATGGCCGCGTTCCACAAGGCCGCCGCGGGCGAGCTCGACCCGTTCGTGCTCGTGGTCGAGGGGTCGATCCCCAACGAGAAGATCAACGGTGAGGGGTTCTGGAGCTCCATGGGCAACGACC
>QGUZ01000080.1 GCA_003242605.1 Actinomycetota bacterium
CCGGGTGGCCGGGGCCGACGAGCGCGCCGCCGATGCGCACCGCGCCGCCGGCGGGCCGGTCCGGCCGGCGCGGCACGGCCCGCGCCCTGGCGGGGCGGCCGGCGGACCGTTCCACCTCCTCGGCGGTGGCCGCGGCGCCGCGCGCGGCGAGCACCCGATCGCACAGCTCGCGCACCGCCCCGGCGCCGCCCGGGCGGGTGAGCACGACGCGGGCCGCGGCGCGCACCCGCGGGTGGGCGTCGGGCACCGCGACCGGCCAGCCCACCATCGCCATGCAGTCGAGGTCGCCCAGGTCGTTGCCGACGTAGGCGACCCGCGCCGGGTCGAGGCCCTCGATCGTCATCCAGTCGCGCAGCGCGGTGTGCTTGGCGGCGAGGCCCTGCAGCACCGGCACGCCGAGCTTGCGCGCCCGGGCCGCCACCACCGGGTTCTGCTCGGCGGACAGCACGAGCAGCCGCACCCCGGCGCGCTTGAGCAGGGCCACCCCCATGCCGTCGGCGCGGCTCACCGCGACCATTTCGCGGCCGTCCTGGTCGACGTACGCGCGGTCGTCGGTGTGCACGCCGTCGAAGTCGGTGACCACCGCGTCGACGTCGATCGGCTGCGGCTCGTCCACGAACGGCGCGAGCGCGCGCGCCACCTCGAGGTCCTCCGGCGCGTCGATCTCGAACGCGTGCCGCGCCGGGACCGGCTGCACGGTCACCCGGCCGAAGAAGCGGTGCCCGTGCGCACGGAAGCCGGCGGCGCGCATCACGTAGAAGGCGCCGGTCTCCCGGTACTGCGGCGCGCGGTCCTGCCGCCGCGGGCGGTGCACCGGGTCGTGGTTGACGCCGGTGACCACCTCGCCCGCGCGGCTCCACACGAACTCGTGGGTCTCCAGCCCGGAGAACACCACGTCGGCGTCGCCCGCGAGCACCCGGGCGATCGCCGCGTCGAGGCCGGCGGGGGAGATGACCGGGCTGGTGCACTGCACCAGCAGCACCCCCGCGGGCTCGCCGCGCCCCGGCCCGCCCGGCCCGGCGCCCTCGGCCGGCGCGTGCGCGACCGCCGACTCGCTCGTGGCGGTGTCGCCGGCGAGCTCGGCGGGCCGCCGTACCACCCGCGCACCGGCCGCCTCGGCGGCCTCGGCGATGCCGGCGTGATCGGTGCTCACCACCACCTCGTCGATCAGCTCGGCGCGCAGGCAGGCGCCGACGGCCCGCGCGACCAGGGGCGTGCCGCCGACCGTGGCGAGGTTCTTCAGCGGTACGCCCTTCGACCCTCCGCGGGCGGGGATGACGGCCAGGACTCGCAAAGTGGACTCCTAGGGAGGCTCGGCTCGCAGTGTGCAAGGCACGCTAACGGCCGCCCGGAAGCGAAACGGGATGCGCGGGCTGAACGCTCCGCGTCGCCGTTGTGAAATCTCCGTTGCGCGCCGGTCCGGGCCCCGGGGACACCCAGAGGGGCACCCGCGTCGGACGCGGGCGTGGTCACGCGGCGGCCGCCGCCGGGGCGACGTGCTCGGCCGCGTCGATGCGGGAGCCGTCCACACCGGGCCGATCAGGTCGTTGGGGTGGGCGGCGAGGCGATCGCGCACGTGGGTGCCGCGGTGTCGAGGCCGGCGAGGCCACCGGCCCGCAGCCCTGCACGTTCCGGGCGCCGCCGGTGTAGCCGCCGTCGTGGACGAGGTCGTCGGCGTCGCCGCGGCGCTCGGGTGACGGTGGACGTCGGCCGGGGAGCGGATCCCGAAATGGTTGTACTTTGTAAAGGCGGCTCCGCCGTACGACACGGTGCCCGGACGCGGCCCGGTCGCCCATGCGGCCGGTGAGCGCCTAGCCGGCGGGCTGGTCGATCTCCCACCACGGGCGGCCGCCGGACGGCTTGACCGAGTCCTGCGGCGGGGACAGCCGCACGCCGCCGTATCCGGCGGGCCCGAGCACGGTCGTGCACTCGGCGGCGACCGAGTCCCACGGCCACATGAACCGGTTCCCGATCGCGCCCCGCTCTCCCCCCGGGCGCCGCGGCCGCGGCGGGCGCGGCGGTGAGCGGGACGAGCGCGGCGGCGACCGGCGCCGTGAGGAGGACGCGAGGCGGCCATTCGCACGGGTGCCTCCGAGGGGTGGTCCGGGGGCCGGGCCGCGCGGGTACGGACGGCCGCCGGCGGGCGCGCCACATCGGCGCGGAGGCCTGCGAGGGCTCAGCCGGCCTCGACGAAGACCGCGACGGTGCGGCCGGGCACGGTGAGCACGCCGCCCGCCGGGTCGAAGGCGGCGCGCCGCACCACGGGGTCGCCGGAGGCCGCCTGCACCGGGTGGAGGGCGACGGCGGCGCCGTCGAGCTCGGGCAGGCGCTGCCGCCGCTCGTCCGGCGTGGCGTTGAACACCACGGTGACCGACCGCCACCGCACATCGAGGCCGGTCGTGTCGATGCGCATGGTGATCACGCCGGGGATCTCGCCGGCGGTGCCGCTGAGCGGGAACGACACCCGCCGCCGCACCTCGGCGGCCGAGCCGAGCGCGAACGCGGGCGAGGAGACGCGGATGCGCAGCAGCTCGCCGAACCGGTCCCGGGCCGCCTCGATCGCGTCGCAGCCGGGCCGCAGCGCCGGGTCGGCGAGCAGCGGCCGGGCGTACGGCCACTTCGCCTCGTTGCCGGCCCGCGGCGGCAGGCCGCCGCCGAAGCCGTTGCCCGCCCGGCAGTCCCACAGCAGCCGGTTGAACCAGTCGCCGGAGTCGTAGCTGTTGCGGTCGAGCGACTTCGACCGCAGCCGCTCGCCGCCCGCGTGCACGAACGCGGTGCCCTGGCCGAGCAGCACCGTGGCGAGCGACAGCGTCTGCATGCGCACCCGCGCGTCCATCCCGGTGGCCTGCGGCAGCTTGTAGGCGAGCGCGTCGTACAGCGTCTCGTTGTCGTGCGCCTCCACGTAGGTGACGGCCTCGCCGGGCGCGGCGGTGTAGCCGGTGGGGGAGCCGTTGTAGTCGATCTGCGCGCCGGTGACGCGCCGCCCGTCCGAGGCGGTGAACGCGTAGTCCCTCAGGTTGCCGGCGAGGCCGACCTTGATCTGGTCCTGCAGGTGGAGCAGCCGGGCGCGCCGCTGCTCGGGCGTGCCGTTCCCCGGGGCGCCGTTGGGGTCGCCCGCCAGGCCCGAGCCGAAGCCCTGGATCCGCGGGTCCTCGTCGAACGGCCCGCCGCCGCGCACCGCGTCGCGCAGCCGGTCGTTGAACGTGCCGACCCCGGTCCCGGCCATGTTCGCCTGGGTGGCCTGCTCGAACCGGGCGCCGCCGGCGACCTCGCCGAAGTCCCAGCCCTCGCCGTACAGGATGATCGACCTGCCGTCGACGCCGTCCTTGGCGGGCGTCAGCGCGTCGAGGGCCTTGCGCACGGCGAGGATGTTCGCCTTGGGGTGGTGGCCCATCAGGTCGAACCGGAACCCGTCCACCTTGTACCGCCGGGCCCAGGTGACCACCGAGTCGACCACGAGCCGGCCCATCATCGTGTGCTCGGGCGCGGTGTTCGGGCAGCAGGTGGAGGTGGCGACCGTGCCGTCCTCCAGCAGCCGGTGGTAGTAGCCGGGCACGATGCGGTCGAGCACGGACCGCTCGTCCTGCCCGGCGGCGTGGGTGTGGTTGTAGACCACGTCCATCACCACGCGCAGCCCGGCCCGGTTGAGCGCGGCGACCATCGCGCGGAACTCGCGGATGCGCGCGTCGCCGTCCGGGTCGGTGGCGTAGGAGCCCTCCGGCACGGTGTAGTGCAGCGGGTCGTAGCCCCAGTTGTAGGAGTCGGTCGCCGCGGTGCGGGCCACGCACTCCTGCTGCCGCTCGGAGTCCGGCGGCAGGGCGGCGAGGTCGCAGTCCGGCTCGGTGCGGTCGGCCCGGCGCTCGGGCACGGTGGCGAAGTCGAACGCGGGCAGCAGGTGCACGTGGGTGAGGCCGTCCTGCGCGAGCCGCCGCAGCTCCCGCATGCCCGCGCCGTCGTGGGTGAACGCGGCGAAGGTGCCGCGCAGGCGCTCGGGCACGGTGGCGTCGGAGGCGGAGAAGTCGCGCACGTGCAGCTCGTAGATCGTGGTGGCCGGCCGCGGCTCCGGCTTGCGCAGGGAGTCCCAGCCCGGAGGCTTTAGGGCGGGGTCGGACAGGTCGGTCAGGCGGCTGCGGCGCGAGTCGGCGGCGAGGGCGACGCTGTAGGGGTCGGTGACCTCGTTGGTCACGATCCGGCCCGCGGCCGGGGCGTACACGGTGACGAGGAACGTGTAGTAGCGGCCCTGCCACGAGCGCGGCGTGCGGATCCACCACACGCCGGTGGCGTCGTCGCGGCGCATCCGGTGCACGGTACGGCCCGCGCCGGTCGCCGAGCGGTACAGCGCGAGCTCGACCTTGCGCGCGGTCGGCGCCCACACCGCGAGCCGGTCCCCGGTGTAGCCGAGCGGGGCCTTCGCCGCGGCGGCGTACACGTCGTCGAGCACGCCGGGGAGCTGCACGCCGGTGGCGGCCCGCAGCGCGCCGGACGCGTCCCGCGCGACCGCGACGACCTGGCCGCGCAGCGCCTCGGCCACCCGGCCCGCGTCGCGCGGATCCACCCGCAGCGCGGCGTACGGCTCCGCGCCGCCGAACAGGTGCGGGTAGCGGCGCCGCTGCTCCGCGGTCGGCGTTCCGGGGCGGAGCCGGATCAACCGGATGTCCCCGCGCAGCTCGCCGCCGTCATGGCGGATGCCGGCCCTGGGGGAGTAGGCGAGGTAGTGCCGTGTCCCGCCGGACACGTCGACGCGCCAGGCCACGGTGGCGCGGTCGATCCACTGCGCCCGTGCCCTGGTGAGGTCCACGTCGGCCCGGTGCACGCTCGCGGGCGCCGCCTCCTCGCCTGCTCGCCGGTCGTCCTGCGAGCGAGCGTAGTGCGGCGGCGCCGCGCCGGCGGACGCCCGGGCCGCGGCGTGCGCGGCGGGGCCGGGGGAGGCCGGGGGCGTCGCCGCGACCACCGGGGCGAGCGGGACCACCAGGGCGGCGAACCGGGCGAGGACACGGGAGAGCACGGCCATGCGCATCGCCTTCGGGCTCCGGCGTCGGGCTGTTTCGGGGGTGTGGCCCGGAAGTTACTCGCCGGTCGCAATCTTTGCAATGGTTTTCTGAAACTTACTGAAATTTGCTTTACCGATGGTTGGGGAAACGACCGATAAGGTGGCCCCGACCGGCACGACGACAGAGGCGAGTGGGACGAGTGGGATCGCTATGACGGGTGGGACGCGATGGCCGGTGGCCGCCCTCGCCGCCCTGGTCGCCGTGGTGGCGGCGCCGGTGTGGGCCGAGGGGGCGGCGCCCGCGAGCGCGCAGCACCGTACCGCGGAGACGCCGGCCGAGCGCGCCGCGGTGCGCACCTACTACGTCGACGCCGTGGGCGGGTCGGACGACGCCGACGGCACGAGCCCGGCCACCGCTTGGCGGTCGCTCGCCCGGGCGAGCCGCGCCGACCTGGGGCCGGGCGACCGGCTGCTGCTGCGGCGGGGCAACCGGTGGCGGGGCACGCTGCGCATCTCCGCCCGGGGCACCGAGGAGCGGCCGGTCATCGTGGGCGGGTACGGCGTCGGCTCCCGCCCGACGATCGGCGGCAGGCGCAGCGACTGCGTGGTGGTGACCGGCTCGCACGTGCGGATCACCGAGCTGCGCGCCAGCGGCTGCCGGTGGTCCGGCTTCGCCCTGATCGGCTCCCGCAACGAGCTGGTCGGCGTGCACGCCGACCGGAACATCGCGGGCGTGGCGATCGCGCCCGGCTCCTCGCACAACGTGGTCCGCGCGAGCCGGCTCGCCGACAACAACCGGATGAGCGTGAACGACCGGGCGGAGGGGAACGACTCCGGCGCGTTCGGCATCCTGATCAACGGCGACCACAACCTCGTCTCCGGGAACGTGATCACCGGCAGCCGCGCGCGGAGCCACGACTACGGCTTCGACGGCGCCGCGGTCGAGATCTACAACGGCGACCGCAACATCGTCGTGCACAACATCGCCCGGGACAACGAGACCTTCACCGAGCTCGGGCACGATCCCGGCCGCACCGCGACCGGCAACCTGTTCGCGCACAACGTGGTCACCTCGCGCCGGCGCCGCGGCGCGTTTTTGGTGACCCGGGGCGAGCGCAACCGCTCGCTCGGCCCGGTGCTCGGCACCGTCGTGGTGCACAACTCGGTGCACCTGCCCGGCCGCGACACCATCGGCTTCTCCTGCCACGACGGGTGCTCGGGCCGGATCCTGCGGCTGCGCAACAACGTCATCAAGGTCGGCGGCGTGGCCGGTTACGCCGACGGCCAGGGGGTCGACGACGCGGGCGGCGTCTACATCGGCCGCCGAACCCGCTTCACCCTCGGCCGGCGCTCGGTCCTCGCCGACCCGATGTTCCGCGGCACCACCGACCTGCGGCTGCGGCCCGGTTCCCCGGCGATCGGGCGCGGCGTGCCGCTCGGCGTTGCCTGGTACGGCGGGGCCGCCCACGCCCACGACATGACCGGGCGGGCGATCACCACCACCGGCCACCCGGACGCGGGCGCCTACCAGTCCTGACCAGGGCCTGCGCCCGGCCCGGGCCGCCCGATCGGCGGATCCGGCGTGGCCGATCGGCGCATGTCCCGGTCAAATCTGGGGCAGAATCGCACCTAAACGTGCCTTCGCGATCTTGGTCCTGACATATTCCGGACATTGATAAGGCACAAACCTGAAATATGCATACGCCAGGCTCTGTCGAGAGGAGGTGATTGGGGATGCTGCTGCGGTTCCGGGTGTCCCTGCCCGACCGGCCGGGGGTGCTGGGGCAGGTCGCCCGGGCGTTCGGGGTGCTGGGCGCGGACATCCTCCAGGTGACGGTCCTGGAACGCGCGGCCGGCCGCGCGGTGGACGACTTCACCGTCTCCTGGTCGGGTGTGCTCGGGGTCGACGAGCTGCGCGAGCGGGTCAGCGTGGTGCCCGGCGCGCGGGTCGAGGGAGCCTGGCCGACCCGCGACGTGCCGGGCGCCAATCCCGAGTTCGACCTGCTCGGCCACGTCGCCGCCGACCCCGAGCGGGCGTACCAGACCCTGGTGGACGCGCTCCCCGACCTGATGAGTGCGGAGTGGGCGGCGGTGGTCGACACCGCCACCGGCCGGACGGTCCACGCGAGCTGGGCGGCCCCGGCCGAGCCGCTGCCGGCGGACCCGCCGGCCCGGCCGGCGGCGTTCGGCGACGGCTCCCTGCACGTGATCACAGTGCCGCTCCCCGAGGCGGCGCTGCACCTGGTGGTGGCGCGCGCCCAGGGCCCGGCCTTCCACCGGGTCGAGCTCGACAGGGTGGTGCGCCTGGTCGAGATCGTCACGCTGCTCGCCCGCTCGGCGGTCGGCCGTACCACGCCTGCGCAGGCGTAGGCGGCACCGCCGCGGCCGCGACGGTGCCGCCGTATCGGGGCCTTCTCGCACCGGGCGCGGGCGTCCGCGTCGTCCCGGCCGCGCCGCTAGCGCCGCGGCGGGTCGATGCGGGTGCCGTCCACCTTGAACAGCAGGATCTTGGACATGTCGACCGCGACCCGGGCATGGTCGCCCGCCCGCCACACCGGGCGGGAGCCGAGCCGTACGATCAGGTCGGCCCGGCGGTGCGTGCCGGAGGAGGTGGCCGGCGGCGGCTCGGGCGCCTCCTGGCGGCCCAGGAGCAGCCGCCGCAGCAGCGCCTTCGCCCGCGAGCCCTCGCCGTGGCCGCCGTTGGCGTGCGCGCGCGGGTCGGGCGGCTCGGGCACGGGAACCGCCGGCAGCCCCGCCTCCAGGTACGCGAGCCACTCGTGGCCGTGGTACTCGAGCGTGCGCACCCGGCCCGCGAAGTACTGGCCCTGCTCGGCGTGCGGCGGCAGCGGGACGAGCGCGTCCGGGCGGATGCCGACGAGGATCGGCCGGCCCACGAACTGGGAGACCGCGTACGCGCGCGGGTCGTTCCACGGCATCGTGAGCCGGTGCGTGCCGAAGTCGAGCAGGACGTACTGGTTCTGCGGCGTCCGCACCATCGCCTCGAGCAGGTTGAGCTGCTGGGAGTTGAGGAACGCCGCGACGAACGCGGTGGCGGGGTCGTTGTACACCTGGGTCGGGGTGCCCACGTCCTGCAGCACGCCCCGGTTGAGGATGGCGATGCGGTCGGCGAGCGACAGCGCCTCCACCTGGTCGTGCGTGACGTAGATGGTGGTGACGCCGAGCGCGCGGACGAGCGCGGCGATCTCCATGCGCAGCTCGGTGCGCATGCCCGCGTCGAGGTTCGACAACGGCTCGTCCATGAGGAACAGGGACGGCTGGCGCACGATCGCGCGGCCCATCGCCACCCGCTGCCGCTGGCCACCGGAGAGCGTGCCGGGCTTGCGGTCGAGCATCTCGTCGATGTGCAGGCCGCGGGCGAGCTCCACCACGCGTTCCTTCACGTGCGCGGGATCGGCCTTGGCGATCTCCAGCGGGAAGGCGAGGTTGCCCCGCACCGTGCGGTGCGGGTAGAGGGCGCCGTTCTGGAACACCATCGCCACGTCCCGGTCCCGCGGGGCGAGGTGGTTGGCGTACTCCCCGTTGAGGTAGAGATCGCCGGAGGTGATCTCCTCCAAACCGGCGATCATGCGAAGCAGCGTGGACTTGCCACACCCGGAGGGGCCGAGCAGGACGAGGAGCTCGCCCTCGCCTGCCTGTAGGCTGAGACGGTCGACCGCTAAGTAGCCACCGGGGTAAATCTTCGTGACTTTGTCGAGGACGACGGTACTCATCCGGTCTCCTCGCTCATGGCTGTCTCCCTCGCCCGCGCGGGCCGCCGATGCCGATGCCGGTGCGCCCGGGCTGGCTCCTGGATCTTGACGTCGAGGCACGCACACGTCCCCGCCCGGCATGGCCGGGGCAGGCGCGAGTGGACCGGGGCGTGACACGGTTGCGTCGGTGTGTCGTCCGCCCGTCCATCCCACCCCTGCTGACCTACCTCACCCACCGGCGGGATACGTGATTGATGAGGTAGTACATCGCGTTACTGGCCGGTGTGTCCATACATGACGTGAGAAATCAGCCATGTTCCGGCTACGTATGTGACACCTGTCCGACGCTGCTCCGACCCCCTATGGCACGCTTCATCCCTGGTGTCCGGTTCGCCGCGCCGCGGTTACAAGTTTGCAGAGATCTTTCGCAAGAACTTTCAAACTCCTTGCAGGCCTGTTACGGTCCGGTTACCCGACGAACGGGGCGTTCCGCCCCGTCGGCACGAAGCAAGGAGTGGACATCATGCGGCGAGTCCTCACGGCCGCGGCGGCCGCCGCGCTCGCGCTGGCGATCTCCGCCTGCGGAGGCGACCAGGGTTCCGGCACGGCCGCGCCGGCGTCGAGCCCCGTCGACCCCGCCTCCGTCTCCGGCACCGTGACCTGGTGGGACACCTCCGACGCCACCACCGAGGCGCCGGCGTTCAAGGAGCTTGTCGCCGAGTTCGAGGCGAAGTACCCGAAGATCAAGGTCAACTACGTCAACGTCCCGTTCGCGGACGCGCAGAACAAGTTCAAGACCGCCGCCCAGGCGGGCTCGGGCGCACCCGACGTGCTGCGCACCGAGGTGGGCTGGGTCGCCGAGTTCGCCTCGCTGGGCTACCTCGCCCCGCTCGACGGCACCCCGGCGGTGGACAAGCCCGAGGACTTCCTGCCCGCCCCGGCGGCCGCCGGCAAGTACGACGGCAAGACCTACGCGGTCCCGCAGGTGACCGACACCCTCGGCCTGCTCTACAACAAGAAGCTGCTGAAGGAGGCCGGGTACGACGAGCCGCCGGCGACCTTCGACGAGCTCAAGCAGGTCGCCCTCGACGTCAAGAAGAAGACCGGGGTCGAAGGCCTCGCGCTCAACGTCGACTCCTACTTCCTGCTGCCGTTCATCTACGGCGAGGGCGGCGACCTGCTCGACGTGGCCAACAAGAAGATCACCGTCGCCTCGCCGCAGAGCACCGCGGGCGTCAAGATCGTCGAGGACCTGATCACCTCGGGCGCGGCGGCGAAGCCGTCCATCCAGGACAGCTACACCAACGTGCAGACCGCCTTCAAAGAGGGCAAGGTCGCGATGATCTTCAACGGGCCGTGGTCGAACGCCGACAACCTCAGCGGCAAGGTGTTCAAGGACGACCCGGACAACTACGGCATCGCCCCGGTCCCGGCCGGCTCGGTGAAGGCGGGCTCGCCCACCGGCGGCCACACCTACGCGATCTACGCCGGCTCGCCGAACCTCCAGGCGTCGTACCTGTTCGTCCAGTTCATGGCGAGCGCGGAGAGCCAGGCGAAGATCGCCGGCAAGCTCGGCCTGCTGCCCGCCCGCGCCTCCGCCTACGAGCTGCCCGCGGCCGCCGAGAACGACATGATCGCCAAGTGGAAGGCGCCGATGGAGAAGGCGGTCGACCGGCCGTGGATCCCCGAGGGCGGCCAGCTGTTCCAGCCGCTGCTCGAGAGCTACCAGAAGCTCGCCAACGGCCAGGCCACGGCCGAGCAGGTGACCCAGGAGACCGCGCAGGCCTACCAGGGCCTGCTCAAGGGCTGGAGTCTCTGACCCATGACCACCGAGCTGGCCGACGGCGCGGCCGCGGCCGTGACCCGCGGCCGGGGGCGGGCGACCGCCGGCTCCCGGCCGCCGGGCCGGCTCCGGCGCTCGCTGCAGACCCACTGGTACGCGTGGGCGATGTGCGCCCCGGTCGTGATCGTCACCGCGGTGCTCGTCGGGTACCCGCTGCTGCGCGGCGTGTACCTGTCGCTCACCGACGCGACCGAGGCGAACATGGGCCGGACGATCGGCATGAACGTGATCCCGGCCACCTACGAGTTCGTCGGGCTGCGCAACTACGCCGACATCCTCACCTCGGCGGAGTTCGCCTCCCGCCTCGGCTGGACCGTCGTGTGGACGGTGGTCTGCGTCGCCTGCCACTTCGGCCTCGGGCTCGGGCTGGCGATGCTGCTCAACCGGCCGATGCGGCTGCGCGCGCTCTACCGGGTGCTGCTCGTGCTGCCCTGGGCGGTGCCGTCGTTCGTGTCCGCTTTCATCTGGCGGTACCTGCTCAACGGCGAGTACGGCGTGGTGAACGCGATGCTGCGCGCGGCCGGGCTGCCCGGGATCGCCTGGCTCGACGACCCGTTCTGGGCGAAGATCTCGGTCATCGTGGTGAACGTCTGGCTCGGCGTGCCGTTCATGATGCTCGCCCTGCTCGGCGGCCTCCAGGCGATCCCGCGTGAGCTGCACGAGGCCGCCGAGGTGGACGGGGCCTCGCCGTGGCAGCGGTTCCGGCACATCACGCTGCCCGGGCTGCGCCCGGTGTCGAGCACGGTGATCCTGCTCGGCACGATCTGGACCTTCAACCAGTTCCCGGTGATCTTCCTCGTCACCCGGGGCGGCCCCGGCGGGTCCACCGAGATCCTCGTGACCTACGCCTACCAGCTCGCCTTCGAGGGCATCCGGGACTACGCGGGATCCGCGGCGTGGGGCATGGTGATCCTCGCGCTGCTCGTCGTGCTCGCATCCGTCTACCGCCGGGCGCTGCACCGGCAGGGGGAGGTGTGGTGATGGCCGCCGTCCCGGCCGCGTCCGCGACCCCGGCCCGCCCTGCGGGCGCCCGCCCGCGCCCGCCGTACGGGCGGTTCCGGCGCAGCCCGCTCGCCTCGGTGGCGCTGCACCTGACGCTGATCGCCGCCAGCCTCGCCGCGGTGTTCCCGGTGGCCTGGCTCATCCTCACCTCGATCAAGCCGCGGAACGCCTGGCAGTCGACCACGGTCGAGCTGTTCACCGACCCCACGCTCGACAACTACGTCCAGGTGCTCACCGAGACGTCGTTCCTGCGCTGGCTGGCCAACTCGCTGATCGTGGCGGCGCTCACCACCGTGATCGCCGTGGTGATCGCCGCGAGCACCGGATACGCGGTGAGCCGGTTCCGGTTCCCCGGCTACCGGTCGATCATGTGGATGCTGCTGGTCACGCAGATGTTCCCGGTGGCGATCCTGATCGTGCCGATCTACAACCTCATGGCCGGGCTCGGCCTGATCAACCAGCTCCCCGGCCTGGTGATCGCCTACCTCACCTCGGCCGTGCCGTTCTGCGCCTGGATGATGAAGGGCTACTTCGACTCGGTGCCGGTCTCCATCGACGAGGCGGGCCGCCTCGACGGGCTCACCCCGTTCGGCACCTTCTGGCGGCTGATCCTGCCGCTGTCCAAGCCCGGCCTCGCGGTCGCCGCGTTCTACGCGTTCATCACGGCGTGGGCCGAGGTGGCGTACGCGACGGCCTTCATGACCGGTGACGACAAGTACACTCTGGCCGTCGGCCTCGCCCAGTTCGTCGGCCAGCACAAGGCCGAGTGGGGCCTGCTCACCGCGTCCGCCGTGCTGATCGCGGTACCGGCCGCCGTGGTCTTCCTGCTCGTCCAGCGTCACCTCGTGACCGGCCTGACCGCCGGCGCCACCAAGTCGTGACGGCCGTCATGAGGGGACCGTCGCGTCCGGCGCGGCCCGCCCCCGCCGCGGGAACCCCGAGCGGGACCGCGGGAAGAACCGCGGGGAGGACCGCGCCACCGTCCCGTACCGGCCGGCCGTCCGCGCCGAGCCGACCGAAAACCGCACTCTGAGAAATCGGGGGAGTACATGACCGAACTGCTCGACGAGGCACGCCGGGAGCGCGTCCGGTCCGGCTGGTGGCGGACCGCGGTGATCTACCAGGTGTACATCCGCAGCTTCGCGGACGCCGACGGCGACGGCGTCGGCGACCTGCCGGGGCTGCGCTCCCGCCTCGGCTACCTCGCCGACCTCGGCGTGGACGCGCTGTGGGTCACCCCGTTCTACCCCTCGCCGATGGCCGACTTCGGCTACGACGTGGCCGACTACCGGGACGTCGACCCGACGTTCGGCACGCTCGCCGACGCCGAGGCGCTGATCGCCGACGCGCACGCCCTCGGGCTGAAGGTGATCTTCGACATCGTGCCGAACCACACCTCCGACCGGCACCCCTGGTTCCAGGAGGCGCTCGCCGCCGGCCCCGGCTCCCCGGCGCGCGAGCGGTACATCTTCCGGGACGGCCGGGGGCCGAACGGCGAGCTGCCCCCCAACGACTGGGAGTCGGTGTTCGGCGGCCCGGCCTGGACCCGGGTCCCCGACGGGCAGTGGTACCTGCACCTGTTCGCCTCCGCCCAGCCCGACCTCAACTGGGAGAACCCGGAGGTGCGCGCCGAGTTCGAGTCGATCCTGCGGTTCTGGCTCGACCGCGGCGTGGACGGCTTCCGCATCGACGTCGCCCACGGCATGGTGAAGGCCCCCGGCCTGCCCGACGTGGGCCGCGACGGCCAGACCCGCATGCTCGGCACCGACGTGCTGCCGTACTTCGACCAGGACGGCGTGCACGAGATCCACCGCTCGTGGCGGCGGCTGCTCGACTCCTACCCCGGGGAGCGGATCGGCGTGGCCGAGGCGTGGGCGCCCACCCCCGAGCGGCTCGCCAACTACGTGCGGCCGGACGAGCTGCACCAGGCGTTCAACTTCCACTACCTGACCGCCGACTGGGACGCCGACCAGTTGCGCGAGGTGATCGACGCCTCGCTCGCCACCTCGGCCATGGTGGGCGCGCCCACCACCTGGGTGCTGTCCAACCACGACGTCAAGCGGCACGTCACCCGGTACGGCGACGGCGCGCTCGGCCTGCGCCGCGCCCGGGCGGCGGCGCTGCTCACCCTCGCGCTGCCCGGCTCGGCCTACATCTACCAGGGCGAGGAGCTCGGCCTGCCCGAGGTGCTCGACCTGCCGGAGGAGGTCTGCCAGGACCCGCAGCGGCTGCGCGGCCCGGACGCCGGCCGGGACGGCTGCCGGGTGCCGATGCCGTGGGCGCCCGGCGAGCCGCCGTACGGCTTCAGCCCGCCCGGCGTGAAGCGCACCTGGCTGCCGATGCCCACCACCTGGGCCGCGCTCAGCGTCGAGGCCCAGCGGGAGGACCCGGACTCGATGCTCAACCTCTACCGGGCCGCGCTGCGCATCCGCCGGGAGCGCCCCGAGCTCGGCGAGGGCACCCTCACCTGGCTCGACTCGCCGTCGAAGACGCTGGTGTTCGCCCGCGGCACCGGCGAGGGCGAGGCCACCCTGGTGTGCACGGTGAACCTCGGCCCGGAGCCGGTCGAGCTGCCCGCGTACGGCGAGCTGCTGCTGTCGAGCGCCCCGGTGGCCGCCGACGGCGCCGCCGTCCGGATCCCCCCGGACGCGGCGGCCTGGTGGACCCGCCGGTAGTGCGTAGAGTAGTGGTCGTGACCGGTCACGCCCGCCTAGCCGACATCGCCGCCCAAGCAGGGGTCAGTGAGGCCACGGTCAGCCGTGTCCTCAACGGGAAGGCGGGCGTGTCCGCGGCCACCCGGCAGGCGGTGCTCACCGCCCTCGACATCATGGGCTACGAGCGGCCGCCGCGGCTGCGCCAGCGCAGCAACGGCCTGATCGGCCTGGTCACGCCGGAGCTGGACAACCCGATCTTCCCGGCGTTCGCCCAGGCCCTGGAGAAGGCGCTCATCCGGCACGGCTACACGCCCGTGCTGTGCACCCAGTCGCCGGGCGGCATGCAGGAGGACGACTACACCGAGCTGCTGCTCGACCGGGGCGTCACCGGCATCGTGTTCGTCTCCGGCCTGCACGCCTCCACCACCGCCCGGATGGAGCGCTACCACCGCCTCATCGACCGGGGCCTGCCGATCGTGCTCGTCGACGGCTACAACGAGACGATCAAGGCCCCGTTCATCTCCCCGGACGACCGGCACGCGGCCCGGCTCGCCGTACAGCACCTGGTCGACCTCGGGCACGAGCGCATCGGCATCGCGGTCGGCCAGCGCCGGTTCGTCCCGGTGATCCGGAAGATCGAGGGCTTCCGGGAGGCGATGCGGCAGCTGCTCGGCGTCACCGACTGCGACGACCTCATCCAGGACTCGCTGTTCACCGTCGAGGGCGGCCAGGCCGCCGCCCGGGCGCTGCTCGACCGCGGCTGCACCGGCATCGTGTGCGCGAGCGACCTGATGGCGCTCGGCGCGATCCGCGCGGCCCGGGAGCGGGGCCTGTCGGTGCCGCAGGACGTCTCCGTCGTCGGCTACGACGACTCCCCGCTGATCCCGTTCACCGACCCGCCGCTCACCACGGTGCGCAAGCCGATCAACGCGATGGCGCAGGCCGCGGTCGCCTCCCTGCTGGAGGCGATCAACGGAAAGCCGCCGCAGAACGTCGAGCTGGTGTTCCAGTGCGAGCTGGTGGTGCGCGGCTCCACCGGCTCGGGCCCGCTCGTCAACCGCTGAGCGGCCGCAGCGTGACCTCGACCGGGCCGTGGTACAGGCCCCAGGTGACCACGGTGCGCGGCGGGCGCAGGTCGTCGCGGGCGGTGAACCGCTCGCGGGCCGCGGCGAACGGCACCTCGTCGCCGGTGAGCAGGGCGGCCTCGTCGAACAGCTCCCGGACCGCGTCGGTCATCGCGCCGAACGGGCCGGGGTCGGGGCCCCACCAGTCCCACAGCAGCGTCTCGGCCCGGTTGACCGCCGCCAGGTCGAGCCGGACGTTGCGGGGGAGCCACCACTCGCCGGGCCACACGTCGGGCAGCCCGAAGGTGTCCGGGGCGGCCTCGCCCGCGCGGGCGAGCCGCCAGGCGACGCCGGAGACGAGGAACCGGTCGCGGGGCACGTCCATAGGGTCGAAGTCGATCCCGTGGGCGGCGGCGACCCGGGGGTCGAGCAGCTGCGCGTCCGCCAGCCGCCAGCCGCGCTCGGCGTCCCAGTACTCGGTGACCACGTGGTCGTAGTGGAAACCGGCCGGGCCGAGGTAGTCGGCGAACCCGATGCGCAGCCGGGCGGGCACGCCGAAATGGCGCAGGAACGAGCACAGCAGCAGCGCGAAGTCGCGGCACACGCCGACGAACCGGTCGGCGATCGCGCGGGGCCGGTGCAGCGGCGCGTCGTCGCGGTCGAGGATGATGCGCAGGATCTCGTCGACGTACCGGGTCTCGGCGTCGCGGTGGAGGCGGTCCTGCGGGATCTCGTAGCCGAAGACGGGGCCCTCGAGCCGGTGGATCATCAGGCCGCGCGCCGCCTCGGCGAGCCGTACCGGCTCGGCGGGCAGGCCGGCGTACCGCGGGGCGAAGACGCCGGGGTCGGAGAAGGCGCTCTGCGCGGTGTAGAAGGCGGCGATCTCGGGGTCGAGCGAGCGGGCCGACATCGAACCTCCACAGCGGGTCGGGGAACCTGGCCGACTCGCCAAGGCTGGCAAAATCCGCCCGCGGAATGCCATCCCGCCCCCGGCCGGGCCGGGGTACGTCAGGAAAGGCATGAAAGAAACGTGAAAGAACGCGCGCGGGATCGCCGCGCGCGTTCTCTCACGGACGGCAGGAGACCGGTGCCGGCCCCCGTCCCGGCACCGGCCCCGCCGCGCGGCGGCGCCGGGGTCAGCGCAGCGCCGCCGCCTCCCGGGCGAGCTTCTCGATCCGGCCGTAGTCGCCCGCGGCGACGGCGTCGGCCGGGGTGAGCCACGAGCCTCCGACGCACCCCACGTTCGGCAGGGCGAGGTACTGCGCCGCGTTGTGCGGCCCGATGCCGCCGGTCGGGCAGAACCGCACGTCGGGGATCGGGCCGGCGAGCGCCTTCAGGTACGGCACGCCGCCGGCGGCCTCGGCCGGGAAGAACTTCTGCTCGTGCAGCCCGCGCTCGGCGAGCGCCAGCACCTCCGAGACCGTGGCGGCCCCGGGCAGGAACGGCAGGCCGCTGCCGAGCATCGCCTCGACCAGGTCCGGCGTGGTGCCGGGGGAGACGAGGAAGCGCGCCCCGGCGCGCACGCAGGCGGCCACGTCCTCGGGGGTGCGCACGGTGCCCGCCCCGACGATGGCGTCGGGGACCTCGGCGGCGATGCGCTCGATCGCCGCGGTCGCGCACGGCGTGCGCAGGGTGACCTCGATCACCGGGAGGCCGCCGGCGAGCAGCGCGCGGGCGAGCGGCACCGCGCGCTCCACGTCGTCGATCACGACGACCGGGATCACCGGGGCCAGTTCGAGCAGGCTCATGGGATCTCCTTGGCATCGCCCCCCGGCGCGGGGAGCGGGACGACTACCGGACGAGGGTGCCGGCGGGACACCACCGGCGCGCGGGCGTCAGGTCGCCCGCGCCCGCCGCGACCGCGCCGCCCCGTCGCCCGTGGGGACCGGGTCCGCGGCGTCCTCGCCGTGGGACAGCCGCTGGGCGAGCCAGGCCGCGGCGCCCGCGAGCGCGGGCTGCTCGGCGACGATGAGGCAGGTGGCGACGCCGGCGAGGTAGTCGGACAGGACCGGGTTCGCCTCGAACCGGCGGCGGAAGTCGCTCGCGCGCAGCCGGTCGGCGATCCGCGGCAGCACGCCGCCGCCGAGGTAGATGCCGCCGCGCGCGCCGAAGGTGAGGGCGACGTTCCCGGCGAACGTCCCCAGCATGCCGCAGAACACCTCGACCGTCTGCACGCACAGTGGATCGTCGGTGCGCGCGACGATCTCCGAGGCGGGCGGCGAGTCCGTGGTGACGCCGTTGACCAGGGCGAGGCCGCGGTGCAGCCGGGTCAGCCCGGGCCCGGAGATGAGGTGCTCGGCGTCGACGTACGGCATGCCGTCGGCGCGCAGCGCCCGCACCACCGCGAGCTCCAGCTCGGTGACGGCCGGGGGCGAGACGTGCCCGCCCTCGCCGGGCACCGGCACCCACCCGTCGCCCGCCGGGACGAGCCCGGCCACGCCGAGCCCGGTTCCGGGGCCGAGCACCGCCTTGACCATGCGGGCCGCGGGCGGCGGGCCCCCGAGCGGCTCGAGGTCGTCCCCGGCGAGGAACGGCAGCGAGAACGCGAGCGCCTCGAAGTCGTTGAGCAGGAACGCCCGCGGGATGCCGAGGTCGCGCACGGATCCCTGCCAGCCCGCGTTGGTGAGCCGGTACCGGTCCCCGTCGACCGGCCCGGCGATCGCCAGGCACGCGGCCCCCGGCCGCACTCCGCCCCCGTACAGCCCGAGATAGGCGGCTACGGCGTCGGGCAGCCCGTCGTACTCGGCGCCGGGCAGCACGGCGACCGCCTCCGGCGGCCCGCCCGCCCGGCGGACCAGGCCGAACCGGGCGTTGGTGCCGCCGATGTCGGCGACCAGCCAGGGACTCTCCTCGGTCGGGACTGCGCT
>QGUZ01000404.1 GCA_003242605.1 Actinomycetota bacterium
CTTGCCCGGGGTGAGCGTGAGGCTCACGCCGTCGAGCGCGGGCGGGCGGCCCGGGGCGTGCCGGACCACCAGGTCGCGCACCTCGACGGTGAGCGGCGGCTCGGGCGGCGGCGCGGGGGAGGCGGGCGCGGTCACCGCGGGCGGGGTGGCCCGCACCTCGCGCAGCCGCCGCAGCGCGGCGACGATGCCGGTGAGGCGCTCGGCCGCGGCGGAGAGCGGCAGCACCGGCTCGAACGCCACCAGCGCGCTGAGCGCGAGCACCGCGGTCGCCACCCGGTCCACGCCCGCGGCCTTGGCGGACAGCGTCACCAGCACCACGGTGAGGCCCTGGACGAGCATGCCCGCGCCCGAGGTGGTCGCGTTGATCCACCACTGGCCGCGCTCCAGCCGGGCGAGCCGCGCGTCCGCCTCCCGGGCGGCGGCGCGCGCCTCGCGGTTCGCGCCGTAGGCGGCGAGGTCGGCCGCGCCGTGCACCAGGTCGGCCACCCGGGCGGCGAGCTCGGCCCGGGCCGGGGCGATCCGGGCCGACCAGCGGGTGGCCGCGGCGGTCGCCAGGCCCGGGAGCAGGATCCCGGCGACGGCGAGCCCGGCGAGCAGCACGACCGCCGCGGGCGGGAACAGGAACGCGGCGATCCCGATCGCGGCCAGCCCGGTGACGGCCGCGGCGATGCCGGGCAGCAGCACGCGCACGAGCAGGTCCTGCACCGCGTCGGTGTCGTCCACCATGCGGGTGAGCAGGTCCGCGCCGCGCTGGGGGAGCGGCCGGGCCGGGATCAGCGCCCGGTAGAGCCGCTCGCGGGTGGTGGCCTGGGCGCGCAGCGCCACGTCGTGCCCGGCGAGCCGCTCGCCGTACCGGAACACGCCGCGGCCGGTGGCGAACGCCCGCACCCCGACGATCGCGATGCTGAGTGCGGTGAGCGGCGGCTGCTCGGCCGCCCGCGTGATCAGGTACGCCGAGGCGGCGATGAGGCCGAGCGACGCCAGGTCCGCGGCGGTGGCGAGCAGCCCGGCGAGCAGCAGCCGCCGGTTCATCCCGGCGAGGTCGATCAGGGAGCGCAGCCCGTCCCGCGCGGGCGGGCGCGCCGTGCCGTCGATGCGTTCCCGCTGGTTCATCGCACCTCTCCGGCGGGGTCGGTGGCCGCCGGGGCGGGCCGGCGGGCCGGTTCGTCGGAGACGATCCTGCCGTCCTCGATCCGCACCACCCGGTCGGCGAGCTCGATCATCGCCGGGCGGTGCGCCACGATCACCGCGGTACGGCCCCGCGCCAGCCGGTCGGTGGCGGCGACGATCGCAGCCTCGCTGCGGCCGTCGAGGCGGGCGGTCGGCTCGTCGAGCAGCAGCACCTTCGCCTCCGGGCGGACGAACGCGCGGGCGAGCGCGATCCGCTGCCGCTGCCCGGCGGACAGGTCGGCGCCGCGCTCGCCGAGCACGGTGCCGTACCCTTGCGGCAGCGCCGCGATGAACTCGGCCGCCTGCGCCTGCTCGGCCGCGGCGCGCACCCGCTCGTCACGGTCCGGCCCGCCGGCCGAGCCGAGCAGGATGTTGTCGGCGACCGTGGCCGCGAACAGGTGCGGGCGCTGCGGCACGTAGGCGAGGCGGGCCCGCCACGCCTCCAGGTCGAGCTCGCGCAGGTCGACGCCGTCGACGAGCACCCGGCCGGAGGCGGGGGTGACGAAGCCAAGCAGCAGGTTGAGCACGGTGCTCTTGCCCGCGCCGCTCTGCCCGACGAGGGCGATCCGCTCGCCGGGGGCGATGGTGAGCGACACGTCCTCCAGCGCCGCCTCGTCCCGGCCCGGGTAGCGGACGGTGACGTGCTCCAGCCGGATCTCGGGGACCTCGTCGCCGCCCGGCACGGCCCGCCGGGCCGGGGCGCCGGCCTTCGCGGTCTCGCCGTCCGGCGGGGCGGTCTCGCCGTCGAGCCGCTCGTGTAGCACGCCGAACGCCTGGTCGGCGGCCGCCACGCCCTCCATCGCGGCGTGGAATTTCACCCCGACCATGCGCACCGGCAGGTACGCCTCGGGGGCGAGCAGCAGCACGAGCAGGCCGACGTG
This sequence comes from Actinomycetota bacterium, assembly GCA_003242605.1. GTDB lineage: Bacteria > Actinomycetota > Actinomycetes > Streptosporangiales > Streptosporangiaceae > Thermopolyspora. Next base: position 2,052 of record QGUZ01000404.1, read on the forward strand.
CAGATCCATGGCGCCGGACAGCAGCCGCAGCCCGATCGGCACCGCCACCAGCGCGATCGACAGCGACGACACCAGCTCGAGGGCGAGCGCGGACAGGAACGCCACTCGCAGCGTGCGCATGGTCGCCGAGCGGTGCGCGTCGGCCACCGAGCGGATCACCGTGGCCTGGTAGCGGGCCCGGTTGAACGCCCGCAGCGTCGGCAGGCCGCGCACCACGTCGAGGAAGTGGCCGCCGAGCCGGGACAGCGCGCGCCACTGCCGCTCGGTCACCGCCTTGGTGTGCATGCCGATCAGCGCGCCGAACAGCGGCAGCAGCGGCAGCGTCACCAGGATGATCAGCGCGCTGCTCAGGTCGGCGGCGAAGATGCGGATGAGCACGGCGAGCGGCACCACCCCGGCGACCGCCACCGCGGGGAAGTAGCCGGTGACGTACGGGTCGAGCCCGTCGAGCCCGCGGCCGGTGAGCGTGATCAGCTCGCCGGAGCGGTGCGAGGTGAGCCGGGCCGGGCCGAGCTCCTGCAGCCGGCCGAGCAGCCGGTCCCGCAGCGCCGACTTCAGCGCGGTGGCGGTGCGCCCGGCGGCGATGCCCTGCAGCCAGGTGAGCAGCCCGCGCACCACGATCACCAGGGCGAGCGGGAACAGCACGGCGGTGGCGAACCGGCCGGAGAGCACCCCCGCCAGCAGTTCGGCCTGGACCAGCACGAGCAGCCCGGTGAGCACGGCGGCTCCCAGGCAGACGGCCAGGTGGGTGCGGACGGCCCGCTCGGCCCGCGCGAGCCGTACCAGGTCCTTGTGCATCGCCCCCTCGAACGCGGCGCCGGGCGGCGCGGGCCGCCCGGCCTCGACCGAGCCTGTCGGAAGAACCCTCTAGAAGAACGACGGTATCCGGGCGGTGGGTCCGTCCCCGATTCGGGTCCTCGGCCCGAAAGTACGCCAGACCCACACCTGGGCGCCAATCAGCACGGGGGTGAACGGGAGCACCACCAGCGCGAGCACCGACAGCGTCTCGGGCGGGGCGGCGCTCGCCGCCAGCGAGGGGGCGACGGCCGCGAGGCAGACCGCGGCGGGGAGCGCGGCGACCGCGGCCGAGAGCGCGAGCCGGCCGCCGCCGCGGGCGGGGCCGTGTTCCTGGAACGCATGGGCTACCTGACCAGCGAGCGGGGCACCGTCGGCGGCCGCCGCCGGCGCACCTACCGCCTCACCTCCGCCGGCCGTAAGGCCCTCGCCGGGGAGCGCTCCGCCTGGCAGCGGTTCACCGCCGCGATCGGCAGCGTGCTCGCCCCCGCACGCGAGGAGGGCCGGGCGCACTGAGCGGACGGTCCGGCCCGCCGGGCGAGGTGGCCGAACGCGAGCAGCGCCAGCCCACCGGCGACCCCGGTGAGGATCTGCAGCCAGTCGATCAGCCGCGCCAGCGGCAGGAACCAGGCCGGGGTCGCGGTGAGCGAGGCGGGGTCCCACGGGTAGCCGCGCCACAGCTCGCTCCACATCAGCGTCGTGGCGGGGACGCTGAGGAAGACCAGCGCGGCGGTGTGGCGTCCCTGGCGGGCGGTGAGCTCGGCCTGGTAGCCGGGGGCCACCTCCGCCACCTCGCCGAACTCCGCGACCGCCCGCCGTTCCGCCTCCGCGCGGCCGAGCCCCGCGGCCTCCAGCGCCTCGGCGGCGTCGATCAGGCCGTCGCGGGCCTCGGCGAGCAGGTCGCGCTTGAGGCGGCGGGGCCCGCGCAGCCGGCGCCCCAGCGCGGCCACAAAGTCGTCGATCGCGCCCGGCATCTCGCGCCCCGTTCCCGATCGTCCTCCCGTGCCCCGGGCCGCGCGCGTCCCGCCGGGCATGCCCCGCTGCCGCGCCGGATGTCGCGGCGGGCCGCACCCCGGGACCGGTCGTGGGGGGCCCGCGCGGCGGGCCCGCCGGCCGGGAACGGCCCGCCCGGGGGGCGCGCCGCGGGCCCGCGGCCCCCCTCCGGCATCCTCCCCCCGCCGCCCGGCCCCCTCCC
>QGUZ01000405.1 GCA_003242605.1 Actinomycetota bacterium
CCGTCGCATCCCTCGGCGAGCAGCCCCGCGGTGCCGGGCGGCTCGGCCCCCCGCCGCCAGTCGCCGACCGGCGGGTCCTGGCCGCAGACCAGGCCGGGGGAGATCACCGGGTCGGCGAACACGCCCGCCACCTGCCGGTGGGCCACCGGGAGCAGCGCGGTGCGGGTGGTGACCTCGTCGTCGCCGATCTCGCCCCGCACGAGCACGGTGGCGTCCTGCGGGGCCATCGAGAACGCGACCCGGTGCAGCGACAGCGGGTCGCCCCCGGCGGGCGGTACCGGCCGCGGCACGGCGATCGGCGGGAACGACTCGTCGAGCACCACGCCCGGCAGGCCGTCGGCGACGTCGGAGACCGGCGTCGGCACGCCCGGGTCGGCGACGGCGGCCACCACGTCGGGCTCGGGGCGCAACTGGATCATGACCCGCATGCACACCACCACGAGGCGAGGGGAACGGACGGACCAAGATTCCTGCATGCGCTCGTCGGCCGTCCAGTAGGAGAAAACGGGCGGGCATCGCCTTCGGGTCCAAGCCCGGCAAAGGTCCGCGGGGAATTTCCGGGCCCAGGGCGGGCCGGTACGGCGAGGCGGCCGGGCCCCGCGCGCGTGGACGCGGGCCGGCCGCCTCGCCGGCCGGCTCATATGACCGGCTCATATGGCGAGCTCAGCGCAGGCCGCAGGCCTCGTTGATGGACTGGGCCGCCTGCTCGTTCGGGGTCGGGCTCCGGCGCGGCTCCGCGGTGCGCGGCTGCGCGGCCGCGGACGAGCCGCCGGTGGACGCCTGCGTGCCCGGGGCGGCCGACGGGGTGGCCGCGCCGGCCTGGGGCGCCGGGGAGCCGCCGGAGGGCGCGGCGCCCGGGCTCGGGGTGGCGGCCTGGGCCGCCTGGGAGGCCCGGCCGGACCGGGCCGACTCGACGATCGCCCGGCGGGTGAGCCGGCGGATCTTCGCCCAGTCCGGGTTGCCGGTGTAGATGACCGGCGGCACGAACTGCAGGCTGGTGATCTTGGCGCCCTTCACCTTGACCGCGAGCGGGACCAGGTGCTCCAGCAGGTCACGCGGGATGTCGGTGCGGAACATGCGCTTCGCCGCACCGGCGATCCTGGTGAAGTTCGCCAGCACCACGCTCGGCGTGGCCTGCTGCGCGAGCGCGGCGATCACGCAGCGCTGGCGGGCCATCCGGTTGAAGTCGTCGCTGCCCACGCGGGACCGGCCGTACCAGAGCACCTCCTCGCCGCTGAGCCTGCGGTACCCGGCCCGGATCGTGCCGGCCGTGCCGTACAGGCCGCCCCATTTGATGTCGCGCTCGACGTTGATGCGCAGCCCGCCGATCGCGTCGATGAGCGCGGCGAAGCCGTACATGTCGACGAGCGCGTAATAGTCGATCTTCAGGCCGAGCGTGTGGCCGATCGCGTCCTTCAGCGCGTGCCAGCCGCGGTACCGGCCGCCGCGCTGCACCTCGGGGTGGTGCTCGGTGTAGTACCAGACCTCGTTGAGCAGGCCCTGCCCGGAGTCGCCGAGGAAGCCGTTGGGGAAGCGCGCGGCGAGCGGGCTGCTCTTGGGGAAGCGCACGTACTGCAGGTTCCGCGGCAGGCTGAACAGCACCGTGTTGCCGGTGCGGGTGTCGACGCTCGCCACCATCATCGTGTCGGTCCGGATGCCCTCCCGGTTGCGGGCCGCGTCGGCGCCGATGAGCAGGAAGTTCACCCGGCGCTTCCCGGCCCACGGGTCGTGCGCCTGGATCGGGGAGGTGGAGGCGTCGGGCTCGGTGGGGAAGATGTCGTTGGCGACGTCCCGGGCGGTCTGCACGGTGGAGGCGGTGAAGCCGAACGGCACCATGACCGCCACGCACAGCAGCCCGACCGCGACGCCCGAGACGATCTGGCCGTCCCGGGGCAGCCGCTGCGGCCGCAGCGAGACGTACGAGTGCAGCAGCAGCAGGAACCAGGCGACGGCGAGCACGATCGCGATGACGGTGAGGCCGATGAGCGTGCTCTCCTTCACCGCGAAGGAGCCCAGCCCCGCCAGCCCGCCCTTGGCCACCGCCACGACGGCGCCGATGACCGTCAGCAGGAGGAGCGAACCGAAGACGATCAGGATGGTGAGGCCGAGGCGGCGCCGGCCCGCGCGCAGGTGCGCGATCCCGGGCAGCACCGCCGACAGGGCCGTCCAGCCGATGATGGAGGCGGTGGTCGGCGCCTTGGCGAAACGAGGTGGACCGCCCGGTTTCGGCCGGACCGGGCTCCCTTGTCCCTCTCCGCCGGTGTCGGCGGACTCGGCCGGTGCTCGCCCAAGGCGTATGGTCAACACCGCTCCCTAACTGTGTCGCGGCCGCGCTGGCCGTGGGTGCCTGCGGTGGGCACCGGGACCGGCCAGGCGCGGGCGGCCGGGCACGCGCATGCCCGGCCGGGCGCGCCCGGCTTGCCCTGGATGTACGCGGCCGACCTGGCCAAACCCTGATAACCGTCTCCGTGGGGTCACGGAATGGGGAGGATTCTAACCCTCAAATCCGGACAACATCGACGGAAGGCCAATAACTTGCGATCATCCGGTAACCCCGGGGTTAAGCGTCGGCGCAGGCCGGCCGCGTGACGGACGGGCGCGCGGAGGTCAGGAGACCGCCGCGGCCGAGGCCCGCCAGGTGTTGCACTGCCGCGCGAGGTTGTAGTCGAACCCCATGCGGAACCACCGCAGGTTGTTGGCGGGGGTGCCGTGGTCACGCGGGTACCCCGGCTGGTCGCCGACCCGCGAGTGGAAGTAGTAGAGGACGTTGCGGCCCTGCGCGGTCACCGGGTAGGTGCTCGCGGCCGAGCGCATGAACATCCCGGCGAGGCAGGTCGCCTGGAGCTCGAGCCGGCGGCTGAGCGCGAGCTTCGTGCTCTGCGAGGAGGCCCGCAGCGTCTGCTGCCACCAGCCGTCCGTCAGCCCGGTCAGGTACTGCACGTGGTGGCCGTACTCGTGGGCCATGATCGCGGTGAGCGCGCCGTGCCAGGAGGTGACCGTGCTGTACCCCGGCATGTTGCCGAGGCCGCGGGTCATCGCCGTGGTGGACGCGTAGATCGTGGTGTTGCGCGGGCAGTAGTAGGGCACGATGCTGCCCCGCTGCGGGTAGTCGCCGCAGGCGCCGCGGCCGCGGATCGCGGCGATCGCGTACCCGGGCGGCCGGTGGGGGATGCCGACCCGGCTCAGCGCCGTCGCCCAGGCGCGGTTCATGCACCGGGCGGTGCGCAGGAACAGGCTCTTGACCTGGGCGTGGCTGTTGATGTTCACCGACCCGGCCGGGCAGTTCACCGCGGGCAGCCGGCCCGCGCGGTAGAGGCTGTTGTTCTGCAGCGACCGGTTGACCGCGGGGCTGCGCTGCACCTGCGTGGGCAGCTGCTCGGTCTCCTCCCGCGCCCCCGCGGTCTCCCGGTTGGGGAGCTCGATGTTCGGCGGGCTGTACGGCGCGGGGGTCGGCGGGGTGAACGTGAAGGTCGGCGTGGGCAGCGCCGACACCGTGTCCGGGCCGTCCTCCTCACCGATCAGGCTCGCGCCGATGACGACCAGCACAAAGATGCCGGCGAGCACGCCGAGGAAGCCGCCGATCACCGCACTCGCCCCCGCGCCGCCGCGCCGCCGGGCGTGCCCGGGAGCGCCGAGCGGGTGGGCCGCCGGCGGGTACGGCTGGGGCGGCATGGGCGGGCGGGGCGGTGCGCCCGGCCCCGGCGGCGGATAGGGCGGCCGCGGTCCCGGCGGCGGGTACGGCGCGGCGTTCGGGGGCGCGCCGTGCGGTGCGGGGGGCGGCGTGGGCGGGCCGCCGAATCCCGGAGGCTGGGGCGGCGGGTAGGCGCCCGCGGGGCCCGGCTGCGGCGGGGTGTCGGGCGCGGGTCCGCCGCCCGGCGGCGGGGCGGCCGGGCCGGCCGCGAGCCCGGGGTCGCCGCCCGGCGCGGCGTAGGTGTAGGAGAGCGTGCGTCCGTCGGACGCACCCTGGCCGGAAATCCCCCCCGGCTGCGGCACGTTCCAGTCGGGATTCGGCGAATGACCGTCACGCGGAGGCGGGT
>QGUZ01000406.1 GCA_003242605.1 Actinomycetota bacterium
CCGGGGCAGGTCATCGAGGGCGTCGTCGACCACCTGCGGTACGTCGCCCCCGACGGCTACACGGTCGCGTGCGTCGACCTCGGCGGCGAGCGCACGGTGGTCGCGGCCGGCGCCGCGCTCGTCGGCGTGCAGCCCGGCGAGACCGTGCGGCTCACCGGCGTCCTCTCCCGGCACGACGAGCACGGCGAGCGCTTCCAGGTGGCCGAGTGCGTCTCGGTGCTGCCCGCGAGCGTGTACGCGATCCGGCGCTACCTCGGCTCCGGGCTGGTCCGGGGCATCGGCGGTAAGCTCGCCGACGCGATCACCGCGCACTTCGGCGCGGACACGCTCAAGGTGATCGACACCGAGCCGGACCGGCTGCTCGAGGTGCACAACATCGGCCCGGCGCGGGCGCGGATGATCCGCGAGGCCTGGGCGGAGCAGAAGGCGATCCGCGAGATCATGACCTTCCTGCAGGGGGTACGGCTGTCGCCCGCGCTCGCGGTCCGCATCCACCAGGCGCTCGGCGCGGACGCGGCCCGGGTGGTGCGGGCCGAGCCGTACCGGCTCGCCGAGGAGGTGCGCGGCATCGGCTTCCACACCGCGGACCGGATCGCGATGGCGGTGGGGCTGCCCGCGCAGAGCCCGGAGCGCATGCGGGCCGGGCTGCTGCACGTGCTCGACCGGGCGAACGCGGCGGCGGGCCACTGCCACCTGCCGGAGAAGGCGCTGATCGCCCAGGCGATGGAGCTGCTCGACGCCGACCCGGGGCCGCTGCGCGCGGCCCTCGACGCGCTGCGCGCCGACGGCAAGGTCGTGGTCGAGCTGCTACCCGGGCGGCGCGGCGGCGCCGAGCCCGAGCCGGTGGTGTCCGCGCGGTGGCTGCACGTCGCCGAGGCGTCGGTGGCGGGCGAGCTGCTCCGGCTGCACCGGGCCGCCTCCCGCATGCCGGAGCGGGTGCGGCGGATCGCCGAGGAGCGGCTGGCCGGGGACGCCCCGCCGTACGCGGACCTGCACCCGGACCAGCGGCGCGCGATCGAGACCGCGCTGCGGGAGACGGTCTGCGTGCTCACCGGCGGGCCCGGCTGCGGCAAGAGCTTCACGGTGCGGGTGCTCACCGAGCTGGTGCGGGCGGGCGGCGGCCGGGTGGCGCTCGCCGCGCCCACCGGGCGGGCCGCGCGGCGGCTCGGCGAGCTCACCGGGCTGCCCGCGATGACCGTGCACCGCATGGTGCGGCCGCGCGCCGACCCCGCCGAGGACGGCGCGCTGTTCGACCACACCGACCCGTTCCTCGCCGACCTGATCGTGGTCGACGAGACCTCGATGCTCGACCTGCCGGTCGCCCGCGCCCTGCTGCGCCGCGTCCCCTCCGGCTGCCACCTGCTGTTCGTCGGCGACCCCGACCAGCTGCCGAGCGTGGGCCCGGGCGACGTGCTGCGGGACCTGCTCGAGGTGCCCGCGATCCCGCGGGTACGGCTCGGCCACGTGTTCCGGCAGGCGCTCGGCAGCCCGATCGTCGCGAACGCGCACCGGGTGCGCGACGGGCTGCTGCCGGTGGCCGGCAAGGAGTTCTACCTGTTCCGGGAGGAGGACCCGGAGGCGATCCCGGAGCTGGTGGCGGACCTCGCCACCCGGCGCATCCCGCAGCGGCGCGGCGTCGACCCCGACGACATCCAGGTGCTGTGCCCGGGGCGGCAGCGGGCGGCCGGGGCCGAGGAGCTCAACCGGCTGCTGCAGGAGCGGCGCAACCCGCACCGGCCGGGCGTGCCCGAGCACTGGACCGACGGCCGGGTGTTCCGGCCGGGCGACCGGGTCATGCCGATCCGCAACAACTACGACAAGGGCCGGGACGGGGTGTTCAACGGCGCCACCGGCGTGATCACCCGGATCGTGCCCGAGGAGCGGCTGGTCGAGATCCGCATGGACGACGGGCAGACCGTCGGCTACGGCTACGACGAGCTCGACGAGATCCTGCACGCCTACGCGATCACCGTGCACCGCGCCCAGGGCAGCGAGTACCCGTACGTGATCATCCCGCTGACCACGGCGGCGGGCTCGCTCGTGCTGCGCCGCAACCTGCTCTACACCGCGATCACCCGGGCGCGGCACACGGTCGTGCTCGTCGGCCAGGCCCGGGCGCTGGAGATCGCCGTGGCGAACCGCGGCATCCGGCGCAACACCTCGCTCGCGGTACGGCTCAACGCGGCCCTCGCCGAGGGGTGAGCGCGCCCGGCCGCGGGCAAGGACCCGGATGACGACGCGGCGGACGTCCTCGGGAGGTGGCATGCCCGTCCGGCTGAACCACACGATCGTGCACGCGACCGACAAGCGGCGCTCGGCCGCCTTCGTCGCCGAGCTGCTCGGCCTGCCCGCGCCGCAGCCGTACGGCCCGTTCCTCGTGGTCGAGCTGGCCAACGGGGTCTCGCTCGACTTCATGGACTCCGCGGGCCCGATCAGCCCGCAGCACTACGCGTTCCTCGTCACCGAGGCCGAGTTCGACGAGATCTTCGGCCGCATCCGCGAGCGGAACCTGCCCTACTGGGCCGACCCGGCCAAGCAGCGGCCCGGCGAGATCAACACGCGCGACGGCGGCCGCGGTGTGTACTGGGAGGACCCCGACGGCCACTTCCTGGAGATCCTCACCGTGCCGTACGGCGGCGGCGCGTAGCCCGCGGCCCGGTCAGCGGCCCGGCCCATCCGGTACGGCGGGCACGCGGTGCCGGGCGAGGTGGTCGAGCACCGCGTGGTTCGCCTCCCAGCCGTCGGGGAACTTGACCGGCCCCCCGAGGTGCACCCCGCCGGTGGACGGGTGGGCGTCGAGCAGCTCGGGGATGCCCGCGCGGGCCACCACGACGCAGGCGTGCCGATGCCGCGAGGTGAGCACGCACAGCCGCCCGGCCTCGAGGTGGAACGCGGTGGCGTCGCGGCGGCCGGAGAGCGGGTGGAGCACGATCACGACGTCGTACTCCCGCCCCTGCAGCCGGTTGGCGGTGTCCACGGTGACGCCGCCGGACACGCCCTCGGCCGCGCAGGCGGCGCGGATCGCCGCCACCTGGTCCTTGTGCGCGCACCCGATCGCGATCCGCTCCGGGCCGATCTCGTGGCTGCCGTGCTCGTCATACGCGACGGGGCGGCGGGCGAGCAGCCGGGCGGCGAGCCGGGCGCAGGCCCGTACCGCCTCGGCGTCGGTGCGCACGGTGTGCCGGGCGGGCAGCTCGTGCAGCGCCCAGCCGGTGGCGGCCGCCACGTCGAGGGTGCGGTCGACCGCGCCGGCGTCCCCGGCGGCGAGCTCAAGGCGGCGGTCCCCCTCCGCGGTGCCGGAGCGGAACGGGGTGTCCGGGTAGAACGCCTGCGCGACGAGTGGCGCGGCGTTCGCGGGCAGCCGCCAGGAGACCGGCAGCCGGTGCACCGGCAGGTCGGGGTTGTGCCGGGCGAGCACCGCGACCGCGCTCTGCATCGGATCCCAGGACAGGCCCGCCCAGCGGTCCACGCCGACCGTGGAGAACGGGTCGAGCTGGCCGGGGTCGCCGACGAACAGCGCCCGGTCGAAGAGGGTGGCGATCGGCAGCAGCTTGTCCGAGCGCATCTGGTACGCCTCGTCGACGATCGCCCACGGGAAGCGCGCCGCCCGGGTGTAGGCCCACTTGTCCGCGGTGCCGACGACGATCGCGCACCCGGCGAGGTCGTCGACCGCGTGCGCGATCGTCACCCCGTCGAGGGACGCCACCCGCGGGGAGGGGGTGTGCCCGCGGGCGCTGAGCCGCCCGACGGCGATGTGCGGGTCGGCCGCGGCGAACCGCACGATGAGGTCGTCGACCTGCTCGTTCGTCTGCGCCACGATCATCAGCGGCTCGCCGGCGGCGGCGATCGCGCGGGCGGCGGTGACCACGAGCGTGGACTTGCCCGCGCCGGGCGGCGAGTCCACGATCACGCCGCGGTGCCGCCCGCCGGTGAAGTCGGCGAGCACGGCGGCGGCCGCCGCCGGCGCCGCCCCGGCCGGGGCCGGGCCCGGGCCGCCCGGGCCCGGCGCGGGGGGCCCCGCGGCGGCGGGG
>QGUZ01000407.1 GCA_003242605.1 Actinomycetota bacterium
CCCCCCCCCGGGCTTCCCCCCCCCCCCGGCACTCCGGTGCCCCCCCTCCCCCCCCCCCCCCCCCCGGCCCGGGCACTCCCGCGCAAGGCCCAGGCCATGTACGGCCCGGCCGCCGGCGTCGGCGGCCCCCGCGACGACCTCGCCGACGCCTGGCAGAGCTGGCGCGAGGCGCTGCACGCGCTGCGCGTCGCCGAGGCCGTGGACCGCCACGGCCCGGTCGCGGCCTGGCCCGACCTCGGCGTCTACCGCTTCCTGTCCCGCCTGCCCCGCCCCGACCTGATGGAGCTCGCCGCCCCCGCCCTCGGCCTGTCCGGCGAGCTCGCCCGCACCGTCGAGACCTACCTCGACCACGGCGGCCACGCCGGCGAGGCCGCCGAGGCCCTCGGCGTCCACCGCCAGACCCTCTACTACCGCCTCGGCCGCGCCGAGCACCTCACCGGCCTCGACCTCGCCGACGGCGAGCAACGCCTCCTCCTCCACCTCGGCCTCAAGGCCGCGCCGCTCGTCCACCACTGAGGCCCGGCCGCGGGCCGCCGCGTTGGAACGGTCCGCGGGCGGGCCGTGCCGTACGCCGGGTTTCCGTCTGCGGGGGATCACCGCCACACTCGGGGTTATGCCGGAATTTGACCTAGTGGTGCTTGGCTCGGGGCCGGGCGGGCAGAAGGCGGCGATCGCGGCCGCGAAGCTGGGGCGGCGGGTGGCGATCGTCGAGCGCCGGGACATGATCGGCGGGGTCTCGGTGAACACCGGGACGATCCCGTCGAAGACGCTGCGCGAGGCCGTGCTCTTCCTGACCGGGCTGCACCAGCGCGAGCTGTACGGTCAGAGCTACCGGGTCAAGGAGGAGATCACGATCTCCGACCTGATGACCCGCACCCGGCACGTGATCGGCCGGGAGGTGGACGTGATCCGCAGCCAGCTGCTGCGCAACCGGGTCACGTTACTGCACGGCACCGGCCGGTTCCTCGACCCGCACACGATCGGGGTGGTCGACGAGTTCGGCCGGGAGACGAAGGTCACCGCCGAGAAGATCATCATCGCCACGGGCACCCGCCCGGCCCGGCCGGACAGCGTGGAGTTCGACGGGCGGACGATCATCGACTCGGACGACATCCTCGCCCTCGACCGGGTGCCGGACACCCTCGTCGTGGTCGGCGCGGGGGTGATCGGCATCGAGTACGCCTCGATGTTCGCCGCGCTCGGCACCAAGGTCACGGTGATCGAGCGGCGCGAGCGCATGCTGGAGTTCGCCGACCGGGAGGTCGTGGAGTCGCTCAAGTACCACCTGCGCGACCTGGCGGTCACCTTCCGCTTCGGCGAGAACGTGACCGCGGTCGAGCGGCACCCGGAGGGCGCGATGATCGTGCTGGAGAGCGGCAAGCGCATCCCCGCCGACACCGTGCTCTACTCGGCCGGGCGGCAGGGCATGACCGACGAGATCGGGCTGGAGAACGCGGGGCTGTCGGCGGACGCGCGCGGCCGGATCGCGGTGGACGAGCACTACCGCACGGCGGTGCCGCACATCTACGCGGTCGGCGACGTGATCGGGTTCCCCGCGCTCGCCGCGACCTCGATGGAGCAGGGCAGGCTCGCCGCCCACCACGCCTGTGGCGAGCCGGTGGAGGGCCTGCGCCCGCCGCAGCCGATCGGGATCTACACGATCCCGGAGATCGCGTTCGTCGGCCGGACCGAGGAGGAGCTCACCCGCGAGCACGTGCCCTACGAGGTCGGCGTGGCCCGCTACCGCGAGCTCGCCCGCGGCCAGATCATCGGCGACACGTACGGCATGCTCAAGCTGCTCGTCTCGCCCGACGACCGCTCGCTGCTCGGCGTGCACATCTTCGGCGCCGGGGCGACCGAGCTGCTGCACATCGGGCAGACCGTGATGGGGCTCGGCGGCACCGTGGACTACCTGGTCGACGCGGTGTTCAACTACCCGACCCTCGCCGAAGGGTACAAGGTGGCCGCCCTCGACGCGGTCAACAAGCTGCGGCGGGTCGCCCGGTTCACGGGCGCGGACTGAACGCCCGCCGGTGCGGGCCGCCGGTCAGGCGCAGGCGCGGGCGGCCCGCACGTCCTCGTAGACGCGGACCAGCTCCTGGCCGATGCGCTCGAGCGAGTAGCGGGACCGGGCCCGGTCGGCGCCGGCGTAGCCGAGCGCGGTGCGCAGGGTGGGGTCGCCGAGCACCTCGCGGGCGCGGCGGGCGAGGGCGGCCGGGTTGCGCGGCGGGATGAGGAAGCCGGTCACCCCGTCCACCACCGAGTCGAGGTGGGCGCCGACGGCCGAGGCGATCACCGGGACGCCGCAGGCCATCGCCTCGAGGGCGACCATGCCGGTGGGCACGGTCTGCGGCAGGGTGATCACGATGTCGGCGCTGCGCATGAGCTTGGGCATGGCGGCGTACGGCACGTGGCCGAGGAAGGTCACCCGGTCGGCCACGCCGACCTCCTCGGCGAGCGCGCGCAGCCGCCGGTGGTCGGGGTCGGACTCGAGCTCGCCCGCGGCCGGGCCGCCCGCGATCACCAGCTCGGCGCCGGGGACGGCCTCGAGCGCGCGGATCGCGGTGCCCGCGCCGCCCGCGGGGGAGAGCCGGCCGACGTGCACCAGGCGCGGCCGCTCGCCGCGCGGGAACGCCGGGCCGTGCCTGCGGAAGCGCTCGACGTCGACGCCGCCGGGCACGATCGCGATGTTGCGGCGCGGCACGCCCAGGCGGATCAGCTCGGACTCCTCGCCCGCGCAGGAGGCGATCACCGCGTTGGCGCGGCGGCCGATGGCACGTTCCAGGCGGAGGCGGATGCCGGCGTCGGGGCCGCCGCGGGCGCCCTCCCCGGCCTCGTCCTCCTCCTCCTCGTCCCGCCCGCCGAGCGAGTGGAACGTCTGGGTGACCGGTACCCCGAGCCGCTCGGCGCCGGCGATCGCGGCGAGCCCGCTGGTCCACGAGTGGGCGTGGATCACGTCGGGCCGCTCGCGGTCCCAGCGTTCCTGAAGCCCGGCGCTGAAGTCGGACAGGTACGGCAGCAGCCCGCTCTCGGGCAGCCGGGTGGCCGGGCCGGCCGGCACGTGCTCCACGGTCACCCCGGGGGCGAGCCGTCCGCGGTCCCGTAGCTCGGGGGAGTAGCGGCGGGTGTAGACCGTGACCCGGTGGCCGCGGCTGAGTTCCCGGGCGATGGCCGGGGTTTCCGGAGACAGTTCGTGGGCGGAGACGATGGCGATATGCATGTGACACACCTCAGGTGCTCAGGGGACCCGAACCTCGGGCCGCGCGCCCGGGGGGTGTGCCCGCGAGGCGGTGCGCCTGACTAGCCATACCGCGGGTAGTACTTCGTCAAACTGCCCACATCGGAAATTTCCGGACAGAGACACTTCGCCCTCTTCAGTGTCGGTGGTGGGCGGTGGCCCCCCGCGCCCCGCGCGAGGCCGCCGGGGCCCTGCCGTGCCGGGCGTGACCAGGGCGGGAACCCGCGGGCCGCGGTTACCCGGCGATGGCGCCGCACTGACCGGCGATTGACCTGCGTCGGCCTCGCCAAAGCACCGCATCACCATTACTAACGATTCATAGGTGGAAAACCGGTCACCTCTGGGCAAGTATCGAACTCAAGAGGTCCAGCAGAGGGCCTCGCCCTCGACGGAGGCGCGAGGCGTCGGCGTGCTTCACCTGCGAACACCCTGCCAACCCCCCGGTGCCGTCTCCGCCTCGCCGTGGCACGCACGAGGGAGAGGATATGACCGAGGACCGTGCCGTACCGGTACTCGACGAGCCCACCGCCGAAGATCTCCTCGCCGAGATGCACCAGCCCGGTGTCAGCGAGGAACGGCGCATGCGGATCCGCGAGCGGGTCGTTGAGATGCACCTGCCGATGGCGAGGGACATCGCCCGGCGCTATCTGCACCGCGGCGAGCCGTTGGAGGATCTGCTCCAGGCGGCCTACGTCGGCCTGATGAAGGCGATCAACGGGTTCGACCCCAGCCTCGGGCACAGCTTCCGCGGCTACGCGATGGTCACCATGACCGGCGAGGTCAAGCGCCACTT
>QGUZ01000081.1 GCA_003242605.1 Actinomycetota bacterium
GGTACGGCCCGCGGGCTAGGCGCCCGGGGGCCCGTCGAGCAGGTGGGCGTTGGGCCGGCGGGCGCGGTCGGCGAGGGCGCCGATCTCGACGAGGGTCACCCCGGCGGCCGCGAGCCGCGCGGCGCCGGTGGCCTCGACGAACACCGCCGGTTCCCGCCAGGCGTACACCACGCGCCGGATCCCCGCCGCGATGATCAGCTCGGCGCAGGTGCGCGGCCGGGACTTGCGCCGCCCGCACGGCTCCAGGCTGCTGTAGACGGTGGCCGTGGCGAGCCGCGGGTCGGCGGGGTCGAGCTTGGCGAGCGCGGCCTCCTCGGCGTGCACGTGCGGATCGGTCTCCCGGGAGTATCCGCGGGCCAGTTCCTCGCCCTCGGCGGAGACGATCACCGCGCCGACCGAGAACGCGGTCCGCGAGGGCGGGCAGAGCCGGGCGAGGTCGCAGGCGATCCCCAGCCAGTACCGGTCCCGGTCCAACTCGTCGCGGTTCAGGTGGTCGGCGCCGGACACGTCGGCCTCACCGCAGCCGGTAGCGCAGCAGCGCCACGTCGCCGATCTTGACCGCCTCGGTGAGGTTGAGCCGCCCCGTGGGCAGGCCGCCGCCCGAGACGAACCGGGGCGCGGTGGGGTCGCCGACGAACAGCGGGGCGATCACGAGCTGCAGCTCGTCGGCGAGCCGTTCGGACAGGAACCGGGTGTGCAGGTGGCCGCCGCCCTCGACCATGAGCCGCCGGACGCCGCGCCGCCCGAGGTCGTCGAGGACGAGCCCGAGGTCGACCGCGTCCCCGGCACCGCCGGTGCTGATCACCGTCGCCCGGTCGTTGAGCCGCGCGGCGAGCGCGGCGGCCGCCGCGGCCGAGGCGTACACGAGCTTCTCGCCGTCGCCGGCGGTGAAGAAGGCGCTCTCCGGGTCGAGGTCGCCGCGCGCGGTGACGGTCACCTTGACCGGGTCGGGCGGCAGGCCGCGGGCCACGCGCTTCTTGCGGCGCTCGGGCGAGCGGATCAGCAGCCGGGGGTTGTCCCGGCGTACCGTGCCCGCCCCGACCATGATCGCGTCGCAGGAGGCGCGGACCTCGTCGACCCGGTCGAAGTCCTCGGCGTTCGACAGCAGCAGCCGCTCCGGCCCGTTGTCGTCGATGTGGCCGTCGATGGACATCGCGCAGCTCAGCAGCACGTAGGGCCGCACGCACCCTCACTTCCCTCGGGGCGCCCCGCCGGCGCCGGTGTGGACCTCAGAGGCCGAGGCTCTCGGCGTCGGCGAGCAGGACCTGCTCGACGCTCTCGTGCACCTCGAACTCGTCCCGCACCCCGCTCACCCGGAGCAGCATCGCCATGCGGTCGTCCACGCCGGACAGCACGAGCCGCCGTCCGCTCATCCGCATGATCTTCTGGGCGAACAGCAGCGCCCGGATGCCCGCCGCGTCGCAGAAGCTGACCCCGGAGAGGTCGATGATCACGAGGGGAGTGGAGCTGCGCGCCCACACGTCGGCGATGCACTCGCGGATGCGAGGGGCCACGAAGGTGTCGATCTCTCCGCTGAGGTACAGGACCGTGCAGTCGGCCTGTGGCTCCACATGACCTCCAGTCGTCGGAAAACGGACGCGGCAATATGCCGTACCCGAGCGTCCCAGAAACCGCCTGCCGGACGCCACTCGATTCGGCGCGGGCGGGCGGTGGCGCCCGCCCGGTCCCGGGTCACTCCTCGATGGTGAGCGCGGCCTTCGGGCAGGACCGCACCGCGTGCCGCACCTTGTCCCGCAGCTCGGCGGGCGGCTCGGGGATGAGGATGTGCAGCCGCTCCTCGTCGTCGAGCTCGAAGACCTCGGGCGCGAGGCCGACGCAGACGCCGTTCGCCTCGCACACCAGTGCGTCGACCGAAACCTTCATCGCGTTCTCCTCACAGGTACGGCTCGCCATCGAACCACCGTGAACGCTACCCGGCCCGCGGGCCGTGCGGCTTGCGATGATCCCAGGAGACCACCCGCGTCGGGTGGACGGCGAAGGCGACCCGCTTGCGTGCGGTGTGCTCGACCGCCTCGCGCGGCACCGCGGCGCCGCCGGCCATGCGCTCGGCCACGGCGAGCCCGACCGCCAGCACCCGCTCCGGGTCGGTGATCCGCTCGGCCGTGCCGTACACCATGACCCCGCGCAGCTCGTGGTACGCCTCGCCGGCCTCGACCAGGCAGGTGAGGCGCGGGTCCCGCTCGAGGTTGCGGGCCTTCTGCGACTTGGCGTAGGTCCAGAAGTGGATGAGCCCGTCGAGCAGGGCGTAGAACATCGGCACCAGGTGGGGCGTGCCGTCCCGGTTGACCGTGGCGAGCTGGAGCTTGTGCGAGGCGGCGAGGAACGCGGCGACCTCGTCCCCGGTCATCGCGATACGGGCGCGCTGATGCATGCGACGAGTGGAACATGGTTCTGCCGGGCGCGGCAAGGCCCGCGCCGCGTAGGGTTCTGCCGGGAGGGACGATGATCGATCACACCGCCGCCGCGCCGCCGCGCATGCCCGCCGACCTGCTCGCCGCGGCCGAGCGGGCCAAGGGCTTCATGCCCACTGCCGAGGGGCTCGCGCTCTTCGAGACCGCCTGCCGGTACGGCCCGCTCGGGCCGATCTGCGAGATCGGCAGCTACTGCGGCAAGTCCGCCGTCTACCTCGGCGCCGCCGCCCGGCTCACCGGCACGGTGGTCTTCACCGTCGACCACCACCGCGGCTCGGAGGAGATCCAGCCCGGCTGGGAGCACCACGACCCCGAGCTGATGGACCCGCGGTTCGGCCGGATGGACTCGCTGCCCTTCTTCCGGGAGACGATCGCCGCCGCCGGGCTCGAGGACGAGGTGATCGCGATCGTCGGCCGCTCCGAGGTGGTCTCCCGGTACTGGAACACGCCGCTCGCCATGCTGTTCATCGACGGCGGCCACTCCGAGGAGCCGGTCACCCTGGACTACGAGGGCTGGGCCCCGCACGTCATGCCCGGCGGCGCCCTGGTGTTCCACGACATCTACCCCGACCCGGCCGACGGCGGGCAGGCGCCGTACCGTGTCTACCTGCGCGCCCTGGATTCCGGCGAATTCCGCGAGGTGCGCGCCGAGGGATCGCTTCGGGTATTGGAGCGAAAGCGCGGGTGACGGCAACCGGGAGAGCGGCCGGAATCACCGGACCGCGGTTCCCGAGCGAACCGCGTCGAGAAAGGCGCGCCAGGCGTCGCGGGAGAACGTCAATATCGGGCCGTCCGGATTCTTGCCGTCGCGGACGGCGACGCCGCCCGGCACCTTTCCCACCTCGATGCAGTTGCCCGCCGGATTGCTGTGGCTGCTCTTTCGCCACGCCGTGATTTCAACGCGCTGACCTGCGGCGACGTCGTCGCCGTGGTGCCGCAGAGAAGCGTCGGCAGGGGACGTGGGGCGCACGACGAATTCTCCTCAGGATTGTCACGGACCTCGGGGTTGAGGCCCAGCGGGACGTCGGACGAGAGCGTCGCTTCGCGAAACCACTCGAGGCGATCGCCGGAATGTGATATACCCCCGCTGAGGCCGGTATGAAACTTTCGTTGCCGTCGTCTTGATTTTCCGCCGGGCGGTCTGCTCGGGCCCGGTGAAAATGCGTGCGGGCGGTACGGCGCGGCACCGGAAGGGCGTCGTCCGGCGGCGGCGGCGGATCGCCGTTCGCGGCGCTTGGCCGGGCGGTGGTCCGGCGCGTCCCGGAAGATTACAGAATGCGGCGGCGCCGTGACTCCGGTAAGAACGAAGACGGTCTCAACGCGAACTCCGTGATGCCAGGCCTTGACCGTGCCTTGGACCGGCGCGGCCGGGAGCGGCGAACCCGCTCCCGGCCCACGCCCGGGGCGCGGCGCCCGCGGGCCGGGCCGGTCAGGGCAGGCGCGCCGCCTGGTGCCCGGCGGGCTCGCAGCCGCAGGCGGTGGTGGGCAGGGCGCGGGTGGGGATGTCGCGGAAGATGCCCGCGGCCGGGGTGGCATCGGAGAGCGCGTCGGCGGCGAGGATGACCGCCGCGGCGGTGTAGGCGGAGCGCTCGTGCGGGAAGTGGGCGCGGTTGGCGAACTGCCACCCGGTCCAGTACGAGCCGTCCTCGTGGCGCAGGTGCTGCATGTCGGCGAAGATCCGCAGGGCGCGGTCGCGGTCGCCGAGCGCGTCGAGGGCGAGCACGAGCTCGCACGACTCGGCGCCGGTCACCCACGGCTGGTCGGAGACGCAGCGCACCCCGAGCCCGGGCACCACGAACACGTCCCAGTCCCGCTCCAGCCGGGCCACGGCGTCGCCCCCGCGCACCGCGCCGCCGAGCACCGGGTAGTACCAGTCCATCGAGAACCGGCTCTTGTCCGCGAACGCCTCCGGGTGCGTGCCGATCACATGGCCGAGCCGGTCGGCGGCGAGCTCCCAGTCCGGCCGGGGGTCGCCGAGGCGCTCGGCGAGCGCGGCGCCGCAGCGCAGGCCCTGGTGGATCGAGGAGCAGCCGGTGAGCAGCGCGTAGTCGGCCGGGCGGCCGCTCGCCGTACGCTCCCAGACGATCTCGCCGCGCGGGGTCTGCAGGTCGACGACGAAGTCGAGCGCCCGGGTCACCGTGGGCCACATCGCCCGGGCGAAGTCCTCGTCGCCGGTGACGAGCAGCTCGTGCCACACGCCGACCGCGATGTAGGCGGCGTGGTTGCTCTCCCCGCCGTGCTCCACGGCCTCGCCGCGCACGAGCTTCATCGGCCAGGAGCCGTCCTCGCGCTGGTGCCGTACCAGGTACTCGTAGCCCTTGCGGGCCGGCTCGGTGAGCCCGGCGGCGGTGAGCGCCATGAGGCACTCGACGTGGTTCCACGCGTCCACGTGTCCGTCCGGCCAGGGGATGCCGCCGTCCGGCTCCTGCACCGCGGCGATGCTCTCGGCGGTCTGCACGACCTGCGCGGCGTCGAGCACGCCGGGAACCGCGGGCACGCGCCGCGGCGACGCGGTGGGCGACGCGGTGGGGGCGGTCATGCGGGCTTCCGCGCGTACACGACCACGCTCTTGCCGATCAGCGGGTTGAGCAGCCGCTCGGCGATCCGGGTGACGGCGGGGCGCTTCATGATGTCCCAGACGAGCAGGTCGTGGTACCGCTTGGCGAGCGGGTGGTCGTCGTTCTTCACCCCCACGGCGCACTTGATCCACCAGTACGGCGAGTGCAGCCCGTGGGCGTGGTGGTGCGGGCCCACGCGCAGCCCGGCGGCCTTGAGCTTCGCCTTCAGCTCGGCGAGCGTGTAGATCCGGATGTGCCCGCCGGGGGCGGTGTGGTACTCCTCCGACAGCGCCCAGCAGATGCGCTCGGGCAGGAAGCTCGGCACGGTGACCGCGAGGAACCCGCCCGGCTTGAGCACCCGGACGATCTCCGCGATCGCCTGGGTGTCGTGCGGGATGTGCTCGAGCACCTCGGCTGCGATCACGTGGTCGAAGCTCGCGTCCGGGAACGGCATGGCGAGCGCGTCGCCGCTCACCGTGATGCCGGTCGCCCCGTCGGGGACCTCGCCGGCCTTGCTCATCGCGGCGAACATCGCGGCCACGCCCTCGAGCTCCTTGAGGTCCTGGTCGAAGGCGACCACGTCGGCGCCGCGGCGCAGCACCTCGAACGCGTGCCGCCCGGCCCCGCAGCCGAGGTCGAGGACCCGGTCGCCGGGCCGTACCGGAATCCGGGAGAAGTCGACGGTGAGCACCTACGCGGCTCCCTTCCGGGCGAGGCGGGCGCGGCGGGCGGCGATCGCCTCGCGGTAGGCCTCCACGGTGCGCTTGGCCACCACCCGCCAGGTGAACCGCTCCTGCACCCGGTCGTAGCCGGCGCGGCCGACCTTCTCCCGGAGCTCGGGGGAGTCGTGCAGGCGGCGGATCGTGGCGGCGAGCTCCTCGGCGTCGCCGGGGGTGACGAGGATCGCGGCGTCGCCGACCACCTCGGGCAGCGCCCCGGTACGGCTCGCGATCAGCGGCGTGCCGCACGCCATGTGCTCGACGGCCGGGAGCGAGAAGCCCTCGTACAGCGACGGCACCACGGAGATCTCCGAGGTGGCGATGAGCTCGCCGAGCTCGTCGTCGCTGATGCCGTGCACGAACCGCACCCGGTCGCCGAGGGCGAGCTCCTGGACGAGCCTCTCGGTCGGCCCGCCCGGGGTGGGGCGGCTCACCACGGTGAGGTTGACGTCCCGCTCGGTGGCGACCTTGGCGACCGCGTGCAGCAGCGTGGCCACGCCCTTCATCGGGGAGTCGGCGCTCGCCACGGCGACGATCGAGCCGGGCCGCTTCGGCAGGTGCGGCCGCGGGTGGAAGTAGCGGGTGTCCACCCCGAGCGGGATCAGCCGCATGTTGCGCTGCGGCACATTGAAGTCGCGGTGGATGTCGGCGAGGCTCGACTCGCTCACCGTAAGGATCGGGTTGAGCCGGGCCGCCACGTACGCCTGCATGCGCACGAACCCGTACCAGCGGCGCAGCGAGTACCGCTTCCAGCCCTCGGCGTTCTGCAGCTCGATGCGGCGGTCCACGCTGATCGGGTGGTGGATGGTGCCGACCACCGGGAGGAACCGCTGGATGCCGAGGATGCCGTACCCGAGGGTCTGGTTGTCCTGCACCACGTCGAAGTCGCCGGCCCGCCGCTTCAGCTCACGGTAGGCCCGCAGGCTGAAGGTGAGCGGCTCGGGGAAGCCGGCCGTCCACATCGTGGCGACCTCGAGGACGTCGATCCAGTCCCGGTACTCGTGGAGCTTGGGGGTGCGAAAGGGGTCCTCGTCCCGGTAGAGGTCGAGGCTCGGCACCTTGTTGAGGATCACGCCCTCGTCGAGCTCCGGGTACGGCTGGCCGGAGAAGACCTCCACGTGGTGGCCCAGGGCGACGAGCTCGCGGCTGAGGTGCCGGACGTAGACGCCCTGCCCGCCGCAGGTCGGCTTGCTGCGGTAGGACAGCAGGGCGACCCGTAGTGGCTCCCCCTCCGTCGGCTCGGCGTCGGTGCGGTCATGGCCGCGCTCCTTCAAGGGCCACCCCTTTCGTCCGGACTGTGGTAGTCGCGGGACATATACCCGAAGATGACCTTAACGCGCCCCTATTACCCTTCGGTAGCGGAACGCGGACTGAGCGGCCACCCTACTAGAACCATGTTCGGTGTAACAAGTTCCAGTGCAGGACCCGGATCCGCGGCCCCTCCGGAGGAGTGATACGGGGGGTGTCGCGGTACATTCCAGATCCATAGGCGATAATCCGGGCGCCTGTCGGACGGGGGCCGTACCCGAAGAGCAAGGAGAACCTGTTGGCCAGGCGTGCGCTGATCACCGGCATCACCGGTCAGGACGGCTCCTATCTCGCCGAGCACCTGCTCAACGAGGGTTACGAGGTCTGGGGCCTGGTACGCGGGCAGTCGAACCCGCGGCTGTCCCGGCTCGGCTCGCTGCTGAAAGAGGTGCGGCTCATCCGGGGTGATCTGCTCGATCAGGCGTCGCTGATCGCGGCGGTGGAGAAGGCCCAGCCGGACGAGGTCTACAACCTCGGCGCGATCTCGTTCGTGCCGCTGTCGTGGGAGCAGGCCGAGCTGACCGCGGAGGTCACCGGCATGGGCGTGCTGCGCATGCTGGAGGCGATCCGGGTCTGCTCGGGCATCACCGCCTCCCGCGGGGCCACCACCGGCCAGATCCGCTTCTACCAGGCCTCGTCCTCGGAGATGTTCGGCCAGGTGCGGGAGACGCCGCAGACCGAACTGACCCCGTTCCACCCCCGCTCGCCGTACGGCGTGGCGAAGGCCTACGGCCACTTCCTCACCCAGAACTACCGCGAGTCCTACGGGATGTTCGCGGTCTCCGGCATCCTGTTCAACCACGAGTCGCCGCGGCGCGGCCCGGAGTTCGTCACCCGCAAGGTGTCCCTCGGAGTCGCCCGGATCAAGCTCGGCATGGCCAAGGAGCTCCGCCTCGGCAACCTCGAGGCGCGGCGCGACTGGGGCTTCGCCGGGGACTACGTCCGGGCGATGCACATGATGCTGCAGCGGGACACCCCCGAGGACTACGTGATCGGGACCGGCCGCACCCACTCGGTGCGCGAGCTGGTGAGCGCCGCGTTCGCGGCCGTGGGCCTGCCGTGGGAGCCGTACGTGGTCTGCGACGAGTCGCTGCACCGGCCGGCCGAGGTCGACCTGCTGTGCGCCGACCCGAAGAAGGCGCGGACGCAGCTCGGCTGGGAGCCGTCGGTCACCTTCGAGGAGCTCGTCCAGATGATGGTCGAGTCCGACCTCCGCCTGCTGTCGAACGGCGAGGACCCGCACCAGCACTCCTCCTGGCCCTGACCGCCTCCGTCACGCCCCGGCGTCGATGCGGCGGCCGCGCAGCAGGCGCCACATCAGCCACGCCTGGAGCAGGCTTGCGAGGGGCGTCAGGTAGAGAAAGGCCGTGAAGAGCCGGTCGGGCACCCGCAGCCACGCCGCGAGCGCGATGAGCGGCACGGAGATCGGCATGGTGACGACCCAGGCCACGAACGCCGTCGGGCCGTTCCACAGGCCGGCGATCTCGGGCGGGAGATGGGGCGCGACGATCTCGACCAGGCACACCAGGACCACGAGCGCCGCGTACCCGGCGGCGACGAGGAACGCGAACCGGCCCCTGCGGTAGGTGCGGGCGGCGCGCCCGGCCGCGCGCGCCGGCGGCGTCGCGGCCAGGACGGCGACGGCGGCGCCCAGCGGGCCGCGGGCCCGGGTGCGGCCGGTGGCGGAAGGCGGGTTGCCCTGCGTCATGTCCTGGTCTCCTTCCCGGTGGGGCGTCTCCACCGGGGTTCGACGCCACCCGGCCGCGTGATGTTCGCCGTCATGTTCGCCGTCATGCCCGGCGCCGGTCCGGCCCGTGCCGGGGACGTCCGGCACGGGCCGCGGGCAACCCGCCTCGGCCGGGCGGCGGGTCAGACCGCCACGGGCAGGTTCTTGATGCCGTTGATGAAGTACGAGCGCAGCCGGCGCGGCTCGCCCGCCTGGTGGATCGTGGGCACCCGGCGGGCGAGGGTCTCCAGCAGCACGCGCAGCTCCAGCTTCGCCAGGTGGCTGCCGAGGCAGTAGTGCGGGCCGCCGCCGCCGAAGCCGAGGTGCGGGTTCGGGTCGCGGGTGATGTCGAAGGTGAACGGGTCGGTGAAGACGTCCTCGTCCCGGTTGGCCGAGCCGTAGAAGACCACGACCTTGTCGCCCTCGCTGATCTTCTGCCCGCCGATCTCGGTGTCCTGGGTCGCGGTGCGGCGGAACAGGTTGACCGGGGACACCCAGCGGATGATCTCGTCGGCGGCGCGGGCGGCGAGCGAGGGGTCGGCGGTGAGCCGGGCCCACTGCTCGGGGTGCTGGAAGAAGGCGAGCATGCCGCCGGTGGCCGCGTTGCGGGTGGTCTCGGTGCCCGCGACGAACAGCAGCATGACGAACGAGCCGAACTCGACGTCGGTGAGCGTGTCGCCGTTCTCGTCGGGCTGGAGCAGCTTGGTGACGATGTCCTCCCGTGGGTTCTTCCGCCGCTCCTCGCCGAGCCGGACGGCGTACTCGATCACCTTGAGGGAGGGCCACTTCTCGTCGTCCGCCGGGGGCGCGTAGTCGGGGTCGTTCGCCCCGATCATCTGGTTGGACAGGTCGTAGAGCCAGGGGCGGTCCGCCTCGGGCACGCCGAGCAGCTCGCAGATCACGTACAGCGGCAGCGGCGCGGCGATGTCCTCGACGAAGTCGATCTCCTTCTTCTCCAGCGCCTGGTCGAGCAGCTCGTCGCAGAGCCGGCGGACGCGCTCCTCGAGCTGCGCGATCGCCCGCGGGGTGAAGCCGCGGTTGACGAGCGCGCGGCGGCGGGTGTGCTCCGGCGGGTCCTGGTTGAGCATGATGTGGCGCTGCAGCTCGATCACGTCGTCGGGCAGCTCCTCGAACATCGACAGCCGCCGGTAGGAGGAGAACAGCTCCGGGTGCCGGGAGACGTGCACCACGTCGGCGTGCTTGGTCACCGCCCAGAAGCCCGGCCAGCCCAGCTCGTCGTCGCCGTGGTGCCAGTAGACCGGGGCGTTCGCGCGCAGCCAGGTGAACTGGTCGTGCGGCATGCCGTGCGTGGCGTAGTAATCCGGATCGACCAGGTTGATGCGGACATCGTGGTCGGTCGGGCGGGATATGGTCATGCGTGAACCTTCCGCGTCCTGAGTTTGAACAAACGCTCGGCCGGGCTCCCGGCTGGAACGTGTTTCTATTACGCGCTGCGGCTTTCGTCAAGAAAGTTGATCGATACGTCGTGTGGGTCTTCTGTGGCTCATGCCCAGTTTTAAGCCCCTGATTGTCCAGTGCCGGATATTTCTTTCGGCCGGGCGCGGCCGTGGGGTGGAACGCGGGCCGGGCGGCGCGCGTGATCGGGCCCGCACGCCCGGTGACGCAGGCGGATCCGCGCGCCGGTGCGTGCCTGCGAGGTCACAGCGCGGAGGGGATCCCGTACGCGGGAACGGCCGGCGCGCGCCGGTCCTGCGGTGGCATGGCGGATGATGACTATTAAAACCGCAGAAACGCCCTTTGATCATTTCTTGGCGCGCGGGTCAGGCTCATTGTGAGCGCGCATCCGCCGGGTGTCAACAGGTGATATTTCCCGAGATTTCGAATCGATGAAGCCGCTGGTCGCGGTCTATACCAATGAAATGGTTGACATGGTTACCGGCTGGTAGTAACGATTCTTGCAACCCGCATTTCCATTCCCTTCGATTGGCCCGGGCGACCGACTCCGCCCGGCCGCGGGCCGCATTTCCGGAGGATCGCCATGCCCCACCGCCCCACCTCTCCGCAGCAACTCCGTCACGCTCTGTCACGACGCCGTATCCGGCGGCGTTCCCGGAGACTCGGCGCGGTCGCCGCCTGCGCCCTCGGCGCGACGCTCGCCCTGTCCGGCACGGCGCACGCCGGACCGGCCGGCCACGGCGCCAAGTTCGCCGGTCGGTACGTCGCGCTCGGCGACTCCTACGCCGCTGGCCCGGGCATCCCGCACCTGCGGCTCGAGTCCGGCCTGTGTGCGAGGTCGACGAACAACTACCCGTCGCAGGTGGCCGCGGCGCTCGCCCCGGCCGCCTTCCGCGACATGTCGTGCACGGGCGCGGAGACCAAGCACATGACCAAGCGGCAGCACTCCAACCCGCCGCAGTTCAGCGCGCTCGGGCCGGACACCCGCCTGGTGACGCTCACCATCGGCGGGAACGATGCCGGCTTCATCGAGGTCCTCGCCACCTGCGCGATCGTGGGGGTGCTCGACCCCGGCGGCGCGCCGTGCGAGAAGAAGAACACCCTCGGCGGGTCCGACAAGATCGACCGCCGCATCGACGAGACGATGCCGAAGATCGCCGAGGTGATCCGCGGCATCCGCGAGCGGGCCCCGCAGGCCGCCGTGTTCGCCGTCGGCTACCCCGCGCTCCTGCCGGACAGCAAGGACTCCTGCGTGGTGAACATCCCGCTCGCCCGCGGCGACGTGCCGTACCTCGCCGCGAAGATCCGGCGGTTCAACGAGCGCCTCGCCGCGGTGGCCGCCGAGAACGGCGCGATCTACGTCGACACCTACACGCCGAGCGTGGGCCGCGAGGCCTGCCAGGCGGCGGACGTCCGGTGGATCGAGGGGATCGAGGACGTCCGCGGCGCGATCCCCGTCCATCCCAACGCCCGCGGCATGGCCGGCATGGCCGAGGCCGTGCTCGCCGCGATCCGCGCGGCCGACCTCGCGGCCGTCTGAGCGGGGCGCGGTGGAACGCGTTCCAACTTGACGGCCGGGGTGAAGGCGCGGGCGGCCGCCCGCACCGCTACAGGCCCGCGAACAGGCGCTCGGCGGCGAGCTCGATGTGCCGGGTCATCTGTTCGTAGGTGCGCCGCCCGCGCAGCATCTCCAGCAGCTCCATCACCCAGGCCGCGGTGAGCGCGCCCGCGAGGGCGAGCCGGTCCTCGGTGATCTCCTCGCGCGGGAGGCCGGCCGCGACCCGCAGCAGCAGGGTGCTCACCCGCTCGGCGAAGGGGGTGCTCACCTCCGTGATGATGAGCGAGCGGATGAGCGCATCGGCGAGCTCCGGCTCGCGCATGAGGCCGCGGGCGGCGCGCATGAGCACGTCCGCGGCCTTCCCGGCGGGCGTGGGCGCGCTCGGCGGGCGGCGCTCGATGCTGCGCTCCAGCAGGTCGAGCTCCTCGCCGACCACGGCCACGACGAGGTCCATCTTCGACGGGAAGTACCGGTAGAGCGTGCCGAGGGCGACGCCGGCGCGCTCGGCGACGGTGCGCATCTGCATCGCCTCGATGCCG
Organism: Actinomycetota bacterium; assembly: GCA_003242605.1. GTDB lineage: Bacteria > Actinomycetota > Actinomycetes > Streptosporangiales > Streptosporangiaceae > Thermopolyspora. The sequence goes on from QGUZ01000081.1 coordinate 12,257, forward strand.
CCCCTGGAGGCGAGCGCGGCGGCGGCCTGGACGATGCGCCTGCGCCGCTGGAGCTGGCTCCGGGTCCGCACGCCGCTCGGCGGTTCCGCCGCGGGGTGGGACGACGCTCGTTCCCGATCGGTCATTTCGTTCGCCGCCTCCGGCGCGGGCAGGACGTCGAGAGGGGCGCGCGACCTACGCATGAGAACACGTTACTTGATTCTTCACGCATCCGGTCGGGTTACTGGCCGGTCACAAACGCGCCCTGCTCACCCCGATTGCCGGTGCACCTCCCGCGTAGTGGAAGGTTCCCGGTCCGGCAGCTTTCTGGAACGTGTTCTACTTTGCTGTGCGGCGAAGGGCCGCGGCGGCGCGGGGGACCGGGTCCGCCCGTGCCGCGCCGCCGTACGGCCGGGCGTTCCGGGGCCGGTGCGGCCGCGCGGCGGCGAACCGGACGGCCACGGGAGCGGGGCAGGGTGATCCGCGGACGTCACCGCGGCGGTGTTCCCGGCCGCAGGACGGTGCGCGGCGGATGCGGGCATGGCGCGAGGGTGGTGGGGACGGGCCGGTGCGCGCGGCAGGGTTCGCGGCGCGCAGGGGGCCGAGGCCGCCGTGACCGAGGGCTGTGGCCGGGTGCCGCGCATCGTCCTCCGGGCCGTACGACCGCCCGCCTCGGCGGCGCGCCGCGCGGCACGGAGCCCGCGCCCCGGCGACCCCGGAATCGCACATGGCGTTGTTTGGGAATTCATTTCCGGAACCTCGGGACAGGCGCACGCGGTGGCCGTACCGTCGCGCCGCGCTCCTGTTGGGGTCCGCACGCTTTTCAGAGGTCGGTGGCCGCGCGGGACGACGGCCGGCCGCGAATATCGAGGATCACTCGGCGGGGCCGTACCGCGCGGCACCGGAAACGTCTTAAGAACGCGCGCGAATCGGTTCGCGGAGCCGCCGGATGTGTAGCCTCCACCGTGTCGGCAAGCGGAGGGGATATGGATCTCGAAATCGGCGGCAAGGTCTTCATCGTCACGGGCGCTTCGGCCGGTATCGGGGAGGCGACCGCGCGGTTTCTCGCGCAGGAGGGCGCCCGCGTCGTCGGCGTGGCCCGTAATCCCAAGCCGATCGAGAGGGTGCACGAGAACATCACCGCGGTCGCCGAGGACCTCACCGACCCGGACGCGCCGCGACGCGTCGTCGCGGCCGCGGTCGAGCGGTACGGCGGGCTGGACGGGCTGGTCAACAACGTCGGCGCGCTGCGCTCCCGCACCGGTTTCCTCGACACGACCGACGCCGACTGGAAGGCCACCTTCGACCTCAACCTGCACTCGCTGGTGCGGATGACCCGCCAGGTGCTCCCCGTGCTGCTGGAGCGCGGCTCGGGCAGCCTGGTGCACCTCGCCAGCGAGGCGGCGCGGTTCCCCGATCCGGCGCTGGTGGACTACGCGGCCGCCAAGGCGGCGCTGCTGTCGGTCTCCAAGAGCCTCGCCGCGGAGTTCGGCCCGCGCGGCATCCGGTCGAACGTGGTGTCCCCGGGCCCGACACGCACCGCGCTGTTCGACGCCCCGGGCGGCTTCGCCGAGCAGCTCGCCGAGCGGTACGGCCTGCCCCCGGACGAGGCGGTCGACCACTTCATCAAGGAGGTGCGGCGGCTGCCGAGCGGCCGGATCGGCCAGCCCGACGACGTCGCCCGCGTGATCGCCTATCTGCTCTCTCCGCTCGCGGGGCAGGTCACCGGCGCCGAGTGGGCGGTCGACGGCGGCGCGCTGCGCCAGATCTGACTCGGCCGTCGAGCCGCGGCACGTCCCGGAGAACGTGTTCCGAGGCGCGTTTCCCGGCGCGCCCGCGGTCCCCGGTCTTGTATCTCCACGGAATCGTGCCGTCGCCGGTGCACGGCGCCCCGCACCCCGATCTCGTGACAAGCAAGATCCGGACGAAGGAAAAGACACCGCGGGAACCGCCGCCGTGCTCATCGGGACCCGGCCGGAAAACCGTGCGATGACGCCGCTCATGCGCACGCGGAAAAGAAGTCTCCCGGTTTCGCGCTCTTCACCACCGGCCGCCCCGGCCGGACGAGACGCTCGCCGCCTGCGACCTGTGGGCCATCGCCTCGCGCCGGCCATATCGCAACCAGGCTCCGGCCGCCCGCAGGCCGCAGCCGCGCGCATGATGAACCGTGTGGACAGGGCGAAGGAACCGGGCGATCTCCGGAGTAGCCGCCGCGCCCGGCTCAGGGGCTCAAAGAGTACGGCACGCGCCGCCGTGGCCTCCGCCGGACCGGCCCGGATGCCCGAGGGGACCCGCGCCGCCGACCGGCCACGCGGCCGACGCCCGTCCGCCACACGGTCGATGGGCCATGACGATCGAAGGGGGGATCTCCGTGCCGCTCGGGAGCGCGCCGGGCCCGGCCGCCCAGGTCGACGTGCCCGCCGTGGACGGCCTCGCCGACGAGCTGTTCGCCTCGCTGCCCCGGGCCGACCAGCGGCGGTGGGCCCGCGTCTACCTGCGCGGCCTGCTGCTCGCCCAGGGTAAGAAGTCGATGCGGCGGCTCGCCGAGGCGGCGGTGGGCTCGGCGTCGGCGTGGCACTCGCTGCAGCAGTTCGTGAACGCCAGCACCTGGGCCTGGGACGCGCCGCGCAGCGCGCTCGCCGCCTGGGTGGAGCGGCGCGCGAGCGTGCGCGCCTGGACGGTGCCGCAGATCGTGCTGCCGAAGCGCGGGGACCGCCTCGTCGGCGTGCACCAGCGGTTCGACCCGCGCACCGGGCGCACCGTGAACTGCCAGGCGATCACCGCCCTGCTGCTGTCCTGTCCCGGGGCGAACTTCCCCGTCGACTGGCACGTGCACCTGCCGCCGGAGTGGGTCGCCGACGAGCGGTCCCGGCGGGAGGCCCGCATCCCCGCCACGGCGGCGTCGGAGCCCGGCTGGCGGCTCGCCCTCGACCTCCTCCGCCGCTCGGTACGGCGGGCCGGTGCGCCCGGCGTGCCCGTGGTGGCCGACCTGAGCGACGCCGACGACCCCGGCGCCGCGGTGGCCGAGCTTGCGGCGCTCGGCCTCGGCTTCGTGGCCGAGCTCGCCCCCCGCGCGCAGCGGACCATGGCCGAACCGCCGCCCCGCCCCGGCCGGTCCCGGACCGGCGCGGCGCTCGGCCCACTGCGCGGCCCGCGCCGGTGGCACACCCAGGTCGCCACGGTGATGGGCCACGACGGCGGCTTCCGGCACGTCCGCATCCGGTGGGCCCCGGCCCGCCCGCCCGCCGTACGGGACGGCGCGTACCTGCTGTTCTCGGTGGCCGACGAGGGCGTCGCCGGGAGCGGGCTCTGGCTGACCAACCTCACCGAGCGGCGGTGGGAGGAGCTGCTCGAGCTCGTCGTGCTGCAGGCGAGCGCGCGGGCCACCGTGGACTGCCTGAACGAGCGGTTCCGCTACCTCGGCTTCTCGGGCCGCTCCTACCCGGGCTGGCACCACCACATGACCCTGGTCTCCGCCGCCTACGCCTACTCGCGGCTGGGCCGGCCCGCCCTGACCGCCGGGCCCACCGCCTACCGGACCGCCTGACCCCGCTGCGGCGCGCCGGGTACGGGTGGCCGCCGACCCGGGATCGGCATGCGGGCGGCCGTCGTACCCGGCGAGACGCGCCGGGCTACGGCACCATCATCGGGATCGAGAAGAACACCGCGAGCGCGACCCCGATCGCGACGAGCAGGCCCGCGACCTCCCAGGCCCAGTCGAAGCGGTACTCGCGCCTGCGCCGCCGCGGCTTGCGGTGGCTCACCCGCGGCCGCGCCGTACGCCGCCGGGTGCCCGCCGGGTCCGCGCCGCCCGCGTCTTCCGCGGCCGGGTCGGCCTCGCCCGGGGTGTCGGCGGCCGCCGTCCCGGCCACGGCGTCGCCGCCGACGGCGCTCCCGGTGTCCGCCGGGACCGCGGTGCCGACCGCCGGGATCGGGCCGGTGGCCGCGTCGGGGTCCGCGTCCGGGGCCGCGGCGGCCGGGGCCGGGTCGACCGGTGCGGGGTCGATCACCGGCGCCGTCGCGGCGGCCGCGGGCGCCCGGTCAAGGAGGTCGTCGACGACCGGAGCGGCGAGCGGGGCGGGCTCGGCCCCCGGCGCGGGAACGGCCGGCGGCGCCTCCGGCGGTGCGGCGGCGGCCGCGGCGTTCGCGGCACCGGCCTCCGGGCTCGCGGGCGCCTGCGGGTCCTGCGGCCTGCGGGACCGCGGACGGCGGGTCATCGCCTCCATCGCGGCGAGGATGGCCCCCTGCAGGCGGGGGATCGGCTCGGTGGTGGCCTCGTGCCGGGATCGGCCCCGGCGGGACCGGCCCGGGTCGTCCGCACCGGCCTGCGGCCCGCCGGATTCGCGCTCCGGCGGCACGACCGGGATGAGCGAGGTCGTGGTGGTCTGGTCCGGGTCGGCGAGCGGCAGCGGCCACGACGGCGCGGTCGGCCACAGCTGCTTCACCGGGATCCGGGTCTTGGGCCGCGTCGCGTCCGCCGGGTCGAGCTGGGGGAGGAGCGCGAGCAGCCGCGCCCGCAGGTCGCCGGGCGGGCGCTGCCACGGCAGCCGGGCGAGCACGTCCTCGATCGGGGCGACCTCGAGCGCGCCGTAGATCTCGGCGATGCGTTCGGGCACGTACTCGGCGTGCCGGGCGTGGTAGAGCGCGAGCTTCAGCGACTGGGCGAACCGGTTCCGCGCCGACATGATGAGCTGGCTCGCGGTGTCGATCGCCACGTCGAGCACCTGGGCGAGCTCGTCGGGGGCGAGCCGGCACACCGCCGACAGCAGCAGCACCTCGCGCTGGTGCGGCCGCAGGTCGCGGACGACCCGCTCGATCAGCGCCGTGGCCGGGTCGACCGCGAAGTCGACGAGCGGCGGGAAGTACACCACGTCGCGCCGGGAGATCTCCCGGCGGGCGAGCGCGTAGAGCAGGGCCCGGCTCGGCCGCATCACCGGCACGCTGGTGAGGACCGCGAGCACCGCGTCCGCGGCGTTCGACCGGTCACCGAGCTGGTCGAAGCAGTACGCGAACAGCCCGGCGGCGTGCCGGTCGTAGAGCTCGACCACCAGGTCGCTGTGCGAGCGTTGACCGGAGAGTGGCTGCGACACTGCCGGTCCCCCTGTGCCTCGTGTGTCCAAGGTGAAGAATCGCGCTCCTCGTCATGATGCCAAGCGGCGGCCCGCCGGCGCAGTAGCGGTTGCGCACTCGATAGATTCTTTCCCCGCTACGTAAACCCAACCTCGATCGGTTCGCGGGAAACGTCCGCCGGCAAACGGGAAGAAAAAAGGAGCGAGCACTCACCGGCCGTACTGATCCCGGGCAGACGAAGGGAAAGCGTGATCATTTTCGACGGCGTCACGAAGCGGTATCCCGGCGGGACGGTGGCCGTCAGCGACCTCACCCTCGAGGTGCCGACCGGCGAGATCAGCGTGCTCGTCGGCCCGTCCGGCTGCGGCAAGACCACGTCGCTGCGCATGATCAACCGGATGGTCGAGCCCACCGCAGGAAGGGTGCTGCTCGACGGCCGGGACGTGCGCGAGATCGACCCGCCGACGCTGCGCCGCGGCATCGGGTACGTGATCCAGCACGGCGGCCTGTTCCCGCACCGGCGCGTGCTCGACAACATCGCCACGGTCCCGTACCTGCTCGGCTGGGACCGCAGGCGGGCGCGGCGGCGGGCCCGGGAGCTGATGGAGCGGGTGGGGCTCGACGACGAGCTCGCCGACCGGTACCCGTTCCAGCTCTCCGGCGGCCAGCAGCAGCGGGTCGGGGTGGCC
>QGUZ01000408.1 GCA_003242605.1 Actinomycetota bacterium
CGCTGGGGACCGCCACCGCGGTGCCGGCCGCCCGGCTGCCATCCGTCCGGGCGCCGGCCGTCCGGCTGCGGACCGCCCGCGTACGGATCGCCCTGGGGGGCACCGCTCCCGTACGTCCCCCCCGGCCGGGCGTCGCCCGCGCGCGGGTCGCCCGGCTGCGCGCCGCCGTACGGCCCGCCGAGGGTGAACACCTCGGTCGGCTGCGACGGGTCCGCCGCGGGGGGCGGCGCGGCGGAGCGCTGCCCGCGGATCTGCGCGTTGATGGCCTGCTGGAACGCGTCGAACGGGTCCGGCTGCCCCGTGGGCGCGCCGAAGCCGCCGGAGCCGAACGGGTCCGGCGTGGTGGCCGTTGCGGCCGGACCGCCGGGGGCGGAGGCGGCGGTCGCCGTGCCGCTCGCGGCGGCGGGGGCGGCCGCGCCCTCGGCCTGGGCGGCGCCGGACTTCCGGTTCTTGATCACCTCGCGGACGATGGGAACGAAGGACAGGACCACGATGACGAAGACACCCGGCAGGATGTACCGGTCGATGTTCTCGACCGAGCTGCCGACGAAGTAGCCGAAGAGCAGCAGCGCGTCGATCCAGACCACGCCGCCGATCACGTTCCACAGGAAGAACCGGCGGGCCTCCATGCCGAGCACACCCGCCACCGGGTTGAGGAACGTCCGGACGATCGGCACGAACCTGGCGAGCACCACCGCCTTGGCCGGGCCGAACTTCTCAAAGTAGTACTCGGCCTTGCGCACGTGCTCCTGCTTGAACAGCCGCGAGTCCGGTCGGTCGAAGAGCTTCCGGCCGACTTTGGCACCCAGATAGTGACCCAGTTGCGCGCCCGCGATCGCGGCCACGGGGCCGCCGACGAGCAGCACGGGCAGCGACAGCGGCGAGATGCCGAGGCTGGCGGCGGCGGCCGGCACCGCGAAGATGCCGGCGGCGACGAGCAGTGAGTCCCCCGGAAGGAAGAAACCGAACAATAGTCCGGTCTCCGCAAAGATGATGAGCAGCACACCGATCGTCGCGAACGCGCCGAACATGGTGAGCCACCATTTGGGGTCGAGAAGATCAAGCAGGGTATCCATCAGGCAGAGCCTACCTTTCGGCGGCCCTTCTTTCTCACGACTTGCAGGCTTGGGGATACTGGCCAACGACACGGTTTTGTGACAGTCCGTCTCTCAGGGAGCTGACAAGATGCCCATCGCGACGCCCGAGGCCTACGCCGAGATGCTCGACCGGGCCAAGGCGAACGGTTTCGCATACCCGGCCATCAACGTGACCTCGTCCCAGACGCTCAACGCCGCCCTCCGCGGGTTCGCCGAGGCGGAGAGCGACGGCATCATCCAGGTGTCGACCGGCGGTGCGGAGTTCCTCTCCGGCACCACCGTGAAGGACATGGTGACCGGCGCGGTCGCGCTCGCCGAGTACGCCCGCGTGGTGGCGAAGAACTACCCGGTCACGATCGCCCTCCACACCGACCACTGCCCGAAGGAGAAGCTCGACGGCTTCATGCGCCCGCTCATCCAGATGAGCGCCGAGCGCGTGGCCCGCGGCGAGGAGCCGCTGTTCCAGTCGCACATGTGGGACGGCTCCGCCGTACCGCTCGAGGAGAACCTCACCATCGCGGCCGAGCTGCTCGAGAAGTGCGCCAAGGCCCGCGTGATCATGGAGATGGAGATCGGCGTCGTCGGCGGTGAGGAGGACGGCATCGTCGGCGAGATGAACGAGAAGCTCTACACCACGCCCGAGGACGCGCTCGCCACCGCGGAGGCGGTCGGCCTCGGCGAGAAGGGCCGCTACCTGCTCGCCGCGACCTTCGGCAACGTGCACGGCGTGTACAAGCCGGGCCACGTCAAGCTGCGCCCGAGCGTGCTCAAGGAGATCCAGGAGGCCGTCGGCAAGAAGTACGGCAAGGAGAAGCCGTTCGACCTCGTCTTCCACGGCGGCTCCGGCTCCGCGCTCGAGGAGATCCACGAGGCGATCTCCTACGGCGTGGTGAAGATGAACATCGACACCGACACGCAGTACGCGTTCACCCGCCCGATCGTCGACCACATGTTCCGCAACTACGACGGCGTGCTGAAGGTCGACGGCGAGGTCGGCAAGAAGAAGATGTACGACCCGCGCTCGTACGGCAAGGCGGCCGAGGCGGGCATGGCCGCCCGGGTGGTCCAGGCTTGCCAGGACCTGAAGTCCGCCGGCCAGAAGATGCGCTGATAAAACGGTCAGAACGTGCCGTAAGTCACGACTCCGGCATGTTCGGGAGCAGTGGGGGAGAGGTAAGACTCTCTGCATGAAGTCGCATGAGAACCTCCTGGCCGCACCACCCCCGACGTACCTTCCGGACATGCCGGAGGCCAGGGAGGCCCTCGAATCGGGAGCGCCGGCCTCCGACGTCGCGGCCCGCTTCCCCGCCTACTCGGCCGCCTGGGCGGTCCTCGCCGACGAGGCGTTCGCCTCCGGGCACGCGGTGACCTCCTACGCGTTCGCGCGCACCGGATACCACCGCGGCCTCGACCAGCTGCGCCGGCACGGCTGGAAGGGCCACGGCCCCATTCCCTGGGAGCACGAGCCCAACCGCGGCTTCCTCCGCTGCCTGCACGCCCTCGCCCGGGCGGCCCAGGCGATCGGGGAGAAGGACGAGGCCGAGCGCTGCGTCCAGTTCCTGCACGACAGCAGCCCGACCGCCGTCGAGGTTCTCGGCGTCAAGGACTGACCGCCGGCCGTGCTCGAGGCCGGTTTCCCGCATCGCTTCCCGTATCGGTTCACCGGGCGGTCGTGCGACCGGGCGACCGCGAGCGGCCGGATCGCGGGATCACGAGAGCGGCGTGGCCATGGGCCCGCACCTGACCGGGTGCGGGCCCATGTGCGCACATGGGAGGTCTCACGCATTCCATACCCGGCGGCCCGCGCCGGGTGACCCCCGACGGCCCGGCTTGCCCTGGAACAGGCGCCGCGGGTGAGCCCCGCCGCGGCGTCCGGCCGGGCGCGGGCCGTGCCGTACCCGCCGGGCCGGGGCGCGGGCGCCGCACTCGGCTTTTCCTTACTCATGTGAGAAAAGTAGTGAAAAATTCATCGTTGACGCGCGGTGCCCGAATTGCTTTCCTTGGGCCATGAACGAGCTGCCGGTGGAGGGTCTTGACGAGAAGACCGTGATCGTGTGCGTCTCGTCGAGCCACCGGGACCGGGCCCGGGTGGCCCGGCTCATGAACGGCTGCGGCACCCTGCTGATCTTCCCGGACATGGAGGCGGCCCGCCGGATGCTGTGCGGCGCGCGGGACCCGCGCACCGACCGGGCCCGTCCGGCGACCGCCCCGGCGCGCCCCGGCGCCGTGGTCCGCGGCGCGCTCGTCGTCGACCTCGACCGGCAGCGCGCCACCTGGGCCGGCAGCCTGCTTCCGCTCACCCGCATCGAGCGCGAGCTCGTCGCCGCCCTCGCCGAGCCGCCGCCGCGGGTGTGGACCTACCGGGAGCTGTACGAACGCGTCTGGGGCGCCGACTACCTCGACGACGCCTCCGCACTCCGCTCGACGGTGAAGCGGGTGCGCGCCAAGCTGCGCACCGCCGGGGCGGCCGTCACCGTGGAGTCGTGCCGTGGCGTCGGCTTCTACCTCGCCGACACCGATCCGGACCCCGGCACCGGGCCGGAGCCGCCGACCGGCCGTTGCACGGCGGCCTGCGCCGGGACCGACCGGCGGCGCAGGCCGCCGGTGATGCCGGATAACGACACCAGAGCGACATAACGCCATCACCCGGCCTCAACGCCCTGTCTCAGGCCGTCCTCACCGAGTCAGGCGGCTTTGGGGGAATAGCGATGCTCAGGTAGTCTCGGTTTGCAAGAGCCCCTGTCGCTGCTTGCGCCAGGGGCTTTCGCTTGGCGAAGCAATTCGGCCCGGCCGCGGCGCGCCGCGTCGCACTGAGCACGCATACAGGAGTCAGAGCATGCCGGCAGTCGTTCTCGTGGGCGCCCAGTGGGGCGATGAGGGCAAGGGCAAGGCCACCGACCTGCTCGGTGGCGACGTCGACTACGTCGT
>QGUZ01000409.1 GCA_003242605.1 Actinomycetota bacterium
CGCGGGCCGTCGGGGACCATGACGAGCTTCAACGCGGTGAGCGGGGCGGCGGTCCCGGCGGCGCGCTCGCGGCCGGCGCGGCCGCGGCCCCCCCCCCCCCCGCCCGCCCGCCGCGCCCGGCGGCCGCGGGCGTCGCCGCGCCGCCCCCCGCGGGTGGTCTCGCCGTCCGGCCCCGGACCGGCGCCGGGATGGGGCACCGGCCGCCACACCTCGCCCAGCGCCTCGGCGACGGCGGCGCGCAGCTCGGCGTCGCCGCCGAGGCCCGGCACGGCCCTGCCGCCCGCGGCGAGCAGCGCGCCGAGCAGCTCGCGCGCGGTGGGCCGCTCCTCGGGCCGTTTGCGCAGCGCCGCCGCGACCGGGCCGTGCAGCGGGTCGGGCACGGCGGCGAGCTCCGGCTCCTCGAGCATGATGCGGCGGGCGAGCACGTCGGCGTCGCCGGTGCCGAACGGGTGCCGCCCGGTGGCGGCGTAGGCGACGACGCAGCCCCAGGCGAACACGTCGGCGGCGGGCGTGGCCCGGCCTCCGGCGAGCCGCTCGGGCGCGACCCACCCGGGGCTGCCCATGATCCGGCCCGCCTGCGTGTACGCGGTGGCGACGTCGACGTCGGCCGCGATGCCGAAGTCGATCACGTACGGCCCGGCCGGGGACAGCAGCACGTTGGCGGGCTTGAGGTCGCGGTGCACCAGGCCCGCGTCGTGCACGGCGAGCAGCGCGGCGGCGACGCCGAGCGCCACGCCGTACGCGAGGCCGGGGTCGAGCGGGCCGTGCGCGGCCACCACCTGGGAGAGCGCGGGCCCGGGCACGTACTCGGTGACGAGGTACGGCCGGTCCCGGTCGGCGCCGGCCTCGATGACGGCGGCGGTCTGGAACGGCACGATCCGCCGGGTGAACTCGATCTCCTGGGCGAAGCGGGCCCGCAGCGTGGGGTCGAGGAGGTGGACGGCGTGCGGGGTCTTCACCGCGACGAGCCCGCCCTCCGGGTGCTCGGCGAGGTAGACCACGCCCATGCCGCCGCAGCCGAGGCGGCCGAGCAGCGGGTATCGGCCGATCACCAGGGGGTCCCCGGACGTGAGCGGGCCCACTCCCGGCGGCATGCCGCCGGGGCCAGTTCCGCCACGCGCCATCGGAAATATCGACCTCTCTCCAGACCGGGACCCCGCTCAGGACACTGTGGCCCGGCCCGATACCGGTGGTGGTCCACCGGTGACAATCGGCATCGATAGGTAAGGGGATTAAGACCTCTAGGTAAGGTCACGATGCAATGAATTGCAGTGCTTGATGGCGAAATGGCGCTAATGCCAGCGCTGGACCGAATATCCCCTAAGTGAAGATCGCCCGAGGAATGCGATCACCGGCGCGGGCCGGCCCGCCGGCGGGGACGGGACGCAGCGGGACGGGGCCCGGCGACGGGCGGGCCGGCGACCGTGCACGGCCGGACCCGGCGCCGGAGGCGACGATCCGGAGGCGACGGCAAGGGCAGGGGACGCCGGCCGGCGGCATCGCGCCGGACGGCGGAGGCCGGGCGCCGCGGCCGGGAGATCAGTGGCGCCCGAAGTACGACTCGGTCTCGTCGTAATCGTCGTCCTCATCCTCCGGGCCCGCCCACCGCGAGGGCATGAGCACCGGGACGAACAGCGCGATGCCCATCATCAGGTAGACGCCCGAGGCGAGCAGGCTCCGCATGCCGTGCCCGGCCCGGATCACGTCCTGCGGCAGGCTCGCGGCGACCGGGGCGAGGCTCATCGCCCGGTTGACGTCGAGGACGTACACGACGGTCCAGGCGAGCAGCACGATCGAGGGCACGAACACCGCCAGCGGCGAGACGCGCGTGGCGAGGACCAGCCCCACCAGCAGACCGGCGACCGCCATCACCCCCAGGCCGATGAGCGCCTGGGGCCGCTCGAGCAAGGCGGACTGCCCCACGGCCTGCTGCGCGATGCCCTGCCCGGCCCACCCCGTGCCGAGCAGCAGCGCCGCCGTGAGCAGGATGCCGCCCAGCAGGCCGAATACGTGCCGCATCTCCACCACCTCGCGAACGAGCACCCGGGGCGCGCCCGTAGGGTCGCGGCCACAGTAGCGACAAAAGCCGCAAACCGCTGGTGTTACCGAAAGCCTGGGCAATTCTGCCATCACACCGATCACGGCGGGAGAAGATCGAAAGGAAGATCCGTTTCCCGGACGGCTCGGAGACGCCTCCCGGTGATCGCGACTGCGGGCCGTACGGCGCGGCGCCGCATCGGCGAGCGGCGGAGGACGATCCGCGCACGAGATGGGGCGCGCAGGGCGGGACGCGCGCGGGGCGGAGGTTCGACAGGCTCTGGCGCTCACTGGAAGCCACGGCAAAAGGCAGAGACCGCAAGCAGAGGCCACAAAAGGCAGCGTTCCAGTGAAAACCGGTGCCGAGTGACGACGTGCGGAGAATGCGCGGCAGCGTGATCTTGACGGAGCGCGCGGACCCGATGCGTTCCCGCCCGTGACCTGTGGCCGAGGCGTGGCGGCGAAGCGGGCCCGGGTGTGGCGCAGCGGTGGAGCAGGCCGCCTGCCGGCGGCACGACCGGGTCGACGGGACGGCCTCGGCGCGGACCGGCCGCCCCGCCGGTCTCATCCTCCCACCCGGCGCCCGGCGGCTCCCAGCGCACCGCCCGGCCATGCCCAGGCGGTCTTGAAACGGTCCAAAACCGACCGGCTCTGCGGAGGGGCCCGGGTGCGCCGGGAAGCGCCGAGCTAGGCCGCGGAGCCTCGTTCCACGACCGCGAGGAAGTTCTGCGCGGCCGCGGGGAGCCGCCGCCGGGCGTGCACGATCGCGATCACCTTGCGGATCGGCGGATCCAGCGACCGGATGGCGAGCCCGGCCCGCTTCGCCTGTTCCGACAGGCCGCGGTGACCGAGGAGCGCGGCCTGCCCGGAGCGCACCGCCCCGACCCAGCCGACCCGCTCGTCGGGCTCGGGCGCGGGCGCGGGGACGACCCTGTGGTGGGCGAGAAGCTGGTCCAGCTCCCTGCGGCGGGGGGTTCCCGGAGGAGGCAGGATCAGCTTCATCCCGTTGAGCCGGGACAGCGGGACCGGATCTGGAAGGTTCCAATCCGCCGCCGCGATGAGCACCATCTCGTGACACTGCACGGGCCGGCCGACCAGGTCGGGGGGTACCGGCAGGTCGGTGAGCCCGAGCTCGGCGCGCTGCCTGCGGATCGCGTTGACCACGGCGTCCCGGCCCTCGCAGGGGACGGGGACCACGCGGACGGCCGGGTGCTCCTCGTTGTACCGCGGCACCAGCACCCTCGCCAGCCCGGGCTGGAGCGCGGGCGTGGTGGCGATGCGGAGCTCGGCACCGGCGCCGCCGGAGGCGCCGGAGGCCAGCTCCGCGATCTGCTGGACGGCTCCCAGCGCCTCGCGGGCGAGGCGCACCACCTTGCGCCCCTCCGGCGTCACGACGACGCCCCGCCCGGAACGGGCGAACAGCGTCAGGCCGAGCTCGCGTTCCAGGTCGCGGATCGCACGGGACAGCGCGGGCTGCGCGATATACAGCGACTTCGCCGCGTCGGTCATCGTGCGGTGCTCCGCAGTGGCGACCACATATCGGAGCTGCTGCAGATTCATGGAACGAAGCTAGGACAGATTCCCCCGTCGTTTCCGGAACATCGCGGAGATCACCTCGTTCGATTACTCCGCGTAATTAACTGATGCGACATGCGTGACAGGAGGGAAAACGGTACAGTTTTGCCCCAAATTCGGTAAAGATCCGCTGTAGGGATCTCAGAAGGGGGGAAACGACGTGGCGACGAATGGACCGCACCCGCCTCCGCGTGACGGTCATTCGCCGAATCCCGACTGGAACGTGCCGCAGCCGGGGGGGATTTCCGGCCAGGGTGCGTCCGACGGACGCACGCTCTCCTACACCTACGCCGCGCCGGGCGGCGCCCCGGGCGGCGCGGCCGGCCCGGCCGCCCCGCCGCCGGGCGGCGGACCCGCGCCCGGCACCCCGCCGCAGCCGGGCCCCGCGGGCGCCTACCCGCCGCCCCAGCC
>QGUZ01000082.1 GCA_003242605.1 Actinomycetota bacterium
GAACCCGGTAGTTAAGCCTTCCTGCGCCGATGGTACTGCACCTTGGCGGGTGTGGGAGAGTAGGTCGCTGCCGGACGGCTTTTTGTGGGGGCCCCTGGTCTTTGTGGCTGGGGGCCTTCGCATTTTTCCAGGCATCTTCGGCTGGACTTCGGTCCTGCTTCTTGGCGCTGGATCGTTGAGTGGGCCTCGGGCTTTCCGAGGCCTTTTTCATGTGACGGGTCGACCCTCGACACGAGGGTATGAGAAAGGCCCCGGACGGCGTTCCGGGGCCTTTTTTCATGCGCGCCTGCTACTTGGGAACGACGAGCAGGGCGTCGCCCACCGGGCGCTCGGCGCCGTCCGACGGCCGGTTCACGACCTTGTTCTTCACGACCATGGTGGTCGAGCCGCCGCCGTCGAGGCTGATCGCGTTCCGGGCACCCAGCCACCGCATGAGCTGGGCGGACTCGAACATGTTGGCGCCCACGCTGACTCCGGGGTCGCGCCCGTCGACGGTGGCGAGGATGAGCTCACCCTTCTTGGTGACGCCGGCCAGGGTCCGCGGGTGGCGGCGCAGGATCATATGGTCGGACGCCATGCCGTCGGTGGCCGCGGTGATGTACTGCCGGCCGTTGCGCAGGATGCCGACACCACCGCCCATGATGTACGTGTCCGGGGTGAGCCGGATCTTCCGGCCGGTGCGCAGGTCGATCACCGAGGTGACGACGCGCATGGTCACCCCCTCGCGCGCGACGTCCCAGAGCCAGTCGGCCATCGCGCCCGTGCCGTGCAGAACCCGGGTGCCGCGCGGCACCGCCCCGCCGGCGTTGCGCACCTTGACGATCCTGCCCTGCGCGTCCACGACGACCTCGACGCCGCCGTTGCGCGGGGTCTTGGTGCCGAGCTCCTCGGTGTAGAGGACGAGCTCGTCCTCGTCCGGAAGCCGGTTCACGCCGGTGACCCTCGCCCGATAACCGTCGGACGTCACCGCGGTGACGATCGAGTCGAGCTCGGTGATGCGGGCCCGGCGGCCCTGCAGGACGATCGCGGTACGGCCGCGCACGGCCTCGCTGAGCAGCCGCCCGCCGACGACCGAGATGCCGGTCGGGTCGCCGGAGAAGTCGCGCGGGGCGCGGATGCTGAAGAAGCCGCCGTTCACCGCGGCGATGGCGCCGGCCTGCTTCGCCATGGCCGAGGTGGTCTCCCGCTTCCCCGTGGCGCGCCCGAGGGTGGTCCGGAACGAGCCGCGGAACCGGCGCGAGTCGACCATGAGGACCTGGATGTTCCACGGCCCGGTGGTCTTGAAGCCGTCATCGCCGAGGTAGTCCACCTTGGCCTTGATGCCGGCCTTGCCGAGCTGCTTCGCCACCTTCTCGGCGGCGGCCTTCTTCTTCAGCGGCCACAGCCCGACCCGGACCATGTAGGCCTCGGCGCCGGGGAAGTCCGCGACGTCCGGGCGGCGGTACCGCTGGATGCCGGGGGTGAAACCGGCCTCCTCGACCGCCGCGGCCACCTCCATGGCCTTGTCCCGGGGCCCGGACTCCTTCCCGCCGATGAGCACGGTCACCGTGTAGCCGTCGGTCGCGGTGCCGTGCCGCAATGTGAAAAGGTCGACACCAGGAAATACACTTTTCGTCCGATACTTGGGCATTCCCGGCACGCCGAGCGGGATTTTCGACGACGGAAGACGACCCTTGACGGTCGCGGCCGCCTCGGTACCGACGGTGGCTTCGGCGGCACCGGCGGTGCCGAGCGGAAGCGCGACGGATAAAGCGGCAGCTAACACGACAATAGGGCGCTTCATTCAATCTCCCCGAGGGTGCTGTATCGGCGATGCACCATCGTCCCGACGTCCGCGGGACAAGGGGAGTGAAACGCGGGAAAGGCTATAAAGATGTTTCCCAAGTGGTCACCATCGGCGCGGCCGCGTCAGCCGTGGGTGACGACAGGTGGCCACGCCCGGGTACGGCACGCACCGCCGGGCCGTACCCGAGCCGGGGAGCGCGCCGCCGCGGGCGCGGATGCCGGGCCGGACAGGTGGCGGGGGAACGCGGCGCGGGGAGCAGCCGCGGCGTCACCGCGGCGCGTCGCCGCGGATCGACTCCAGGGCGAGCAGCGCCACGTGCAGCGAGAGACAGGACTCGACGTCGTCGAGGTCGACGTCGAGGATGCGCTCCAGCCGGCGCAGCCGGTCGTAGAACGCCGGCCGGGACAGGTGGGCCCGCTGGGCGGCGACCGCCTTGTTGCGGCCCGAGTCGAGGTAGATGCGGAGGATCCGGGTGAGGTCGCCGCCGCGCTGCGCGTCATGGGCGAGCAGCGGCCCGAGCTCCCGCTCGGCGAAGGTCTGCAGCCGCGCGTCGTCCCGCAGCAGGTGCAGCAGGCCGCGCAGCCGCAGGTCGGGCAGCCGGTAGAAGGGGCGGCCGTCGCACTGCCGGGCGGCGACGTCGGCGACCTGCTCGGCCTCGAGCAGGCTGCGCCGCGCGTCGCGGACCGTGTCCACCACCGAGCCGGCGGCGAGCACGAACCGGGACGGCATGGCGGCGCGCAGCCGCTCCGACAGGTCGCACAGCACGGCCTCGGCGACCGTGCGCGGGGCGAGCGAGAGCAGCACCCCGACCCGGTTCTGGTCGAGGGCGCCCACCAGGGCGGGCAGCCGCATCTCGCGGCACGCGGCGGCGGTCGCCTCGGCGAGCTCGCCGAGCCGGGCCTGGCCGTCGAGCGCCTGGTCCACCGGTTCGGTGAGGCGGAGCACCAGGCCCAGGAGCTTGCGCCCGGTGAGCGGGACGCCGACCGCGCGGGCGCGGGCCGCGGCCTCCTCGGGGTCGGCGTAGGCGTGGCTGAGGATGCTGGAGAGGATCGTCCCGTGGGCCTGCCGTTCCAGGCTCTCCTGGTGCCGCTCGAGCAGGCGGCCGAGGGCGAGCGTGGTGGCCGCCCGTTCCACCAGCACGATCTCGCGCGGGGTCGGCTCGCCGTCGCACAGCAGGATGAGCCGCCCCCAGTCCTGGCCGCGCGCGCCGACCATCTGCACCAGCCAGCCGGAGGCCGGGTCGTGGGCGGTGCGCTCGCCCGGCGCCACCGTGCGGGAACGCGCCTCCCAGTTCGCCAGCACCGTGCCCGCGTCGCGCCCCGCCGGGTCGCAGGCGAGCACCTGGTGGGCGAGGTTCTCCAGCACCACCGGCCGGCCGGACAGCCGGGCCACCTGGGCGAGCACCTCGGCCGGGGAGGCGCCCTCCACCGACAGCTCGGTGAACACCCGGTGCAGCTGCTCGGAGGCGCGCAGCTCCTCGAGCTGGTTGTCGATGATCCGGGCGTGCACCGACTCGGTGATCTGCACGAACGGCGTCTCACGGCGGAGCGTGATCAGCGGCAGCCCGTGCTCCTCGGCGGCCTTGACCAGGGCTTCCGGCAGCTCGCCGACGAACCTGCGGCCGAGCTCCACGATCAGGCCGGACGCCCCCACCTCCGCGAGCTCGGCGACGTACTCGGCGAGCTTGTCCGGCTCGTCGGGGAGGGCGACGCCGGTGGTGAGGACCAGCTCCCCGCCGCGCAGCAGGTGGGCGATGTCGCTCACCTCCCCGACGTGCACCCACCGGACGGTGGCGTCGAGCCGGTCCCGCCCGGCCACCACGCGGGGATCCCCGCGGCGCACGGCGTCCAGGGCAAGAACGTCGCGGACGGTCGGCAGCATGGCCATGAAACCTATTCGATCAGTATGTCAGTGCGGTGTGGCATCGCCAGGCATAGTGTAACCAACGGTAATGCCCGAAACTGCTTTTTGGACTTCCATATTCGCCGCACCGCCTTCCGTCCGAGCCATGCGCCGCGGGGCCCGACGAGGTCAGCTCTTGAGCTCGGGGAAATCCTCCTCCCGGAATTCCGCGGGACACTCGCCGCTTGCCCGCTCGCGCAGTTCCACCCGGCGAATCTTGCCGGAGATGGTCTTCGGCAGGTCGGAGAACTCCAGCCGCCGGATGCGCTTGTACGGGGCGAGGTGGCGGCGGGCGTGCCGGAAGATCGACAGCGCCGTGTCCGCGTCCGGTGCGAACCCGGGCGCGAGCACGACGTAGGCCTTCGGCACGGCGAGCCGTACCGGATCGGGCGCGGGCACCACCGCGGCCTCGGCGACCGCCTCGTGCTCGAGCAGCACGCTCTCCAGCTCGAACGGCGAGATGCGGTAGTCGGACGCCTTGAACACGTCGTCGACCCGGCCGACGTAGGTGATGTAGCCGTCGGCGTCCCGGCTCGCCAGGTCGCCGGTGTGGTAGTAGCCGTCGCGCATCGCCCGCGCGGTGAGGTCCGGGTCGTCCCGGTAGCCGACCATGAGCCCGAGCGGCCGGTCGGCGAGCGGCAGGCAGATCTCGCCGTCGTCGCCGGGCTCCCCGGTGACCGGGTCGACGAGCGTCACCCGGTAGCCGGGCAGCGGGCGGCCCATCGACCCGGTCTTCACCGGGCAGCCGGGCGCGTTGCCGATCTGGGCCGTCGTCTCGGTCTGGCCGTACCCGTCCCGGATCGTGATCCCCCAGGCCTCCCGGACCCGGTCGATCACCTCCGGGTTGAGCGGCTCGCCCGCGGCGACCGCGGTGCGCAGCGCCGGGGGCTTGGGCTCGAGGTCCTCCTGGATGACCATCCGCCACACCGTCGGCGGCGCGCACAGCGTGGTGACGCCGTGCCGGCGCAGCACCTCCAGCAGCGCGGGGGCGGAGAACCGCCGGGCGTTGTGCACGAGCGCGGTGGCGCCGGCGTTCCACGGCGCGAACACGCTGCTCCAGGCGTGCTTGGCCCAGCCCGGCGAGGACACGTTGAGGTGCACGTCCCCCGGCCGCAGCCCGATCCAGAACATCGTCGACAGGTGGCCGACCGGGTAGGAGACGTAGGTGTGCTCCACCAGCTTCGGCAGCGCGGTCGTGCCGGAGGTGAAGTAGAGCAGCAACGTGTCGTCCGCCCGGCCCTCCTGCAGCTCCCGCTCGACGGCGGGGGAGAGCTGGTCGGGGAAGTCGTCGGCCTCGTCGTAGGTGAGCCAGCCGTACGCCTCACCGCCGACGGCGATCCGGGTGTAGTCGCCGGGCACCCCGGCGAACCGGCCGGTGTGGTCGACGTCGGTGATCACGTGCGCGACCTTGCCCCGGTCGATGCGGTCGGCGAGGTCCTCGGCCGTGAGCAGCGTCGTCGCCGGGATGAGCGTGGCGCCGAGCTTCATCGCGGCGAGGATCGTCTCCCACAGCTCCACCTGGTTGCCGAGCATGAGCAGGATGCGGTCGCCCCGGCGCACGCCCTGGGCGTGCAGCCAGTTGGCGAGGCGGCTGGAGCGGACCGAGAGCTGGGCGAAGGTGTGCGAGTCGACGCCGCCGTCGTCCTCGACGATGGTGAGCGCGGGGGTGTCCGGCGTCTCCGCGGCGAGCACCGCGTCGAACCAGTGCACCGCCCAGTTGAAGCGATCGAGCGTGGGCCACCGGAACTCCCGGTAGGCCGTGTCATGGTCGGATTCGAGAAGAAAGTCCCGTGCTGAGCGGAACGCTGCCGTCGCGTCCATTTCCCCATGGTGTCACCTGGGCGCGGATCGCGCCATGCCTCCGCGCCGTCCGGAGGCGGCCGGACCCGGACGCCGGCGCGCGGACGCCCTGTTCCGGCGGGGTGTGACCGGCCGGGGTACGGCCGGCGGTCACGGGCGCAGCCGGGCCTCCAGGCCGTCGAGCAGCGATACCAGGCCGAAGTCGAAGGCGACCCGCCGGGCCACCGTGGGGTTCTCGCACCCCATCCACTCGTCGCTCAGCCGCAGCAGCTCGGGGTACCGCTCCGCGGACAGCTCCATGTCCGCGCGGACCTGCTTCTCCCACTCCTCCTCGGGGATGCCCAGCCGCGCCAGGCCGTTGCGCCAGGCCGCCTCGGGCAGGGCGGTGCCGAGGGCGAAGGCGGTGATCGCGCCGACCGCGTAGTCCACGTCCCGCCCGCGGAACCCGGCCTTGGCGAACGCCTCGCACAGCCGGGCGTTCACCGCGAGCGCGTTCGGGCCGATGAGCGGGCGCACCCCGACCTGCCGGCCGAGCCAGGGGTGCCGGAGGATCACGTCCCGCAGGCCGTACGCGTACCGCGACCCCAGCTCGCGCCAATGGGCCCCGTCGGTGTCGGGGTGGGTGACGAGCCGGGCCACCTCGGCGAGCACCTCGTCCGCCGCGAGCTCGAGCAGCTCGTCCTTGTTCGCGACGTACCAGTAGAGGCTCGTGGCGCCCGAGCCGAGCCGGGCGGCGAGACGGCGCATGCTCAGCGCGTCGGCGCCCTCGGCGTCGAGCAGGGCGACCGCCTCGCGCACGATCTGCTCGCGGCTCAGCCCGCTCGGATTGCCGCGTACCTCCCGTCGCCGGGCGGCCTCCCGTGCCCAGACCGACGTGAACCGTTGTCGCCGCTGCACGCCACCCTCCCTCGTCTCACCCCAGCATAAAAGGCGTCGCACACTGTTCGACGGCGTCGTACACTGTGCGAGTCACTCGAACGATGAACGAGAAACTCGCACAGTGAACGAGAGGCAGCACATGAGCCAACCGACCGCGCAACCGAGCGAGCAGAGCGCCACGGCGGCCGCCGAGCCGCAGGCGCCGCCGAACCCCCGGCGCTGGTGGATCCTCCTCGTGCTCTGCCTGAGCCTGCTCGTCCTCGTCGTGGACGACACCGTGCTCAACCTGGCGATCCCGTCGCTCATGCGGGAACTGGGCGCGACCCCGAGCGACGTGCAGTGGGTGATCGACGCCTACGTCCTCGTCTTCGGCGGCCTGCTGCTCACCTCGGGCAGCCTCTCCGACCGGTACGGCCGGCGGCGCGTGCTCGTCATCGGCCTCGCGGTCTTCGGCGCCGCCTCGCTGCTGTCCACGCTCTCCCAGGAGCCCTGGCAGCTCGTCGCGGGCCGCGCGTTCATGGGCCTGGGCGCGGCGCTGGTGATGCCGAACACCCTGTCGATCCTCATCACGGTCTTCGACGAGCGGGAACGGCGGAAGGCGATCGCCGCGTGGAGCGCGGTGGCGATGGTGGGCGTGATCGCCGGGCCGACGCTCGGCGGACTGCTGCTGCGCGACTACTTCTGGGGCGCGGTGTTCCTCATCAACGTGCCGATCGCGATCGTCGCCATCGTCGCCGCGCTCACCCTCATGCCCGAGTCGCGGGGCACCGTCCGCGGCATCGACCCCCTCGGCGTGGCCTTGTCGATCGTCGGCATGGGCTCGCTGGTGTGGACGATCATCAACGGGCCGGTGCACGGCTGGACCGCGAACGGCGTGCCGATCGCCGCCGTGCTCGCGGTGGCCGCGCTGGTCGCGTTCGTCGTCTGGGAGCGGCGGGCGCCGCACCCGATGCTGCCGCTCGGCCTGTTCCGCGAGCGGGCGTTCCGCGGGGCCTGCCTGTCGATCGTGCTGCTGTCGTTCGGCGCGGGCGCGCTGCTGCTCGCCCTCACCCAGTACCTGCAGTTCGTGCTCGGCTACGACCCGCTCGCCGCCGGGCTGGCGCTGCTGCCGTACGCGGTGGCCGCCGCGGTGTCGAACGGGATCGGCGCCGGGCTCGGCCGCCGGGTGAGCAACCGCACGCTGATCGCGGTGGGACTCGCGATCGTCGCGGCCGGGTTCGCGGTGATCGGCACCCTCGACCTCGGCGACGGGTACGGCACACTCGTGACCGGGCTGCTCATCGCGGGCGTGGGCGGCGGCCTCGCGGGCCCGGCCGCGTACACCACGCTGATGGGCGCGGTGCCCCAGGAGCACGCGGGCGTGGGGTCCGCGCTCAACGACACCGTCCAGCAGGTCGGGTACGCGCTCAGCATCGCGGTGCTCGGCAGCGTGCTCGCCGGGGTGTACCGCGCCGCGATGCCGGCCACCGTGCCGGAGGCGGCCCGGGAGTCGATCGCGGGCGGGGTGGCGCTCGGCGACCCCGGCCTCGTGCGGACCGCCAAGGAGGCGTTCCTCGAGGCGATGTCGGTGGGCGCCCACGTCAGCGTCGGGTTCGCGCTCGCCTCGGCCGTGGTGGCGCTCGTCCTGCTCCGCACGGCCCGTACCGGCGACGCGTGATGCGAACGCCCGGCCCGGGTTCCGTCACCCTGTAATCCGGGCAGGGGATCCCCGGACACGTTGCGGGCGGGACAGCAAACGGACGACACGGGATACTCGGAGCATGCCGGACCTTTACGCGCGCCACCGAGCCGTCATCCCCAAGTGGGTCTCCCTCTACTACGACGAGCCCATCGAGATCGTCCGTGGCGAGGGGAACCGGGTCTACGACGCGAGCGGCCGGGGCTACCTCGACTTCTTCGCGGGCATCCTCACCAACATGATCGGGTACGGCGTGCCGGAGGTGCGCGAGGCCGTGGAGCGCCAGCTCGCCACCGGCATCGTGCACACCAGCACGCTGTACCTCATCCGCGGCCAGGTCGAGCTGGCCGAGAAGATCGCGCGGCTGTCCGGCATCCCGGACGCCAAGGTGTTCTTCACCAACTCCGGGACCGAGGCGAACGAGACCGCCCTGCTCGCCGCCACCGTGGCCCGCGGCTCGGACCAGGTGCTCGCGATGCGCGGCTCGTACCACGGCCGCAGCTTCGGCGCGATCGCGGTCACCGGCAACCGGGGCTGGAAGAACAGCTCCTACTCCCCGCTCAACGTGCACTACCTGCACGGCACCGACCGGCACCTGCCGCGGTTCCGCGGCATGTCGGACGAGGAGTACATCGCGGCCTGCGTCGACGACCTGCGGCACGTGCTCGCCACCGCGGTCGCCGGGAACGTGGCCGCGCTCATCGCCGAGCCGATCCAGGGCGTCGGTGGGTTCACCATGCCGCCCGACGGCCTGTACCGGGCGTACCAGGAGGTCCTCGCCGAGGAGGGCATCCTGTTCATCTCCGACGAGGTGCAGACCGGCTGGGGCCGTACCGGGTCGGCGTTCTTCGGCATCGGCAACCACGGCGTGACCCCGGACATGATGACCTTCGCCAAGGGGCTGGCGAACGGCTTCGCGATCGGCGGCGTGGTCGCCCGGGGCGAGCTGCTCGACGCGCTGCCCGCGGCCGGCGTCTCCACCTTCGGCGGCAACCCGATCGCGATGGCCGCCGCCAACGCCACCCTCGACTACGTGCTCGAGCACGACCTGCAGGCGAACGCGGCCCGGCTCGGCGAGCTGATCATCGGCGGGCTGCGCCAGGCCGCCGGCCGCATGCCGATCGTCTCCGACGTGCGCGGCAAGGGGCTGATGTTCGCCATCGAGCTGAGCGACCCGGCCACCGGGAAGCGGTCGCCCGCGCTCGCCGACCGCTTCCTCGAGGAGACCCGCCGCCGCGGCCTGCTCGTCGGCAAGGGCGGGCTGTACGGCAACGCGATCCGGATGGCCCCGCCGCTCACCCTCACCGAGGCGGAGGCGAAGGAGGGCCTCGGCATCATCGTCGACGCGCTCGAGGCGATCTGCGAGGAGACGGCGTGAGCGACGGCCCGCGGCGCGTCACGCACTGGATCGGCGGGGCGGCCGTGCCGGGCGCCGGCCGTACCGGGGAGCTGTACGACCCGGCGACCGGCGAGGTGACCGGGCACGTCGACCTCGCCACCGCCGCCGAGGTGGACGCGGCGGTCGCCGCCGCGGCCGAGGCGTTTCCCGCCTGGCGGGACACCTCGCTCGCCCGCCGTACCCAGGTGCTGTTCCGGTTCCGCGAGCTGCTCGACCGGGAGCGGGACGCGCTCGCCCGGCTCATCACCGCCGAGCACGGCAAGACCCACGCCGACGCGCTCGGCGAGGTGGCCCGCGGCATCGAGGTGGTCGAGTTCGCCTGCGGCATCCCGCACCTGCTCAAGGGCGGCTACACCGAGAACGTCGCCACCCGCCTCGACTCCTACTCGATCCGCCAGCCGCTCGGCGTGGTCGCCGGGATCACCCCGTTCAACTTCCCGGCGATGGTGCCGCTGTGGATGGCCCCGATCGCGATCGCCTGCGGCAACGCGTTCGTGCTCAAGCCGTCGGAGAAGGACCCGTCGGCGTCGCTGCGCCTCGCCGAGCTGTGGCGCGAGGCGGGGCTGCCCGACGGGGTGTTCGGCGTGGTGCAGGGCGACAAGGAGGCGGTGGACCGGCTGCTCGCGCATCCGGACGTGCGGGCGGTGTCGTTCGTCGGCTCCACCCCGATCGCCCGGTACGTGTACGCGACCGGCACCGCGCACGGCAAGCGGGTGCAGGCGCTCGGCGGGGCGAAGAACCACATGCTCGTGCTGCCCGACGCCGACCTCGACCTTGCCGCCGACGCCGCGGTGTCGGCCGGGTTCGGCTCGGCCGGGGAGCGGTGCATGGCGATCTCGGCCGTGCTCGCGGTCGACCCGATCGGCGACGAGCTCGTCGACCGCATCGTCGCCCGGGCGCGCGAGATCGTCGTGGGGCCCGGCGACGACCCCGAGTCCCAGATGGGCCCGCTGATCACCGCCGAGCACCGCGACCGGGTCGCCGGCTACCTCGACATCGGCGTGGCCGAGGGGGCCAAGCTCGTGCTCGACGGCCGGCGCGCCCCGATCCGGGGCGGTGGCACCGCCGCGGACAGGCCCGGGTTCTGGCTCGGGCCCAGCGTGCTCGACCACGTGCCGGTCGGCTCCCGGGTGCACCGCGAGGAGATCTTCGGCCCGGTGCTGGCGGTCGTCCGCGTGCGGTCGTACGAGGAGGGCCTGCGAATCATCAACGCGGGCGAGTACGGCAACGGCACCGCCGTGTTCACCAACGACGGCGGCGCGGCCCGGCGGTTCCAGAACGAGGTCGAGGTCGGCATGGTCGGGATCAACGTGCCGATCCCCGTGCCGGCCGCCTACTACGGCTTCGGCGGCTGGAAGGCCTCGCTGTTCGGCGACACCCACGTGTACGGCACCGAGGGCGTGCACTTCCACACCCGGCAGAAGGTGGTCACCGCGCGCTGGCTCGACCCGTCCCACGGCGGCGTGCACCTCGGCTTCCCCGCGGGCACCTGACCGCGCGGCCCGCTAGGCTCCTCAGCCGAAGGCACCTGGGCCGATCGGGGAGGAGGCGCCCAAGTGGCAGGGGTGACGCGCGCGCGGGCGGCGCGGCCGGCCCGCTTGCTGGCGACGGTCGCCGCCGGGCTGGCGCTCGCGTCCTGCGGCGTCCCGCAAGCGGCGATCACGGCGGTTCCGGAGGCGGCCGCCCAGGCCCGGCAGGACGCGGCCACCGCCTCCCCGTCCGCCGCGCCGTCCCCGAGCGCGAGCCCTGCCCCCACGCCCACCGCGCTGGGCGCGGGCGAGGGCACGGTGAACGTGCTCGCGCTGCGCGGGTACGCCGAGTACGGCGGCAGCGACCCCGCGGTGAACTGGATCGCGCCGTTCGAGCAGGAGACCGGCTGCCGGGTGCGGCTCACCTACACCGACCGCGGCGAGCGGTTCGAGCGGACGCTCGCCGAGGGCTCCTTCGACGTGGTCTCCGCCCCGCCGGAGGTCGCCGGCCGGCTCATCGCCGAGGGTGAGGCCGCCCCGCTCGCCACCGGCCTCATCCCGCACTACCGCGACCTGCCCAAGTGGCTGCGCACGCTGCCCGCGTTCACCGCGGGCGGCCGGGTGTACGGCGTGCCGTACCTGTGGGCCTACCACCAGATCGGCTACGACCGCGCCCAGGCCGGCCGGGGCGCGGAGCCGAAGGACCTCGGCGCGCTGTTCCGCGGCCCGGGCCCGGTGCTGCTGCGCGACGACCCGCTCACCATCGCCGCCGCCGCGCTCGCGATCGAGGGTGAGGGGCGGCCGGAGGACCCGTTCCGGCTCACCCCCGACCAGCTCGACGCCGCGGCCGGGCTGCTCGCCGTGCACGGCGAGGCCGAGCGGTCGTTCTGGCGCGGCACGGGCGACGTGGTGCGCGGCTTCGCGGCGGGACGGGTGCGGCTCGCGCAGGCCCTGCCGTACCAGGTGGGCGTGCTCGCCCGCGCGGGCCGGCCGGTGCAGGGGGTCACGCCCGACCGCACCACCGGCTGGGCGGATGCCTGGCTCGTCACCGCGAACGCGGCGCACGTGAACTGCGCCTACCGCTGGCTGGGCCACGTGATCTCCGCCGGGGTGCAGCGGGAGGCGGCGGCGTGGAACGGCATGGCCCCCGCCAACCCCGCGGCGTGCACCGGGCGCACCCGGCGGATCTGCGCCGACTACCGGGTGGGCGACCCCGACCTGCCCCGCCGGATCGCCTTCGCGGTCCGGCCCACCGCGGACTGCGGCGACGGCACCGGCCGGTGCACCGACTACGCCGAGTGGCGGCGGCGCTGGAGCGAGCTCGTCCGCTGACGCGCCCGCGCCTCACGGCACCGGCACGCGCACCGGCGGCGTGCGCGTCTCGTGGCCGTCCGGGGCGCGCGGCGGCAGGGGGGAGAGGAGCTCGGCACAGTCGTCGCAGGTGAGCACGACCCTGCCGTCCGGCAGCCGGCCCACCCGCACGCGCGGCCGCGGCCACCGTTTGTGGCACACCACGCAGGCGTCACCGTCGCACTGTGCCAGGGTCAGCTCTTCGGGGTCGAACATCACCAGCGGTGACCCCGGCATCGCTTCCCTGCCCATACCTCTCCAAGGATCTCCAGGGCTACCCGAACCGTTATAACGCCGTTACCGACGGTGATCGACTGGCGAGGTGTCAAGTCGTTGTCAAAACACGGGCATGGAGTCCGCCGCATAGCTCACGAAAAGGGGCATCCATCGCAAGCCGGAAACCGGGCTTCGGTCGGGGTAAACCGGAGGGACGGCGCGGGTACCCTCATCCGCCCATCGTGGCGCGCGGGCCGCGGCCGGGTCACGCCGGTGCGAACGCCGGCCCTCCGCTCGGCAACGGCGGGGTCGGGGAAAGGCCGCCCGGGCCTCCCGGCGCCGCGGCTCGGGCCGGGGCACCGGGCGGGGCGTGGCCCGGTCCCGCGATGGTCTCCGCAGGGTCACAGTACGGCCTGCATCCCGGCCCGGCCGCTGTGCACCGTGGCACAATGACGCCAGAGCTTCTGTACAGGATGGACAACTTCGGACCAATCGGGAACGGGGACGCCCCATGGCTCCGACCCTGCGCAGGGTGGTGGCGATGGCGCCGTTGCGCCTTCGCGTGCTGGCCGCGGCCGGCGAGCTCGACCGGCCGGTGCGCTGGGTCGCGGTGAGCGAGCTGGAGGACCCCACCCCCTACCTCGAGGGTGGCGAGCTCGTGCTCACCACCGGCACCAGGCTCGGCGCCTACGACGCCGGGCCGTACATCTCCCGGCTCGTCGCCAAGGGGGCGGCGGGCCTCGGCTTCGGGGTGGGGCTCAGCCACGAGGAGGTCCCCGAGGAGTACGTGCGGGCCGCCGAGGCCCGCGGCCTGCCGCTCATCGAGGTGCACCGCGACACCCCGTTCATCGCGGTCGGCAAGGCGGTGAGCGAGCTGCTCGCGGCCGAGCAGCACGAGGAGCTGGGCCGCGCGTTCGCCGCGCAGGGGCGGCTCACCCGGGCGGCGCTACAGCCCGAGGGCATGCACGCGATCGTCGACCGGCTCGCCAAGGAGGTCGACGGCTGGGTGCTGCTGCTCGACGAGGGCGGCGGCGTGCTGCACGCGGCCGGGGCGGTCGTCGCGCGGCGCAAGGCCCGCGCGCTCCTGCCCGAGCTCGACCGGCTGCGCGCCACCGGCGCCCCGGCGAGCCTGTCGGCCGCCACCCCGGACGAGCACGTCGTGGTGCAGCCGCTCGGCGGCCACCGGCGGCTGCGCGGCTTCCTCGCCGTGGGCTGCGCCCGCCCGTTCACCCCGGTCGCGCACACCGTGGTCAACGCCGCCGGGTCGCTGCTCACCCTCGCGCTCGAGCAGAGCCGGGCCCGGTTCGCGGCCGAGGCGCGGGTGCGCACCGCGGCGCTTCGGCTGCTGCTCGCCGGGGACCGGGCGACGGCCGAGGACGTGCTCGGCGAGGAGCTGCCCGCCGGTCCCGTGGTGGTGTTCGCCTGCCGCTCCGACGACGCCGAGGGGCTCGGCGACGCGCTGCCCGGGTTCACCGCGCCGTGGCGGGGCCTGGTGGTCGCGCTCGTGCCCGAGGCCCAGGCGGGGCGGGCCGCCGCGATCGCCGCGGAGCGGGGCCGGGCGGGGACGAGCGACCCGGTCGCGCTCGACGCGCTCGCCGCCGGGCTGCGGCAGGCCGAGCGCGCCCTGGAGCGCGCGACCGCCACCGGCACGGCGCTGGTCCGCTTCCGCGAGCTCGCCGGGCAGGGGCTGCTCGCGCTGCTCGACCCGGAGGCGGCCGCCGCCTACGCCGAGGCGCTGCTCGCGCCGCTGCGCGAGCACGGCTCCCGGGCCGACCTGATCGAGTCGGTGCGCGCCTACCTCGCCGCCAACGGCCACTGGGACGCCGCCGCCCAGCGGCTCGGCGTCCACCGGCACACGCTGCGCTACCGCATCCGCAAGGCGACCGAGCTGCTCGGCCGCGACCTCGACGACCCCGCCACCCGGGCCGAGCTGTGGGTGGCGCTCAGCGTCGGCGCCGCCTGACCGCCGGGTGGGGCCGGGCGGGCGTCACCGGTCGCGCTTGACCAGAAAGTGCCGCACCGTCGCGGCGGTGACCAGCTCGTAGTTGCTGCCGTCGCGGAAGTACCCGGCACGTTCCAGGCTGATCGCGCCCTGCGCCGCGGCCCACAGCGCGTCGGCGATCTTCCGCGGCTGGGTGGGGACGAGGTAGCCCGCCGAGATGCAGTCGGCGACCACCCGGTCGAGGATGTTGAGGGCGGCGCGGGCGAGGGTACGCGCCCGCTCGCTCGGCTCGAAGCCGGGGATCGCCTTCTCGAACATGAGGCTGTAGTAGGCGGGCTCGGCGAAACACGCCTCCCGGTAGGCGGGGCCCAGGGCGCGCAGGTACTCGAGCGGGTCGGGGCGCGGCGGCACCGCCTCTAATCGGCGGCGGACCCGCTCGAACCCCTCGAGGTAGAGCGCCTCGGCCAGCCCCTCCTTGCCGCCGAACATCGTGTAGATGACGGTGGTGGGGCAGTCGGCCTCGGCGGCGATCCGCCGCACCGTGAGGCTCTCCGGGCCTGCGTTCATGAGCAACCGGCAGGCGACGTCGAGCACGCGTTGCCGCAACTCGTCGTGCGCGGTGCGCTGACCCGGGGCGGTGGCACCCTGAAGCCCGAGCGGCGCCGGCGAACCCATGAGCGACGTGCCCTTCTCCCTCGGGGGTCCCCGCGGCGGACCCGCACCCTTGACGGTTTGACCAGCCGGGCGAGGGTTCAAACCACTCGCCAGAAAATAGTGGCAAATTCGAGCATCCTCTGTACCACGAACCGCCGGAACAGGGAATCCTTCGCCCTGGAGTGGCGCAACTCCCGGTTTGTACGTATTGGCGTGATCCGCGGGCGTCGCGAGCGGGCGTAGCGTCGGGTGCATGGACGTCCGCCCCTTCTGGCTCGCCGGTCGGCCCGCGACCGGCGAGGACGAGATCACTGTGACCAACCCCTACGACGGCCGCGTGGTCGGCGCGGCCGCCGTGCCCACCCCCGAGCAGGTCGAGCGGGCCGTCGCCGCCGCCGACGCGGTGCGCCGCACGGCCGCCGCGCTCCCCGTGCACGTCCGGGCCGAGGCGCTCGCCCACGTCTCCCGGCGGCTCGCCGAGCGCGCCGCCGAGGTCGCCGAGCTGATCAGCGCCGAGAACGGCAAGCCGATCATGTGGGCCAGGGCCGAGGTGTCCCGGGCGGTCTCGACGTTCCGGTTCGGCGCCGAGGAGGCCCGCCGCCTCGGGGGCGAGATGATGCGGCTCGACACCGAGCCCGCCGGTGAGGGCCGCGTGGCGCTGGTGACGCGGCAGCCGTACGGGCCGGTGCTCGGCATCACGCCGTTCAACTTCCCGCTCAACCTGGTGGCGCACAAGGTCGCCCCGGCGATCGCGGTCGGCGCCCCGGTGATCATCAAGCCCGCGCCGGCGACCCCGCTGTCCGCGCTGCTGCTCGGCGAGCTGCTCGCCGAGACCGGGCTGCCCGAGGGCATGTTCTCGATCCTGCCCCTGCCCAACGAGCGGGCCGCCGCGCTGGTGGCGGACCCGCGGCTGCCGGTGGTGTCGTTCACCGGCTCGGCCCCGGTGGGGTTCGCGATCGCCGAGCGGGTGCCGCGCAAGCACGTCACGCTCGAGCTGGGCGGCAACGCCGCCGCGGTGGTGCTCGCCGACGCCGACCTGGAATGGGCCGCCACCCGGATCGCGCTCTACGCCAACTACCAGGCCGGGCAGAGCTGCATCGCGGTGCAGCGGGTGCTGGTGCACCAGGAGGTGTACGACGAGTTCGCCGACCGGCTCGTGGCCAAGGTCAAGGCCCTCGTCACCGGCGACCCGGCCGACGAGCGCACCCAGGTCGGGCCGATGATCAGCGAGCAGGCGGCCCGGCGCGTGGAGCAGTGGGTGCGGGAGGCGGTCGAGGCCGGCGGGCGGCTGCTGGCCGGCGGCGGCCGCACCGGCGCCGTGGTCGAGCCGACCGTGCTCGCCGACGTGCCGGACGACGCCAAGGTGTGCCGCGAGGAGGTGTTCGGCCCGGTGCTCGTGCTGCGCCGGGTCGCCTCGGTCGACGAGGCGTTCGCGGTGGTGAACGACTCGGCGTACGGCCTGCAGGCCGGGGTGTTCACCACGAGCCTCGCCACCGCGTTCCGCGCGGCCAAGGAGCTCGAGGTCGGCGGCGTGATCATCGGCGACGTGCCGAGCTACCGCGCCGACCAGATGCCGTACGGCGGGGTCAAGGACTCCGGCGTGGGCCGCGAGGGGCTGCGCGCCGCGATGGAGGACTACACCTATCCGCGCACCACGGTGCTCACCGGCCTGACGCTGTGACCGGCGGCCGGGCGGGCCGGTCAGGACCGCTCGGCCACGGCGTGCAGCCGCCGGATGGCGTCGCCGAAGTACGGCCCGTACATGGTGTGCCGGTCGTTGCTGTATTTGAAGCTGCTCACCGAGGTGACCGTGCCGTGGCCGGTGACCGGGTCGAACCCGGTCAGCCACGGCCCGCCGCTCGCCCCGGCGGTGAGGTCGCAGCGCAGGCCCTGGCCGCGGGTCTGCCCGTTCGGGTCGGCGTGCAGCGGGCCGGCGCAGTACATCAGGTGCTCGCCGGTGTACGGCGGATGGGCGGGGAAGCCGAACGCGTAGGTCTGCTGGCCGCGCGGCGGGTTGAACCCGATCGGCTGCGCCCCGACCACGTCGGCGAGGTGGCGGCCGCCGTGGGTGTTGACCGCGACCATGGCGACGTCCTCGTTGTCGTCGCCGTGCCGGGACCAGCCGGTGGTGACGAACGCCCGCCGGGCCGTGTAGGTCCCGTACGGCCTGCGGCCGGAGTCGTAGCCGGGCACGAAGGTCCAGTTGCGCGCCCAGGCCCCGGTGCCGTCCTTGACGCAGTGGCCCGCGGTGAGCACGAGGTCGCGGTTGGCGGCGCGGATCGAGACGGCCGAGCAGACGAAGTCGCGGCCGTTCATGGTGAGGAACACCCGGCCGGTGGTGGCGGCGATCGTGCCGGGCGCGTCCGGGCGGCGGCCGGACGCCATGGTCCAGCGGGCGCCCGCGGTGGCGTGGGCGCGGCCGATCCCGGAGGCGGTGGTCTGCTGCCGCCGCTCCGGCGGCAGCAGACCACCCAACCCCCCGAGCAGGCCGGACGGGTCCACCGGCACGGCCGCGGCCATCCGCACGGGCGTCCAGTAGGCGAGGACGCGGCGCTGCGCGGCCCCGCCCGTCTCGGCGGCGTGCTGCACGACGCCGGGCCGGCGTGCGCCCGGCCGCGCACCGTCCCGCGCGCCGCCCGCGGCCGCCGGCGAGGCCGCCACCCCGCCCAGGGAGGAGGGCGGGGCGTCCGGCGACCCGG
>QGUZ01000083.1 GCA_003242605.1 Actinomycetota bacterium
CGGCGCGGCCCGCCCCCTACTCGCTGCCCGGGGCCGGCACGCGGCCGGGCCGGGTCGGGCCCGGCGCGGCCCCGACGGCGACCCCGCGGCCGACGCCCGCGCCGCCGGCGGCGCGGCCGGCGCCCGCGCCGCCGGAGCCGCGGCCCGCCCCCACCGTCACCGTGACGGTCACCGCCACCCCGACGGTGACCGTCACGCAGACCGTGACCGTGCGGCCCACCGTCACGGTCACCGCCACCGTGACCCAGACCGTGACCGCCACGCCGGCCCCGTACCCGACCGCGACCCGGCCGCCGGCGGCCGAGCCCACCCCGGCGCCGACCCGCCCGGGCGGCGAGCTGATCACCACTCCCCCGGCGAGCCCTCCAGCGGGCACGACCGCCCCCGGCACCCCGTCGGCCGCGCCGAGCGGGACCCCGTCCTGCGGCACGCCCGGCGACGGGCAGGGCGACGGCCAGGCTCGGGGCCGCGGCGGCGACGGCCAGGCACAGGGACGGGGCCAGGGCCGCGGCGGCGTCGGCGACCCACGGGTCGGCGGCTCCGGCGGCGCGGGCGGCGGCCGTACCGGGGGCTCCGGCCAGAGCGCCGAGGCGCAGGCCGAGGCCGCGGTGGCCCAGGCGAAGAGCGAGCTGGAGGCGGCCAAGGAGGCGCTCGCGGGCGTGGTGATCAGGGCGCCGCGCAAGGGCACGATCCTCTCGATCGCGGGCGCGGCCGGCGACCCGGTCACCGCGAACTCCGCCTTCATCACGCTCGGGAACCTCGACGAGCTCCAGGTGAAGGCGATGGTCACCCAGTCGGACGTGGAGAAGCTCAAGGTGGGCCAGAAGGCCGAGGTCATCCTCGCCACCCGGCCCGGCGAGCGCCACACCGGCACCGTGGTGCACATCGACCCGACCGCGACCACCTCGGGCGACCTCGTGCAGTACGGCGTGCTCATCGCGTTCGACCGCCGGCCGAAGAACCTCCTGCTCGGCCAGAACGCGACGATCACGGTGACCACCGGGGAGAGCACCGACGCCGTCTACGTGCCCGCGCAGGCAGCCCGGCTGCGCGGCGACGGCACCGCCGTGGTGACGGTCGCGACCGGCGACGGCACGGCCGAGCGCACGGTCCGCACCGGGGTGCGCGGCGACCGGTACGTCGAGATCGTCGACGGGCTGCGGGAGGGCGACAAGGTCGTCCTCCCCTCCTCGGCGGGCTCCGGCGAGTTCCCCGACGGCTCCTTCCCCGGCCTGGACCCGAGCCCGTCGGCCACCCCGTCCTGACCTCGGCGATCGCCGGGCCGTACGGCCGGGCCGGAGGTGCGGGATGTGGCCGCGCGGGTTCGCCGGGTTCCCGGCGCCGTGCCCGGCCGCGAGCGCGACCGGGCGCGGGGCGCGCGGGCGGACATCGGTGGGATCGACGGCCGAGGCGGCACCCCGTCGCGGGTGCTCAGGTTGCCCCGGCGAGGGCGGGCGCGGCCGTCGGCTCAGCCGAACGCGTACCGGAGCAGCCGCCCGGTGTCGCGCATGCGAGGGATGCGGGCCGCCAGCCGCAGCCGGACGCGTTCCCGCAGCGGAGCCCGCTCCAGGCCCGGCAGTTCGAGGGCGCGCACGGCGTCGAGGCAGGTCAGCCCCCAGCGTTCGAGCTCGCGCGGGTCGTCGATACCCCAGTACAGGCGGGCGCCGGTGCTGCGGATCGTGGGCACCAGCCGCTGCAGGCGGATGGCGAGCCTGCTGTAGCAGTCGAAGAGCACCTGGCCCCTGGGGAAGTGCGTGGTGATGCGCTCGATGAGGCGCCGCCCCTCCTCCTCCCGCAGGTACATGCTGAGCCCTTCGAACACGGCCACGACCGGCCGGTCGCCGGGCAGGCCCTCCAGCCAGCCCTCGTCCGTCACGGAGGCGCCGATCATGTGGTAGTCCCCGTCGGGCTCGCGCAGCAGCCGCCGGCGCAGCTCGATGACCTCCGGGTGGTCGACGTCGAACCACCGGACCGACGGCGGCGGCCCGAGCCGGTGGGCCCGGGTGTCGAGGCCGCAGCCGAGGTGCAGCACGGTGGCCTCCGGGCGGGCGGCGAGGAACTCGGCGGTCCAGTCGTCGAGCAGCTTCGCTCGGGCGGCGACGCCGGTCGCGACGCCGGGGGTGATCCCCGTCCTGCGGAAGTCGTAGTCGATCTCGCGCACCAGCCGGTCGGCCTCGGCGTCGCCGAGCACGGGATCCGGGGAGCGGTTGTCCAGCGCCCTGCCGTACAGGGTGGCGAGCAGGGTCTCCTGAGCGCCGGTGAAGGTGATCTTTACGCGGGCCACGGCACCTCCGGCCGGGTTCCGGCGTTTTTCGCCTTTCGCCCGGACCACTCTAGGCGCGGCGGGCGACGGCGGCACCGGAACCGGGCGCGCCCGCCAAGGCGGCGCCCCGACCCGCCGGGGATCGGCCACGGCCGAGGGCCGGGACCCGACGTCGGGTCCACGGGTGTGCACCGGATCCGGCCGCTACGCCGAGGTCTCCTCGGAGCCGGCGTCCTCGGGCTCGGCGTCGTCCGGCTCGCCGCTGAGCGCCTCGGGCGCGAGCGGCAGGATCACCCGGAAGGTGGCGCCCTCGCCCGGGGCGGTCTCCACCGACACGATGCCGCCGTGCGCCCGCACCAGGGCGGCGACGATGGACAGGCCGAGGCCGGAGCCGGAGGACGCCGGGCCGTTCGGGTCCCGCCGGGCCCGGGACGGGTCGGAGCGGTAGAAGCGTTCGAAGACCCGCTCGGCCTCCTCCGGGGTGAGCCCCGGGCCGGCGTCGCTCACCTCGATGAAGGCGACCCTCCCGGCCGGGCGCGGCGGCCCGGTGCGGCCGTCCCGGTACCGGGTGCCGACCCGGATCGTCACCGGGGTGCCCGGCGGGGTGTGGGTGAGCGCGTTGTTGACGAGGTTGCCGAGCACCTGGCGGAGCCGTGCCTCGTCCCCGGTGACGATGAGCGCGGCGCCGCCCTCGACGGACAGCGAGATCTTCCGGTCGGGGGCGAGCACCTGGGCGTCGTGCACCGCGTCGGCGGCGATCGCGAGCAGGTCCACCGGACCGGTGCGCAGCGGGCGCTGCTGGTCGAGCCGGGCGAGCAGCAGCAGGTCGTCGACGAGCAGGCCCATCCGGGACGCCTGGGCCTCGACCCGGGCGAGCAGCTCCGCCGGGTCGGCCTCGGGGTTCTGCCGGTAGTACTCGGCGAACCCGCGGATCGAGGTGAGCGGGGTGCGCAGCTCGTGCGAGGCGTCCGCGATGAAGCGGCGCATGCGCTCCTCCGAGCGGCGGGCCGCGGCCTCGGAGGCGGCCCGGTCGCGCAGCGCCGTCTCGATCTGGGTGAGCATCGTGTTGAGCGACCGGGCGAGCCGGCCCACCTCGGTGCGCGGATCGTGGTCCGGCACCCGCAGGCCCAGCCGCCCCGCGGCGATCGCCTCGGCCGTCCGCTCGATCTGCCGCAGCGGGCGCAGGCTGTGCCGTACGGTCACCACCCCGACCACGGCGAGGGCGGCGAGCACGACGCCGCCCACGCTGAGCTCGATCAGCGCGAACCGGAAGGTGATCTGATCGACCGAGGTGAGGCCGATCGCGGTCTCCAGCGTGCCCACGCCCGGGATCGTCGCCGTGCGCGCCCGCCAGCGCAGGGTGCCGTCCTCCGCCCGCACCGTCTCGATCACCTTCGGCCGGTCCGGGAAGGCGACCGGCCAGGACGCGTCCTCCACCGCTGCGCCGGTGTACGTCGTGGTGACCCGCCCGTTCGGGTCGCGGATCCGGGCCACCATCTCGGGCGGGATCCGCGGCTGCAGCAGCCGCCGCAGCGGCCGGGAGAGCTGGCGCTCCAGCTCCATGGAGAAGGCGACCAGGGTGCGGTCGTGGCGGGAGATGAGGTGGTCGTTGAGCATCCAGACGCTCGCGGCGCCGAACACGGTGAGCGCCACGGCGACGAGCGCCAGCATCACCGCGATCAGCTTGATCCGCAGTGGCGTGCGCTGGGTGAGCACCTTCACGGGCGGGGGCGGGGGCATCGGGGACGATCAGGACTGCGGAGGGCGGCGCAGCACGTAGCCGACGCCGCGCAGGGTGTGGATGAGCCGCGGCTCCCGGTTGTCGATCTTGCGGCGGAGCACCGACACGTACGACTCGACGATGCCCGCGTCGCCGCGAAAGTCGTAGTTCCACACGTGGTCGAGGATCTGCGCCTTCGACAGCACCCGGCCGGCGTTCGCCATGAAGTACCGCAGCAGCTTGAACTCGGTCGGGGAGAGCGCGATCGGCTCGCCGCCGCGCCACACCTCGTGGGTCTCCTCGTCCAGCTCGATGTCGTGGAAGGTGAGCCGGGGCGGCGGCGTCATCGGGTCCCCGGCGGTACGGCGCAGCACCGCCCGGATGCGGGCGATCACCTCCTCCAGGCTGAACGGCTTGGTCACGTAGTCGTCACCGCCGAGGGTGAGCCCCTTGATCTTGTCCTCGGTGGCGTCCCGCGCGGTGAGGAAGACGACCGGCGTGTACGCGCCGCCGGAGCGCAGGCGGCGCACCACGTCGAAGCCGTCCATGTCGGGCAGCATCACGTCGAGGACGATGAGGTCCGGCCGATGCCGCTGGGTGGCCGCGACCGCGTCCCGCCCGCCGGCGGCCGTCTTCACGTCGAATCCGGCGAATCGCAGGCTCGCGGCGAGCAGCTCCAGGATGTTCGGCTCGTCCTCGACGACCAGCAGTCGTGCTTCAGGCGATTCGGTCACACCCCCCATAGTGGCGGGTGGGGCATAAGGTGACGGAAAACTCTCAGGTTCTCTCAGCGACCACCGAGGCGATGTGCCGGGCGATGGCGAGGCTCGAGGTGGCGGCCGGCGAGGGGGCGTTGCGCACGAGCACGATCGGGCCGTGCACGTCGATCACGAAGTCGTCGACGAGCGAGCCGTCGCGGGCGACCGCCTGGGCGCGCACCCCGCCCGGGGCGCGGACGAGGTCCGCCTCGCCGAGCGCGGGCACGTAGCGGCGGGCCGCGTCGAGGAACGCCTTCTTGGTCAGCGAGCCGTACACCTCGCGCAGGCCGGTGCGCCAGTACCGGGCCGCGAGCCGCCAGGTGCCCTCCCAGCCGAGGATGGCGCGCAGGTCGCGGGGCCGTACCGTGCGCCGGCGGTAGCCCTCGTAGGCGAGGGCCGGCACCGCGTTCGGGCCGACGAGCACCTCGCCGTCGATGCGGCGGGTGAGGTGCACCCCGAGGAACGGGAAGCGGGGGTCGGGCACCGGGTAGATGAGGCCGCGGACGAGGTCCTTGGCCGCCCCGGTGAGCCGGTAGTACTCGCCGCGGAACGGCACGATGCGCACGTTCCCCGGCCGCCCGGCGAGCGCGGCGACCGTGTCGGTGCCGAGCCCGGCGCAGCAGACCACCCGGTCGAACCGCTGCCGCCGGGTGCCGGCGAGCACCTCGACGCCGGCCGCGCGCTCGCGCAGCCCGCGCACCGGGTGGCCGAGCCGTACCGTGCCGCCGAGCTCGGCGAGGTCGGCGGCGAGGCGGCGGGCGACCGCGGGGAAGTCGACGATCGCGGTGTGCGGGGAGTGCACCGCGCCCACGCCGACCGCGTTCGGCTCGACCTCGCGCAGGCCGAGCGCGTCCAGCTCGGCGATGCCGGGCACGCCGTTGGCGCGGGCCCGCTCGGCGATGCGGCGCAGCCCGGGGCGCTCCGCCGAGGTGGCGGCGATCACCAGCTTGCCGACCTCCTCGTACGGGATGCGGTGCTCGGCGCAGTACTCGCGCAGCATCGCCGCGCCGTCCCGGCAGAGGCGGGCCTTGAGCGACCCGGGCGTGTAGTAGAGCCCGGCGTGCACCACCCCGCTGTTCCGCCCGGTCTGGTGGGCGGCGATGCGGTCCTCCTTGTCGAGCACGGTCACCTCGGCGCCCCGCGTGCGCGCCAGCTCGCGCGCGACCGCGAGCCCGACGATCCCGGCCCCGACGACCGCGATCTTCTCACCGCCCCGGGCGAGGCCGCCGGTCCGGCGCCCTCCGGCGTCGCCGCGCGGCACGCCGGAACCCCCGGCGGACCGCTCGCTCTGGTCACTCACAGTGCGCCATTGTTCTAGCTTTGCGCGGCTTGCGCCACCGGCCCGGCGATCCCGTCGGTGGACACGCCCGATCCATCGGTGAACGGGACAAACGACCACAATTCGAACAGATCATCGATACACTGGAGGGCCGTGTACGTGCCTCCAGGATGGCCGCCCGAGGTCCGGCCGCCCGGCGCCCCCGACTGGGAGCTGTCGGCGGTGGACTGGCTCCTCGACGCCGTGCCACCCGACTACCGCGCGTACGGCGTGCTGCGCCGCTACCCGCTCGCGCTCGCGCGGATGGCCCGCTACCACGTGCACTCGGCGATCGAGGCCGCCCGCACCGGCTACCGCCGGGCCGCCGTCGATTTGAAGGACCACCTGCCGCCGCACGCGATCGACGCGGTGCACGACGTCTACCGCCGCGAGGGCCCGCGGCTCGTCCGTCTCGCCAAGGCGATCGAGCTCGTGGAGAACGCGCTGCGCGGCGGTCCGCCGGCCCCGCGCGACCCGGTCAGCGGGCGGCGCG
Source organism: Actinomycetota bacterium (assembly GCA_003242605.1). GTDB lineage: Bacteria > Actinomycetota > Actinomycetes > Streptosporangiales > Streptosporangiaceae > Thermopolyspora. The sequence continues at coordinate 6,553 of QGUZ01000083.1, forward strand.
GGCGATGAGCGCGATGACGCCGGTCGCGCCCGCGGCGACCGCGAGCCACAGCAGGATCATCTGCACCGGGACGCCCTCCTCGCGCCCCTCGTCCGCGGCGGCCGCGGCCGTGCCCGTCGTCCCGGCCGGGCGGGTCGCCTCCGGCTGCACCGCGGTCTCGCCGCGCGACGTGGCCGTCGGCTCCGGCGTGGCCTCGGCCGCCACCTTGCTGAACACATCCTCGGGGAGCGGCACCCGGTAGACCGGGCTGTTTTTGCCCTCGCTCCCGGTGAGCAGGGCCATGCCGTCCGGGGTGTAGGCGATCGACTCGGCCTGGTCGAGCGCGGGCATCGGGATCCGGGCGATCAGCTCGCCCGGCGCGCGGTAGATCGACGCGGAGAAGTATGTGCGGATGACGAAGCTCGACCCGTCCGGCGAGTACGCCGCGTCGGTCGCCATGATCGGCGCCGGGCCGACCCGGCGCAGGATGTTGACGCGGTCGGTGCGCAGTTTGGTCGGGGCCGCGTAGATCGACCCGGAGAACTCCTTGCTCACCACGTACAGCCGCCCGGTGCCGGGGTGCACCATGATGCCCTCGGCGTTGCGCGGCCCGTCCTCGTACCGGAACCGGTAGCGGACGGCGCGCAGCGTGGCGTCGGCCATGCGCTCCGGCTCGATCACCTTGTAGACGGAGATGTCCGGCCAGGCCCCGTTGAGGTTGTCGCCGATGTCGGCGAACCACAGCACGCCCTTGCCGGTCGCGCGGTCCACCGAGGCCGCCATGCCCTCCCAGTCGCGGGCGGTGGCGTTCGCCAGCGTGAACGTCGCGCGCGTCCGCCCGTCCGCGCCGACCGCGAAGAACCGCGGCTCGTCGGAGCTGTCGTTGTGGGTGTAGTAGATGCCCTTGTGCGTCGGGGAGACGGCGAGCCCGCTCGACTCGGTGATCCGCGGGTCGGTGAAGTGGAAGAGGATCTCCTCGCCATTCCGCTCGCGCGTCCGCTGCTTCGCCCACCCGTTCGGCGGGCCGGCCTGCGCCGCGGCGCCGCCGGCCGCCCCGTCCGCGGCCCGTGCCGTACCGCCCGCGCCGTACGCCCCGGGTGCCGATAACCCCGTCCAGACGGCGATCACGCCGAGGACGGCGAGCAGGCGTACCAGGATGGCCCCCGTTCTGCACCCCATTCCGCCATAATGCCCTGCCTGACCGACATTCCGCCGCTCAGTTTCGTGCAATGGATCACCATCGCCCACCGCCGGGCGTGCGCGTCTCATCCGCAGGATGAAGGCCCCTTCTCCGTAGGGTGAGGGGCATGGAGTACGCACAGCTCGGACGCAGCGGCCTCAAGGTGAGCCGGCTCTGTCTCGGCACGATGAACTTCGGCCCGCAGACCTCGGAGGAGGACGCGCACGCCATCATGGACCGGGCCCACGAGCTCGGGATCAACTTCTTCGACACGGCCAACACGTACGGCGCCAAGCGGGGTGAGGGGGTCACCGAGCAGATCATCGGCCGCTGGTTCGCCAAGGGCGGCGGCCGCCGCGAGCGCACGGTGATCGCCACCAAGCTGTACGGCCCGATGGGCGACTGGCCGAACACCGACCGGCTGTCGGCGCTCAACATCCGGCGCGCCTGCGACGCCTCGCTCAAGCGGCTGCAGACCGACTACATCGACCTCTACCAGATGCACCACATCGACCGGAACACGCCGTTCGATGAGATCTGGGAGGCGATGGAGGTCCTGCGCACCCAGGGCAAGATCCTCTACGTCGGATCGTCGAACTTCGCCGGGTGGCACATCGCCAAGGCCCAGGAGACCGCGCGGCGGCGCAACTTCACCGGCCTGGTGTCCGAGCAGTCGCACTACAACCTGCTCACCCGCACCGTCGAGCTGGAGGTGCTGCCCGCCTGCGCCGACTACGGCATCGGCGTGATCCCGTGGAGCCCGCTCGCCGGCGGCCTGCTCGGCGGCGTGCTCCGCAAGATCGAGAAGGGCCGGTCCGCCACGCCACGGATCACCGAGGAGCTGACCAAGCACCGCCCGAAGATCGAACGCTACGAGGCGTTCTGCGACGAGCTCGGCGAGCACCCGGCGAACGTCGCCCTCGCCTGGCTGCTGCGCCGGCAGGCGGTCACCGCCCCGATCATCGGCCCGCGCACGATCGACCAGCTCGACGGCGCGATCCGGGCGCTCGAGATCGAGCTCGACGAGAAGGCGCTCGCCACCCTCGACGAGATCTTCCCCGGCCCCGGCGGCCCCGCCCCCGAGGCGTACGCCTGGTAGGCCACACCGGCGGAGTCCGGAGGTGCGGCGCGGCCGGCCCGCGTCGGCCGTGCCGTACCCCGTCGCCGGGCCGGTGTCCGCCGCCTCCGGCTCCGGTACGGCGGCGCCCGCGTCGCCGCCCCGGAGCCGGTCGTGGCGGCCGACGGCCTCCCGCAGCGCCTGCGGGTACGGCTCGTCCCCCTGCTCGGCAAGCCGGCCGCCCGCGCACTCCCGCATTTGTTTGAGGCAGTCGCTGACGAGGAGCACGTCGCCGCCGGTCCTCGCCGACGGTGACTGTGGAGGCTCTGTCCTCGCCCTCCCCTATCGCCGCCGGCGGCTCGGCCCGGAGCCGCCGGACCGCTTCAGCGAATCGGTAGGCCGGGCTCCACTTCGACAGCGGATGTCCAATACGGCGTTCAATACGGCGTCGCGCCGTAAGCAGCCGACGGCATCGCCCGGGAATGGCGCACGAGCGCACGCCGGAACAACGGTCACGCCCTTCTCGTGCCGGAGCGGCGGCGCGCGCTCAGGAGACGAGCGCGCCGATCACCACGATGAGCACGAGCAGCGCGAGCACCGTGGGAAGCAGCCAGCGACGGGGACGGTCCACGCGATGGAGCCTAGTCGGCCCCGGCGGCGGGTCGGTCCGCCAGGTCGCCCCGGAGCGGCCACGAGGCGATCGGCTCGTACCACACCGACCGGCCCAGGTGGCTGCGCATCAGGTACACGGTGGTCGCCTCCCACCGCCGCCCGGCGAACGACTCCATCGCCGCGACCAGGCGGCTCAGGTCGGTGCGTTCCCGGCACCGGGCGAGCGTGAGGTGCGGGTGGAACCGCTTGCGGTCCGGCGCCGCCCCGGCCCGCTCCGCCCCGGCGGCGATCGACCGGGCGAGCCGGCCGAGCACCGGCCGCTCCCGCTCCTCCTCGGCGGCGCCGCGCATGCCCACCCAGAACACGCTCGCCCGCCCCGCCGACGGGAACGCGCCCGCGCCCGCGAACGCCACCTGCTGCACCGGGTGGCGGGCCGCGGCCCGCTCCAGCCGGTCCTGCAGGCCGGGGAGGAGCTCCTCGTCCACGTTGCCGAGGAACGCGAGCGTCACGTGCCACAGCTCCTCGGGCACCCAACGCAGCTCCGGCCACTTCGCCCGCGGGCCACGGACGGCCTCCTCGATCTCCGCGAGCACGTCATCGGGCGGCAGCAGGGCGACGAACAACCGCACGACGTCCTCCCCTCGGTCCTCCCCCTCACCTTGCCACGCCCCCGCGTGTCACCGTGCCCCGGACGGGCATCCCGGCCGGGTACGGCACGGCCGGCGGTGCCGTACCGCACACGACGGCCCGGCCACCCATGTTCCGGGGGCCGGGCCGCGTGCTCACGGGGCGGGCGGGCTCGCCGCGCCGGTCAGCGACGGCGGGCCTTCGCCAGGGTCTCCTGCAGGGCGAAGTACGCGGGCTTCGGGCTGAAGTCGTCGTTGAAGATCGTCGCCTCGCCCTCGTCCGGGAAGAACACGGGCACCCACGAGTACTTGTCCGTGGTCCCCCAGAGCGTGAAGGAGTTGCAGCGCTTGACGCTCAGGCACGCCTCCAGGGCGCGGCGGTAGTAGTCGGCCTGCTTCTTCAGGTGGCCCTCGCTCGCGTCACCGCCGTTGAGCGGAATGCGGACGTCGACCTCGGTGACCGCGACCTCGAACCCGGCGTCCGAGAACCGCTTGAGGTTCTTGGCCATGTCGCTCGGGAACGGGTAGTTCAGGCTCAGGTGGCCCTGGACGCCGAAGCCGTGGACCGGGACGCCCTGCTTGCGCAGCTTCTTCATGAGCTTGAGGTAGGCGTCGCTGCGCTTGTTGATGCCCTCGGCGCCGTAGTCGTTGAAGAACAGCTTCGCCTTCGGGTCGGCCTGGTGCGCCCAGCGGAACGCGTCGGCGATGATGCTCGGACCGAAGGTCTTCAGCCAGATGTTCTCCTTCGTCCGCAGCTTGCCGTTGTCGTCGAAGATCTCGTTGGCCACGTCCCACTGGTCGATCTTGCCGCGGTAGCGGCCGACGACCTTGGTGATGTGCTCCTTGAGGATGTTGCGGAGCTCCTTACGGCTGAACTTGCCCTTGGTGAGCCAGTCGGGGTTCTGGCTGTGCCAGAGCAGCGTGTGGCCGCGGACCTTCTGCCCGTTCTGCTGGGCGAACCGCACGATGGCGTCCGCGGGCCCGAACCGGTACTTGTTCCGCTCCGGGTGCACGAAGTCCCACTTCAAGTGGTTCTCGGGAGTGACCGAGTTGAAGTGCTTGGCGAGCACCCCCCGGTACTCCTCGTCGTACTTGAAGGGGTCCGGGTACTCCTGGTCCAGATGGTGGCCACCACCCGCGACGGCCACGCCGATCGCGAAGCCCTTCGGCGCCACCTTGCGGAGCGGTACCTGCTTCTGATCGTGCCCGGCCTGCGACGCCGCGCCGGCGGCCGTCCCGGACGTCGGCAGCGTACCCGCCGCCGCCGGCGCCACCCCGGAGACGAGCAGCGCGGAGGCCCCAACCGTGATGGCGATGTATCGGCCCACCCTCATTTTTGTGTCACTCCTGTGGACGGAGACGGGGAGACCCATCGGCGGTCGCCGGCAACAACCAATGGCCTTGCAGATTTCCCGGGGAAGATTACGTATCCGGTCAATGGTCGTCAAGCCCTGATCGGCGGGTCCGAAACCCACCGCCGTGAGCTGCGGATTCGCCCCGGGCGGCGAACCCGGGCCGAAGTCCGGGGAAAGCAGCCGAATTGCTTATGATGATTATTCTGATTATCCGGGCCGCACACGAATCTTAATCACTGACATTAAAAATCAGGGAACGGCGAACGTAAACAGGGCGCGTTTCGATTTTCCGGCGCCCGGCCCGCGGCGCGGCCCCCGGCGGCGCGGCGGGGCGTCCGATTGGAACGATGCCACCTTGGCGAACCCGGCCCCGGAACGGGCGACCGAAAACCCCCGGCCCGGCCGTCCCGAAGCACGGCGGACCCGGGCGCGCACGTCGCGGACCCGCCCGACCCAAGAAGATCGCGGACGGCATCGAGATTACCGCGATCTTGACAGTTTTCTGACTGATCAGCCCCTTTTCGAACCGTTATCGGAACGCTTTCCAATTGCCACTCCTGACCAATGACGTCCCGATAACCTCCAAAGGCACGGGAGGAAGGCGAGGGATCATGACACGGTGGTGGGCGCAGCTGCCGACGGGCCGTGTCGTGTGCCTCGACGGAGCCGATCGGGCCGCCCTCGCCGCCGACCTGGAGGTGCTGCCCGAGGACGCGCCCGCGATCATCGCGTACTCCCTCGGCCATCCGCGCTCGCTGCCCGAGATGGTCGGCGTGGCCCTCGACACGCTGGAACGGGCGGCCGTCGACCTGTTCCCGGCCTGGCTGCCCGACGCCGCGGGCCTGACCCGCCCGGCACGCCGCGGCGGACCGGCCGCGCGAGCCGTACGGATGCTCGCGTTACGCCTCGCCGCGCGCAGCCCGCACTTCGGCCCCTTCCTCGCCGAGCTGGCCGAGACCGCGCTCTGCGACGACGGGGACGCGGCCGGGAGCCGATCGTTACGCAGGTTCCCCCGCGAGGTGCGCGCCGCCGGGCTCGCCCGGGTGCTCGCGGCGAGCTACGGCCGCACGCACACCGCGATCCTCCTCGAGGTCCCCGACGGGCTCACCCCGTCCGAGGAGGAGTTACTCGTCGCCGGCGCCGAATGGCTCGCGCACGCGGGCGGCTTCGGCGTCTGGCTCACCGGCGCCCCGCTGACCGCCGTCGACCGGCTCGAGACGGTACCCGTGCTCCTCCCGTACGGCGGAGCGCACGACACCGGCGGGGCCGCCCCCTGGCCGCCCGTCGACGACGAACCCACCGTCACCTTCCCGGCCGTGGCCGGGAAACCGCACCCGGCCAGCCGGGCGGAACAGCTGCTCGAGACCGCGCTCGCCAAGTGCCCCTGGGCGACCGGCCGGGCCTGGAACCAGACCTACCAGTCCGATCCCCTCACCCCGCCGATCCGCGTCGACCTCATCTGGCGCGCCGAGCGCTGCGTGGTCGAGGTCGACGGCGACGACCACCGCCGCCCGCTCAAGTTCCGCGCCGACCGACGCCGCGACGTCCAGCTCCAGCTGGACGGCTACGCGGTCCTGCGCTTCACCGACGACCAGGTGCTCGACGACGTCCAGGCGGTGGTCCACCAGATCGGGCGCTTCATCGAGAAGCGCCGGCGTGCTCGCCATCGTGGAACGTTGGAAGGATGACATGTCCGAGACGGAACTGTCCGCAGAAGAGCTCCGGGCGCTCTTCATCCTGATGGCGGAGGCCGACGAGGTCTCCAACGTCGATCTCGCTGAGCGGTACGGCTACACGCTCACCGGCAGGCCGCGGAGGCGGCTCAACAAGCTGGGGCTGGTGGACAGCCGGAAGCAGGGGCGCGCCCTTGCGCACACGCTCACGGACCGCGGCTGGGCGCGCGCGATGGCCGAGATCGAGCGGGACGACCTCCGGCTGGGGACGGGTGCGGCCGCCGCCACCTGCCTCGCCCTGCTGCGCGGCCTGCGGCGCTACCTGAACCGCACCGGTCAGAGCCTGGCCGAGGTGTTCCAGCCCGACACGGTCGCCGACACGCCCGCCCCCGAGGACGACGCGACCGCGGCGCCCGCCCCGAGCTCCACCGCCCCGGCGGCCTCCCAGGAGCCCGCGGCCGCGATGCCGCCGTCGCCTGAGGAGGTGGAGAAGCGCATCCGCGCCGCCTACTTCGAACTCGCGGAGAGCCCGGGCCGCCACGTGCCGCTCGTCCGGCTCCGCAAGCTCCTCGCCGACCTGCCGCGCGAGGACGTCGACGCCGCGCTGATCAGGATGAACCTGCAGCCGGACGTGTTCGTGGACCCGCAGTCCAACCAGAAGGCGCTCACCCCGGAGGAGCGCGCCGCGGCCGTGCGCATCGGCGGCCAGGACAGCCATCTGATCTCCATCGAGGTGATGTGATGGCAGACCCGAGATCGATCCTCGCCGGCCTGCGGCTCGACTACACGCAGGCGCCCGACCACGTGTGGCGACGCTCGCCGTACCACGTCGACACGCTGCACCAGCGGACCGCCGACCTCGTGCTCCGCGGCATCGAAGAGGCACGGGACAGCAGCGACGCGAGCCCCATCGGCGTCGTGGTGAAGGGGCGACGCGGCACCGGAAAGACGCACTTACTCGGCTGGGCGCGCGAGCAGGTGCAGCTGCGGGACGGGTACTTCTTCCTCGTCGGCCTGCTCGACGCGCGGAGCTTCTGGGAGAGCGTCGTCGTGGCGATGCTCGACGGGCTCTGCCGGATCGGCGACGACGGCAAATCGCAGCTGGAGACCTTCCTCACCCGGCTCTCGGTCCTCGCCGAGCTGCCGTCCGACGACTGGGCGGCGATCTGCGGCAAGACGCCGATCACCCGGGAGACGCTGGACAGGTTCGTCCAGTCCGTCGCCCGCATCGACAACCTGGTGATGCGGCAGTGCCGCGACACCCTGCGCGCCCTCGTCCTCCGCGCCTCCGCGGACTTCACCGCCCAGGACATCGGCGAGGCGTACCTCACCAGCGGCATCGAGGAGACCCCGGGCGAGTGGGCGAGCTGGGGCATCCGGCAGGTGAACAAGTCACCGCAGGAGATCGTCCGGGACATCTCCCGGCTGCTCGCCCTCACCGGGCCGTCGGTGATCGCGGTCGACCAGATCGACATGCTCGTCGCCCAGTGCGGCATCAGGTCCATGCACGCGGATCAGGACTGGCGAGGGGTGCTGCTCATCGAACACGTCGCCCACGGCCTGATGTCGCTGCGCGAGCACACCCGCCGTACGTTGACGATCGTCTCCTGCCTGCCCGACACCTGGGAGCTGATCGCCACGCACGCCACCGACACCGTGCAGGACCGGTTCCAGCTCGCCACCCAGCTCGGCGTGCTGACCGACCCCGAGACCGCCCGGCTGCTGGTGGAGAAGCGGTTCGCCGCCCGGTACGAGGCACTCGACTACACCCCGCCGTACCCGACCTGGCCGGTGAAGCCGAGCGTGTTCGCCGAGGCCGTGAACCGGACCCCGCGCGACCTGCTCATCCGGATCGACGAGCACATCCGCTCGTGCCTGCTCAACGGCGAGATCCGGGAGATGGAGAGCCTCGAGGAGCGGATTCCCGAGCCGGGGCCGATCCAGCCCGACCCGGAGGAGCAGAGGCTGCGCGCCCTCGACGACCGGTTCGAGTCGCTGCGCGCGTCGGCGGACGTGAGCATGGCCACCAAGCCCGCGACCGAGGACCAGGTCATGCCGTCGCTGCTCGCGGCCGGTCTGGAGGCGTGGGTGACGGGCCTCGGCGAGGCGGGCGCGAGCTTCAGCCAGGACTCCGAGCCGAGCGCGAACCCCGCCCTGCACGCCCGGCTGCGCCGTGCCCTCGACGAGTCCACCGAGGACCAGTTCCACTGGGCGTTCCGCGCGATCTCCGCGACGAACGCCCGGGCGGTCATCACCCGCCTGCGCAAGGCGGTGGTCGAGGCCGGCCTCGCCGCGGACGTGCCGAAGCGCCGCCTCTTCATCCTCCGCAACGCCGACTGGCCGACCGGGCCGAAGACGCAGGAGGCCGTCGCCAGGTTCCTCGACGCCGGCGGCCGCGTGCTCCGCTTCACCGAGGACGACCTGCGGATCCTCACCGCGCTCCGCACGCTGATCAACGAGAACCCGCCGCACCTGGGCCAGTGGCTCGCCGCCCGCAGGCCCGCCGAGCAGGTGAGCTTCCTCCGCGAGGCGCTCGCCTCCTGGAGCGATCCAGACTCGCCCGTCCCCGGCAACCAGCTGCCGCCGCCCTCGCCCGGCAAGCCGCCCGGTGGCCTCGGCCCCAACGGCCAGAGCGCGCTCGCCAAGGTCGGCGATCTGCTCGCCGACGCCAAGCCCGGCCCGTCGAACGGTGGTGGAATCTCACCCCTGGCCCGGGGCGCGGGCGGTTTCGTCCCGGGAGACGACTGGCGGCCGAGCGGCATGGGCACCGCCCCCGCCGGCGGTACGGAACCCCGCGACGACCACGTCCCCGCCCGGTCCAAGGACGACGTCCCCCTGCCGGACCGCGACGAGAGCGCCACGGGCGGGGCAACCGGTGGGCCGACGCACCCGGCCGCGGCGCCGGTGACCGTGGGCCGGGTCATGGCCACCGATGCCGAGGTCACCGTGCCGCTGGAGGCGCTGCGCAAGCACGTGGTGATCTTCGCCGGCTCGGGCTCGGGCAAGACCGTGCTCATCCGCCGCCTCGTGGAGGAGTGCGCGCTGCGCGGCGTGTCCGCGATCGTGCTCGACCCCAACAACGACCTGGCACGGCTCGGCGACCCGTGGCCGGCCCCGCCGGAGGCGTGGGGGCCGGGCGATGAGGCGAAGGCGGCCGAGTACCTCGCCGACGTCGACGTGACGGTCTGGACCCCGGGGCGTACCGCCGGGCGGCCGCTCACGTTCCAGCCGCTGCCCGACTTCTCGAGCGTCCGCGACGACCCGGACGAGTTCCGGGAGGCGGTGGACGTCGCCGTCGAGTCGCTCGTCCCCCGGGCGAAACTCACCGGGGCCTCTCCCAAGGCCCTGCACGGCCAGGCCGTACTGCGCGAGGCGATCACGTTCTACGCCCGCCGAGGCGGCGCCGGCCTGCAGGGGCTCATCGACCTGCTCGACTCCCTGCCGGACGGGGTCAGCACCCTCGACGGCGCGGAGAAGATCGCGTCGGACATCGCGCAGACCCTCAAGGCCGCCAGGGTGAACGACCCGCTGTTCGACGGCGAGGGCACCCCCATGGACCCGGGCGTCCTGCTCACCCCGCCGCCCGGCAAGCGGGCCAGGGTCTCGGTGATCAACTTCATCGGGCTGGCCCAGGACGAGCAGCGGCAGAGCTTCGTCAACCAGCTCCAGATGTCGCTGTTCGCCTGGGTGAAGAAGCACCCCAGCGACCGCCCGCTCGGCGGCCTGCTGGTGATGGACGAGGCCCAGACGTTCGCCCCCTCCGGCGCGATGACCCCCTGCACGCGGAGCACCCTCGCCCTCGCCTCCCAGGCCCGCAAGTACGGCCTCGGCCTGGTGTTCGCCACCCAGGCCCCGAAGGGCCTGCACAACCAGATCCCCGGCAACGCCACGACCCAGTTCTACGGCCGGCTGAACGCCCCGGTGCAGATCACCGCCGCCCAGGAGATGGCCCGCGCCAAAGGCGGCACCGTCTCCGACATCGCCCGCCTCAAGGGCGGCGAGTTCTACGTCGCGACCGAGGGCCGCCCCATGGTCAAGATCCGCACCCCGCTGTGCCTCACCTACCACCCCCCGTCCCCCCTCACCGCCGAGGAGGTCATCGACCGGGCCAAGCGCCCCTGACGCCCACCGCCGCCCGGCGCCGTCGCGGGGCGCCGGGCGGCGGCCCGATCCCCAGGCACGGCCGGCGCAGCTCGCGGAGCAAGACGACGTCAGCCGGGCCGGGCGCCGGCGAAAACTCACGCATGGAATGAGAAAAACGAGGCCTCGAATCCGAACCTCGACAACGTCGTATGGCTCACCCCGCACGTGCGGGAGGGCGACGACGGCACCCTAGTCCCGTCCGTCCCTACGACGGCCCGCCCACGTTCTTGATGACGAAATCACGTTATCGAGGGCTACTGAGAACGCAGCCCACCCACTTACGTGGGGAGGCAGGACGGCCTGCCAGCACATACGCCGCCGCGACTCACCCCAACACGCATGGGGGAGGATGCCCCGGCCGGAGCAGTGGACACCCGCTGATTGCCCCCCACGCACCTGGGGAGGACATCAGTGCAGTGGACGGGACCGTGACCGTCACCGGCTCACCCCCACGTGTATTGGGAGCCCCAGCAAACCGCTGGTCTGCGGAATCGACGGCTCACCCCCACGTGCGTGGGGAGGAC
>QGUZ01000084.1 GCA_003242605.1 Actinomycetota bacterium
TTTTTCAAGCAAAAGAGGGAGACCGAGACTAAGTCGGTCTCCGTGGCCCGGAGATGTGTAAAAGAAGCAGGGCCGGCGGGCCCCGGTGTGCCGGCGGCCCGTGCCGGCGAGGCGGCGTCCGTGGCGGCCGGCGACGCCGCGGCCGGCTCGGTGTCCTCCGTCTCGGCGTCGCGCTCCTGGTCGGCGCGGAGCACGCGGCCCGCCTCCGAGCGCCAGCGGGTGGGCCGGGCCTTGGCGAGCTCCGCCACCAGCTCCTCGATCCGCCTCCCGCAGCCGCGCAGCCGCCGCGCCAGCGCCGCGTCCACCTCCTCGAGCCGCACGGTGGCGATGATCCGGTCCACGTCCTCGCCGTTCACCAGGCGGCGCCCCTTGGGGTCGAGGAGCTGGCGGCGGCCGCGTAACCAGCTCGAGATGTACGACTTGTCCACATTGATGTGCCGGGCGAGCGCGTCCTTGCCCGGCCGGTAGTGCGACAGCGCCTCCTCGAACAGCCCGGAGAACTCGTCGAGGACCTGGGCGAGCTCCCGGGCCGTCCGGGCGAAATCCGGCTCCTCACCGCCGGAACCCCTCGTCATGCACACGCCTCCCCTCGATCGTCGGTTGCGCCGCAACCGGCGTCCGCCCTGATCACGGCGGGTGCGGGTTGCGGCGCGAACGTCCACCCGGTTGCGGCTCTGGCGGGGTGGCGGCGGCGTCGGCCAGCCTCGAGATCGCCGGGACGCGGAGACCACTCCCGGCACGGCCGGCCGATTCCGTTCCGCACACCACCCCTCACGCACGCGACATCGTCCGGAACATCCGAGGAGCATCATGAGGCGTTACACGCTGGTGAAAAAGATCGTGACCGGGTCGCTGCTGTGCACCCTCGCCGCGGCGATGACCACCGCCGCGACCACCCCGGCCCAGGCCGCGGCCGCCGCGCCCGCGATCGGCACGGTCGCGACCTCGCCCGGCCCGGCGAGCCCGGGCGGCGGCGGGAGCGCCGGTACGGCACGGCCGGGCACCGGTGGCGGGAGCGCCGGCACGGCGCGCCCCGGCCGCAGCGGCGGCGGCACCGCGAGCCCGGGCGGCGTCACCCGCCGGCTCGGCCCCACCTGCATCGGCTCCTCCTGCACGGGCAGGGACCCGGTCGCCACCCGGTGCTACCGGGACGCCCGCACCTACAGCAGCCACTACCGCCCGGCGGGCGGTCCCTGGCTCAAGGTCCGGTACTCGTCGCGGTGCCACACCGCCTGGGTGCAGCAGGGCAGGTGGTCCACCGGCCTCCGCGCCATGATCCAGATCCGGAACGGGGCCTCGTACACGGTGCGGGCGAACCCGTACCGCGCGACCTACACCCGCATGGTCTACTCGAGCCTCCCGTACCGCGCCTGCGCCGAGCAGAGCAACGGCACCTGGCTCTGCACCGACTGGATGTGACGGGTCTCGGGGCGGGCGCCCGCTCCCGGGCGGTCCGCCCCCATCACCCTCGCCCGGTGTGAACCGGCCCGCACGGCGCTCCCCGCCGTGCGGGCCACTGCCGTCATCGCACGACCTCGTCGTCCGTTCCCGCACGCAACGTCACGACAGGCAGAGATCGCTCCGAGAAGGGAGGTCGCCGTGGACACCGTCGTGCAGGTGCTGCTCGCCGCCATCGGCACCGCACTCGTGGACGCCATGACCGGGGACGCCTGGCAGACCGTCAAGACCAGGGTGGTGATCCTCTGGCACCGGTACCGGGAGGGCGGGCGGCCGGCACGCCCACCACGGCGGGGGAGGGCCGTGCCGCTCGCCGCCCGGCCGCGTCGGCGTCGCCGTCCACCGCGGCCGCCCGTGCGTCCCCGGATCCCGTGCTCCCGCGCAGGCCACCGCCACCGCCGCAGGCGGCCTGCGCCGCCGAGGTTACGGTGATCCGCCACGACGTTCCGCACACGACGAAGGGCGGCGGCCCGGTCGCCCCAGCCGGGCTACCGCCCTCGGTGTGCGATATGTCAAGCGGCGGAGGTGGGACCGCCGGAGTGGGGGAAACAGATGACGTTGCGGCCGGTGTAGGCGCGCAGATCGATGACCTTGTCGCGCGAGGCGGCCTCGCGACGGCGCCGGCCGCGGGCGGCGGAGCGGATGTCCCGGATCTTGTGCCGCGTGGCACCGGGCGGGACCACCCTCAGTCTGGTCATGTCATGCCCCCGTGCGTGACGAACCCGTTACCCCTTATGTAACGCGCCTTGGGTAAGGCCGGGATAAAGCCTAGTAGGGCAGTTCCCGGCGCCCGGAGGGGGTGCGCAGGTCCAGGGCGAGGCGGTCGAGGCGGGTGCGCCGCCTGCGTCGGACCACACGGATACGCCGCATCGTCGTCCTCCTTTCGGCCCGGTCACTGAGTCACCTTAGGCGCAGGGCGGGCCGTCGTCCGCCGATTTTTTCCGGGTGTCCGCGCGCCGGGCCCGCGGCCGCGCCACCCCGGCCCGTCCGATGCCCGGTTTCCCGGCCCGGCCGCAGGGAACGAACGCAGGGCCCGCCGCGGGGGGACCACGGCCCGCGTCGCTACCGTGATCGACTGATCGAGGATCTTCACCGGAGGTACCGGACGATGACGAGGCCGAATGTCGGCGAGATCGGGGTTTGGCTGCGCTACCAGGACTTCACGCCGGAGTTCGCGTCGGCGCTGGAGGAGCTGGGGTACGGCACGCTGTGGCTCGGCGGCTCACCCGACGGCCACCTGCAGGACGTCGAGCGGGTGCTGAACGCGACCTCGAAGGTGGCGGTCGCCACGGGCATCGTCAACATCTGGAAGGACGACGCCGCCACGGTGGCCGCGTCGTTCCGCCGGATCGAGGCGGCCCACCCGGGCCGGTTCCTCCTCGGCATCGGCGCCGGGCACCGCGAGCAGATCGGCGACCGGTACGTCCGGCCCTACGAGAAGCTCGTGCAGTACCTCGACGTGCTCGACGCCGAGGGGGTGCCGCAGGACCAGCGGGTGCTCGCCGCGCTCGGCCCGCGGGTGATGCGGCTCGCCGCCGACCGGGCCGCCGGGGCGCACCCGTACTTCACCGACCCCGGGCACACCCGCGAGGCCCGCACGATCCTCGGGGCCGGCCCGCTGCTCGCCCCCGAGCAGAAGGCGATCCTGGTGACGGATCCCGCGCAGGCGCGGAGCATCGCCCGGCCGACGCTCGGCTTCTACAAGAGCGCGGTGAACTACGCGAACAACTTCCGGCGGATGGGCTACACCGACGAGGACCTCGCCGGCGAGGGCAGCGACCGCCTCGTCGACGGCCTGTTCGCGTACGGCACGCCCGCGGCGGTCGCCGCCCGGGTCCGCGAGCACCTGTCGGCGGGCGCCGACCACGTGTGCGTGCAGCTGCTGCCCGCGGCCGGCCAGGACCTGCTCGACGGCTACCGCACCCTCGCCGCCGAGTTCTTCGGCTGACGCGCTGTTCTTCGGCTGACGCGCTCCGGGCGGCGGCGCCCCCGCCGCCCCGGGCGGACCGGTCAGGCGGACTCGCGCACGACCAGCTCGGTGGGGAGGATGACCGGGTGGTCGGGGCGGGCGCCGTCGATGAGCTCGAGCAGCAGCCGCACGGTCTCCTCGGCGACCCGTTCCAGCGGCTGCCGGACCGTGGTGAGCGGCGGGTGGGTGGTGAGGGCGACCGCGGAGTCGTCGAAGCCGCCCACGGCGACGTCGTCGGGCACCCGGCGGCCCGCGGCGCGCAGCGCGGTGAGCGCGCCGGCGGCCATGAGGTCGGAGCCGACGAACACCGCGTCGATGTCGGGCGCGCGCTCCAGCAGCCGGGCCATCGCGATCTCACCGCTGCGCTGGGTGTAGTCGCCGTGCTCGATGAGCCGCTTGGCGGCCCGGCGGCCGAGCACGTCGCAGAACCCCTCGAGGCGGAGCACGCCGCCGGGGGTGTCGAGCGGCCCGGTGATCGTGGCGATCCGCTTGCGGCCGCTCTCCACCAGGTAGCGGGTCATCTGGCGGGCGCCCTCGCGGTCGTCGGCGGCGGCGTACGGGATCACGGACTCGCGGCCGAGGATCGCGCCCTGCGCCGCCGCCGGGACGTTGAGCTCGCGCAGCCGGTCGGGGAGGGGGTCGCCGGCGTGGGTGGAGATGAGCAGCACCCCGTCGGCGTGGCCGCCCCGCACGTAGCGCACGACCCGCTCCCGGTCGCTGTCGTCGGCGGCGATCATCAGCACGAGGGAGACGTCGCGCTCGGCGAGCCGCCGGGTCGCGGTGCGCAGCAGCACCGGGAAGTTCGGGTCCTCGAAGAACTTCTCCTGCGGCTCGGACAGCACCATGACCACCGAGCCGGTGCGCCGGGTGACGAGGCTGCGGGCGTTGCGGTTGACCACGTAGCCCGTCTCCCGGATGGCCCGCTCGATCGCCACCCGCGCCGAGGTGCTCACGTACCGGTCCCCGTTGAGCAGCCGGGACACGGTGCCGCGGGACACCCCGGCGGCGGCGGCGACGTCACGGATGGTGGGGCGTCGCTTCTTCACGACACCAGCTTTCCACGATCAGCTCTTCACCGCGCCGCGGGACAGGTCGGTGCGCCAGTACCGCTGCATGGTGAGGAAGAGCGCGACGAGGGGGATGATCGACAGCATCGCCCCGGTGAGGATGAGGTTGTACAGCGACGGCTGGTTCGCCCCGGCGGCGAGCAGCGTGTACAGGCCGACGGTGAGCGGGAACGCCCGGTCGTCGCCGAGCATGATGAACGGCAGCAGGAAGTTGTTCCAGATCGCCGTGAACTGGAACAGGAACACCGTCACCAGGCCGGGCGTCATGAGCGGCAGCGCCACCCGGAAGAAGATCTGCCCGTGCCCGGCGCCGTCGATGCGGGCCGCCTCCACCAGCGCGTCCGGCACGGCCGCGGCCGCGTAGATCCGGGCCAGGTAGATGCCGTACGGGCTGAGGATCTGCGGCAGCAGCACCGACCAGTAGGTGTCGGCGAGGCCGGCCTTCGACAGCAGCAGGTACTGCGGGATCGCGAGCACCACGGCCGGCACGAGGATGCCGCCGATGAGCAGGTTGAACACGAGGTTCCGGCCGGGGAACCGGTACTTGGCGAGCGCGTACCCGGCGAGCGCGGACACCGCGGCCGACAGCGTGGCCCCCACCCCGGCGTACAGCACGGTGTTGCCCAGCCACAGCAGGAACACCCCGTCGCGGTAGGCGAGCAGGTCGGCGATGTTCGACCACAGCCCGCTGCCGATCGCGAGGGTGGCGGTGGAGAACAGCTCGCCCGGCGTCTTGGTCGCCGCGATCAGCACCCAGGTCACCGGGAAGAGGCAGTAGACCGCCCCGAGCAGCAGCACCGCGGTCGGCACCGCGCCGCGCAGCGGGTGGAGCCGCGGGCGCGCGTGCCGGGCGGCGGCCCGGGCCGGAAGCACACCGGTCGACATCCGCTAGCCCTCCCCGAACGCGCGGTTCTTGACGATCCGCAGGAAGCCGAACGACAGCACCAGGGCGATGCCCGCGATCACGATCGCGGTGGCCGCGGCCGAGTACAGGTCGCCGGCGACGAACGCGTCCCGGTACACCTTCATCAGCGGGCTCCAGGTGGAGCCGATCGTGTTGGTGAGCGGCCGCAGCGCGGTCGGCTCGGTGAACACCTGGACCGTGGCGATGAGCGAGAACACCGTGGTGAGGATGATCGCCGGGGTGAGCAGCGGGATCTTCACCCGGAGCGCGATCTGCAGCTCGGTCGCCCCGTCGATGCGGGCGGCCTCGTAGTACTCGCGCGGCACGGCCCGCAGCGTGGTGTAGAGCACGAGCATGTTGAAGCCGACCCCGCCCCACACGGCCACGTTCGCCATCGAGTAGACGACCGTGCCCGCGCCGAGCAGGTTCGCCTCCCCGTCGAACAGCTCCAGCAGGCCCTGGAACGGGCTGAGGCTCGGCAGGTAGAGGAAGCCCCACAGCAGCGTGGCGGCCACGCCCGGCACCGCGTACGGCAGGAAGATCGCGATCCGGGAGAACCGGGCGAGCCGTACGTGGGCGGTGTCGAGCATGAGCGCGAAGATCAGGGCGAGGCCGAGCATCACCGTGAGCACCAGCGCGCCGTAGCCGAGCACCCGCAGCCAGCCCAGCCACAGCTCGGCGTCGCCGATCGCGGCGGCGTAGTTGTCGAGCCCGGCGAACACCTCGCGGCGGGAGCCGCGGCCGAGGCCGAGGCCGGACACCTGGGTACGGCGCAGGCTGAGGTAGATCGTGTAGCCGATGGGCAGCGCCATGAACAGGACGAACAGCACCACGGCCGGGGCGAGGAACAGGTAGGGGGCGGCGCCCGCGCGGGCCACGCGGGCACCGGAGCGCTTCGTGCCGGTCATCACGGGCGGGTCACTGGGCGAGCTGGAATCCGGACTTCTTCATGTCGGCGACGGTGGCCTCCTGCATCGCGTTCACCGCGTCGGCGAACGAGGACTTGGCCTCCACCGCCTTGTCGAACGCGTTCTTGAAGGCGTCGTAGGTGACGTTCACGTTGGGGCCGAAGGTGAAGCCGCGGGCGGTGGCGGCGACCTGGTTGGCCAGCTGCCAGAAGTCCTTCTGCTGCGCGAAGTAGCCGGGGGCCTCGGTGAGCACGCTCTGGCCCTTGGTCGCGGCCGGGTAGATCGCGCCCTCCTTCACCAGCAGCTCGAGCGCCTCCGGGTCGGTGTTGAGCCAGGTGGCGAACCTCACCGCCTGCTCCTTGTGCGGGGAGGCGGCGGCGACCGCGGTGGACGAGCCGCCCCAGAACCCGCTCACGTTCTCCCCGGCGGTCCACTGCGGCAGCGGCGCGACGGCCCACTTGCCCTTCGCCTTCGGCGCGTTCGCCTCGAGCACGCCGGGCGCCCACACCGCGGACGGCCAGGTGAGCAGGGTGCCGTCGTTGAGCGCCTTGTTCCACTCGGGGGTGAAGTAGGGCATGTCGTCGATCACGCCCTCGCGCACCAGATCGCCCCAATAGCCGGCCACCTTGAGCGTGGCGGCGTCGTTCACGGTCACCTTCCAGGCGTCCCCGCTGATCGACCACCACTGGGCGCCCGCCTGCTGGGCGAGGCCGGCGAACGAGCCGGGGTCCTTGCTCGAGAACGTGCCGAGGTAGACCTTGGGGTCCTTCTTGCGCACGGTGCGGGCCGCCTCGGCGTACTCGTCCCAGGTCTTCGGCACCTCGATGCCGTACTTGTCGAACAGGTCGGCCCGGTAGAACAGCATCATCGGCCCGCTGTCCTGCGGGATGCCGTACACCCCGTCGGTGCCGAGCGTGACGAGGTTCCACAGCCCCTCGCTGAACTCGGACCTCACCTGGTTCGCCTGCGCGGCGATGTCGGCGACCGCCTCGGCGGCGACGAACGACGGCAGGTGCTGGTACTCGGCCTGGATGAGGTCGGGCGGGTTGCCCGCCTTGGCGGCGGTGAGGAACTTGGCCGCGGCGTCGTCTCCGCCCGCCTGCTTGCTCACCGTGACCTGGATGTCGGGGTTCGCCGCGTTCCACTTCTGGACGATCTTGTCCATGTTCGGCACCCAGGTCCAGTAGGTCAGCTTGACCGGGCCGCTCTGGGCCGGGGCGGTGCCGGTCGCGTTCTCGGGGGAGCCGGAGCCCGATCCGCTGCAGCCGGCGGCGAGGACGACGGTGAGCAGCGCCGCCGCCAGGGCGGAGAAGCGCCGTGTGCGCATTCCTGCCTCCACGAGTGGGAGTTCGTACGAAGAGAGGCTAGTGTTCTGTGAACGTTCACAGGGTGGATCTGCCGGGAGGGTGCGTCAAGTGCTCGTTGCCTTCTCGTTAACTTCCTGCTTCCGGCGCGCTTCAGGGCGCGCACTCTTCTCAGATCCCCGACCGTCCGTTACTGTGCACGTTCACAGACCATGAACAGGGGGCGATGCATGCGTCCGCGGTTTCCCGCGCTGCCCGAAGGCCTCGCCTACGGCGGCGACTACAACCCCGAGCAGTGGCCGCGCGAGGTGCAGGAGGAGGACGTACGGCTGATGCGCGAGGCCGGGGTGAACCTGGTGAGCCTCGGCATCTTCTCCTGGGTGCTGATGGAGCCCGCCCCGGGCGCGTACGAGTTCGGCTGGCTCGACGAGATCGTCGACCGGCTGTACCGCAACGGGATCCACGTGGACATGGGGACCCCGACCGCCGCGCCCCCCGCGTGGTTCACCCGCCGGTACCCCTCGTCGATCCCGGTCACCCGCACCGGCATGCGGATCGGCACCGGCGCCCGGCAGACCGCCTGCCCGAGCTCGCCCGAGTACCGCGAGGCGACGGCGGCGATCGCCCGCGCGCTCGGCGAGCACTACCGGGGCCACCCCGGCGTGGTGATGTGGCACGTGCACAACGAGTACGGCGCGCCGCTCGGCGAGTGCTACTGCGACACCAGCGTGGCCGCGTTCCGCGAGTGGCTGAGGCGCAAGTACCGCGACCTGTCCGCGCTCAACGAGGCGTGGGGCACCACGTTCTGGGGCCAGCGCTACGGCGACTGGGAGGAGATCGACGCCCCGCGCGCCAGCCACACCGCGGTCAACCCGGCCCAGCGGCTCGACTTCGCCCGGTTCACCTCCGACGAGCACCTCGCCTGCTTCCGCATCCAGCGCGACGTGCTCCGCGAGCTCACCCCGGACCTGCCGATCACCACGAACTTTATGGTCACCAACTGCGCCGCCATGGACTACTGGAGGTGGGCGGCCGAGGTGGACGTGATCGCCAACGACCACTACCTCGAGGCCGAGCGGCCGGACAACCACATCGATCTCGCCATGTCGGCCGACCTGAGCCGGTCGCTCGGCGGCGGCCGCCCGTGGATGCTCATGGAGCACTCGGTCGGCGCGGTGAACTGGCAGCCCCGCAACCTCGCCAAGCGGCCCGGCGAGATGCGCCGCAACAGCCTCGCGCACGTCGCCCGCGGATCGGACTCGGTGCTGTTCTTCCAGTGGCGGGCGTCCCGGTTCGGGGCGGAGAAGTTCCACTCGGCGATGGTGCCGCACGCGGGCACCGACTCCCAGGTGTGGCGCGACGTCGTCGCCCTCGGCAAGGACCTGCGCCGGATCGCCGAGGTGCGCGGCAGCCGGGTCGAGGCCGAGGTGGCGATCGTGTGGGACTGGCAGTCGGCCTGGGCCCTTGAGCTGGAGTGGCGGCCCTCGGTCGACCTGGTCTTCCGCGAGCGCATGGACGCCTACTACGAGGCGCTGTGGCGGGAGCACGTCACCGTCGACTTCGTCCACCCGACGGCCGACCTGTCCGGGTACCGGCTCGTGGTGGCGCCGTCGCTGTACCTGCTCACCGAGGCCGGGGCGAAGAACCTGCACCGCTACGTGGAGTCCGGCGGCCACCTGTTCGTGTCGTACTTCTCCGGTATCGTCGACGAGAACGACACGATCCACGCCGGGCCGCACCCGGGGGCGCTGCGCGAGGTGCTCGGGCTCACCGTCGAGGAGTTCCACCCGCTGCGCGCCGGCGAGACCGTCGGCCTGCCCGGCGGCGACCGCGGCCGCATCTGGTCCGAGCGGGTACGGCTCGCCGGCGCGGAGGCGGTGCTGTGCTTCGCCGACGGCCCGGACGCCGGGCACCCCGCGTTCACCTGCCACCGGCTGGGCACCGGGCGCGCCTGGTACCTGGCGACCGCGCCGGGGAACCTGCGGCCGCTGCTCGCCCGGGCGCTCGACGCCGCGGGCGTGGACCGGCCGCGCGGCCTGCCGGAGACCCTGGAGTACGTGCGCCGCGGCGGCCACCTCTTCCTCATCAACCACGCCGACGGCCCGGTCACGGTGCCCGGGGTGACCGGGGTGGACCTGCTCACCGGTACGGCCTGCCGGGGCGAGGCCGCGGTGCCGCCGGGCGGGGTCGCGGTGGTGCGCCTCGCCGGGCCGGACGGGCCGGGCCGGGCCTGACCGCCGGCGCGGCGGGCGGCGGCGCGGCGGCGATCGCCGGGCAGCGGGCGATGTGTCGCTTGTGACGGCATTTCCGACTTATCGGTGACGCTTCCCGGTGGTGCGTATGGCGGTCTTCGGGGTAGCTGCCGCACGGGGACGCCGCCGGGGCGTCCCCGGAACCGAGACCGGACGAACCGGGGGAGCCGATGGCACGCTGCGAGGTTTGCGGCAACGACTACGACATGGCCTTCGAGGTGCACGCCCAGGGCGAGGTGCACATCTTCGACAGCTTCGAGTGTGCGATCACCAAGATGGCCCCGAACTGCGAGCACTGCGGCTGCCGCATCGTGGGGCACGGCGTGGAGGCCGACGGGCACTGGTACTGCTGCGCCCACTGCGCCCGGGAGGAGGGCGCCACCGGGATCGTCGACCGGGTGGAGAGCCGGGTCTAGCCCGCCGGGCGGGGCGCGAACGGCGGGGCCGGCGCCGCGGCCGCCCGGCTCCGCCGCGCCGTCGCCCGCCCGCTCGCCCGGCTCGCGCCGCCCTCGCCGTGCCGTACCCTCCTGCCGGCCCCGCGGCGTCACCCCGTTGCCCGCATCCTCGCCGTTCCGGTCCCGCTGGGCGGAACGTCACCGCCTGAAACTTTCATCACTTTCGTCCCATCTTGGTCGTCCGGTGACCTCGCATCTCGCGCGATCCGCCGCCCGGACGATCGCGGCGATCCTTCTCCGGACGTTTCGCAGTTGCCTTTACCGGGGCATTACCGACATCGTGGGTGGGTCGGTGCGACGGGGGTCAGATGCCCGCCGTACCGGTTTCATGATCGTTGATTCCGCCCCGCACGGCCCCGTCCGCATCCGAGATCGCGCTCCGTGCAGAGCCTCCGGTGGTGTGCACCGCCGCACGGGCGGCCGTGCGATCCCCCTCACCGTTCACCCTGGGTACCGTCGTGAGGAGCGTCCATGATCACATTCCCCGAAGGCTTTCTGTGGGGCGCCGCGACCGCCGCGTACCAGATCGAAGGCGCCGCCCGTGAGGACGGCCGGGTGCCGTCGATCTGGGACACCTTCTCGCACACCCCCGGCAAGGTGCGGGACGGGCACACCGGCGACGTCGCCTGCGACCACTACCACCGGTACGCCGAGGACGTGGCGCTCATGCGCGAGCTGGGCCTGCGCGCCTACCGGTTCTCGATCGCCTGGCCGCGCTTCGGCACCCCCGGGTTCGACTTCTACGACCGGCTGCTCGACGCGCTGCTCGAGGCCGGGATCACCCCGGTCGCCACGCTCTACCACTGGGACCTGCCGCAGTCGCTGCAGGACCGGGGCGGCTGGCTCGACCGGGACACCGCGCACCGGTTCGCCGAGTACGCGGCCGGGGCGTACGAGCGGCTCGGCGACCGGGTCGCCACCTGGACCACGCTCAACGAGCCGTGGGTGTCGGCGTTCGTCGGCCACGGCTCGGGCCGGCACGCGCCCGGCGTGAGCGACCCCGCCGCCGCGTTCACCGCCGCGCACCACCTCATGGTCGCGCACGGCCTCGCCGTTCAGGCGCTGCGCGCCGCCGGGGCGAGATCGGTGTCGATCACGCTCAACCTCGCGCCGGTCCTCGGCGACGAGGAGCCCGCGCGGCTGGTGGACGGGCTGTGCAACCGCATCTTCCTCGACCCGCTGCTGCGCGGCGCCTACCCCGAGGACGTGCTCGCCCACCTGCGCCGGTTCACCGACGTCAAGCTCGACGACCTGGAGACGATCCACCAGCCGATCGACGTGCTCGGGGTGAACTACTACTCGCCCAAGCACGTGCGCACCGACCCCGAGTCGCCCGGGCACCCCGAGCACCCGGGCACCGAGGGCATCGCGTTCCTGCCGCCGGAGGGCCCGGTCACCGCGATGGGCTGGTGCATCCACCCCGAGTGCCTGGAGTCCCTCCTGGTACGGCTGTCGCGCGAGTACCCCGGCACCCCGCTGCTGATCACCGAGAACGGCGCGGCCTACGAGGACACCGTGACCGCGGACGACCGGGTGCACGACACCGACCGGGTGGCGTTCCTCGACGCCCACCTGCGGGCCGCGCACGCGGCGATCGCCCAGGGCGCGGACCTGCGCGGCTACTTCGTCTGGTCGCTGCTCGACAACTTCGAGTGGGCGCACGGGTACCACAAGCGGTTCGGCCTGGTCTACGTCGACTACGACACCCAGCGCCGCATCCGCAAGGACAGCTTCCACTGGTACCGGGACGTGATCGCCGCGAACGGGCTGCGCTGACCCGCCGGGCCGCCGCGCGTCCGCGCCGGCGGCCCGCCGTACCCCATACGGCCGCCGTGCCCGTGCGGCGGCCGTCCGCGCGGGCTGCGCGTGCGGCCCGTCCGCCGCTCGCGTCGGCCGCGACCGGCGTCGCCGTCGGGCGGCGGCCACGCGTGCCGGGACATGACGCCCGCCCGCCGGGCCGCTCGGCCGCCCGCGGGGGGACGGGCCCGGGCTGGGTGCGCGGGGCCGGGGGGTGGGGGGGGGCCGGGGGGGCGGGCGGGGGCCGGGGGGGTTGGGGGGTGCCCGTCCCCGGGCCGGGGGGGGGCCTCCGGCGGCGTCCGCGATCGCGTTCCGCTCTCGTCCCGACCGTGCCGCCCTGCCCCTGCCGGTCCGCCGCCCCGGCACGCCGTACCGTCAGTCGGAGGGGTTCTCCTTGCGGCCCGCGACGAGGACGTCGCCCTTGCCCGTGGTGCCCTTCGCCGTGGTGCTCTTCGGGCCGGGGCCGCCCTCCTTCGCCGGTGTCTCCTTCGCCGTGCCCTCCTTTTCCGGGCCCTCCGCGGACGCGGCCTCGGTACGGCGCTGCCGCCCCTTGCGAACCCGGACCGGCGCGGTGACCTCGGCGGCGTCGCCCTTGTCGCCCGCGTCGCCCTTGTCGTCCGGCGTGCCCGGCTCCGCCGTACGCGACCGCGGCTCCGCCGCGGCGGAACCGGCGCCGGCGGCCGGATCGGCCCGCCCCGGCCCGGCCGGGAGCCCGGCGGGGGCGTCCCCGGAGCCGCCGCGCGGCCCGCGGAGCGCGGTGAGCACCTGGTCGGCCTCGGCGTCGGGGCCGGGGGCGGCCTCGTCACCGGGGTCGCGGCGTTTGATCACGACCATGTGGTCGACCGAGACCCGGCCCGCGCCGACCACGGCGAGCAGGAGCGAGGCCGCGCACAACGCGATCACCAGGTTCGCGCTCCCGCCGGTGAGCGGCCGCTGCGGATCCCCGGCCGCCAGGGCGAAGACCGCGATCGCCTCGGCGAACAGCAGGATGCCGCAGACCGGCACGGCGAAACCGGCGACGAGCATCGCCCCGCCGAGCAGCTCGACCAGCATCGTCACCGCCGCCCACGCGTACGGCAGCGGCGCGTCGATCCGGGCGAACTCCTCGGTGGTCGCGTTCAGCCCCGCCTCCAGCTTCTCCCAGCCGTTGGCGAAGAAGATCCCTCCGATGCCTGCTCGCGCCACCAGGATCGCGGCGTCGTGGAGTGTCTGTCGCACGGTATCCCCAAGTGTCGAGTCCGCCGGCCGGGACCGCCGGACGCCCGCCGGACACCGGCCGCGACCACCGTGGCGGGCGCACCCTGCCGCCCGGCGCGGCCGTCGCCGCGGCGCCCGCGCCCGCGAGGGGCGCGAAGGCCGCCGGCGCACCCGCGACCGGTGACCTTGACAGGGCCATTGTGCGCGTTCGCCGGGTGTCCCGGTTGGGTGTTCCGTGTTCTTCCTGGTTATCCGTCCCTGTCGCCGCGGCCCGCCGGCGCGGCGGGGCGAATGCGGCGAGGTGCAGGTGAACCGGGGTATCGCGGGCTCCCCGGAGGGACAGAGG
This sequence comes from Actinomycetota bacterium, assembly GCA_003242605.1. GTDB lineage: Bacteria > Actinomycetota > Actinomycetes > Streptosporangiales > Streptosporangiaceae > Thermopolyspora. The sequence goes on from QGUZ01000084.1 coordinate 13,658, forward strand.
TGTGTTGCCCGCCCTAGGCAAGCCGGGGTCCCTGCCCGACCATGGCGACCGTGGGATGCGCAGGTGAGGGGCCGGAACCGGGGAACGGGGAGCCCTTCGTCCCACCGCCCACCGACCGCGACGACCCGCGCGCCTGGTGCATGGTCGCCGCCGCCCGGCTCGCCCACGACCAGCCGGAGGCCGCGCTCGACGCGGCCCGCCGGGCGATGAGCATCACCCCCGAGGCCGACTGGAGCCACCGGCTCGCCAGCCTCGCCCTGGAACGGCTCGGCCGCCACGACGAGGCGGTCGCCGCGGCCGAGGACGCGGTGCAGCTCGCCCCCGGCTCCTGGGCGGCGCGGCTGCGGCTCGCCTCCGCGCTCCGCCGCATCCCGGCCTGCTGGCGGGACGCCTGGAGCGAGGCCGGTCTCGCCTCCCGGTTCGCGCCCGACCGGCCCGGCCCGCACCTCCTCCTCGGCGACCTGTGCCTGCTCCGCGGCGACCACGAGCAGGCGATCCGGTGCTACCGCCGGGCGCTGCGCCGCGACGGCGGCCACGCCGAGGCGGCGGCCGCGCGCGTCAACCTCGGCCTGGCCCGGCTGCGCTGGGAGCCGCCCGCCGCCTGGCACGACCCCGCCTGGCCGGTCGGCCCAGGGGACACCGCCCGCATCCGCGACGCGCTGGTGGCCTGGTCCCGCCGGGTGCGGCTGGTGCTCGGGCTCGCGGTCGCCGGGCTCACCCTGCTCACCGTGGCCGCCGGCGCCCACGACTGGATCCGGCCGCTCGGCGCGCTGCCGCTGATCCCGGTGGCGGCGCTCACCGTGCGGCACGCCCGCCGGGTGCGCGCCTGGCCGTACCTGCCCGCGATGTTCGACCGGGACCCGTGGCTCGGCCTGACGGTCTGGGTCACCGTGGCGGTCGTGCTCGCCTACGCGGCCGCGATCGTGGCGGGCGGGCCCGCCGGCGGGATCGACGGGGCGCTCTGGGCCGCGGCGGTGGGCCTCGCGCTGTTCAGCGGCGCCGCCATGGCCGCGGTGCGGGCGCTCGTGCAGATCTGGCGAGGCCGCCCGCTCGCCGCGCTCGCCGAGTTCGCCGCGGCCGGCCCGCATCCGGTGGCCCGCCGCGCCGCCGCGGTGAGCCTGTGGCTCGTCGCCGGGCGGCTGTGGTGCCTGGCGGCGGCGCCGCTGCTCGCGGTGCACCTCACCGGCGACCCGCGGGCGGGCCTCGCCGCGCTGCTCGTGCCGATCGCGTTCGGCTACGCGCGGCTGTGCGCCGCCGGGTACGGCCGTGCCGTGGCCGCCGGGGACCGCGCCCTGCTCGTCGCGCTCGGCGCGGTGCTGTTCGCCGCCGCCGCGCTCGTCGGGGCCTCGCTGTTTCCCGGGGACGGCCCTGGGCCGGGCGAGCCGGCGACGGGCGTGGTCGAGGCGCCGCTCGGGGACGGTGCCGCCGCGGGTCAGGCCGCGGCCCCCGAGGAGCCGGGCCTGCCCGGCCCGGTCACGGCGGCGCTGTGGGCGGCCGCGGCCGCGCTCGCCGTGGTCCCGCTCGCCTACGCCGCCCGCGTCGCCGCCGCCCGGTGGCACGGCGTCCGCGGCGCGACCCGCGCCGACCTCGCCCTCGGCGCGCCGTACGGCCGCCCGCTGCCCGAGGACGTGATGCCCTCGCCGGACCTCGACGAGCAGGTGCGCCACGCCTTCACGCTGTCCCGCGGCGTGGTGCTCGCCTACGTCGACGAGAGCGGCCCGCGCGCGCTCCCGGTCGACGCGGTGGCCGCGGTGACCGGCACCGGCGAGCTCCGCATCGCCGTCGCCGACGAGGCCCGCCGCGCCGCCGAGCGGGACCCGCGGGTCACCGTGCACGTGACCGACCCGGCGAGCGGCCGGCTGTGGGCGGAGGTGCGCGGGGTCGCCCTCGCCGACGGCGAGGAGGCCGTGCTCCGGGTCACGCCGACCCAGGTCACCGTCGGCGAGTACCCCGGCCACGGGCGGGAGCGCGCGGCGCTCCGCGGCTGACCGGGGGAGCGGCCCCGCCACCCGCCACCGAAAGTTTCGGCCCCGCGCCCGGCAGCCCCCCGTCCGTGCGGCGGCGCCGTACGGCGCCGGACCGGACGGCGCGCCTCCGTTGCGTTCCGCCGACTTACCCGACACGTTTGCCGCTAGGGCCTAGGCGTTGTTTGGTTGCGGTATAACCGGGGGACGACCGGGGAGGCGTGATGCGGGACTCCGACAGGACCCGGCCGGCGGGGCGAGCCATGGCGCGGCGGCTCTTCGAGCAGGTCCGCCACCGTTATTTCCTGCTGTCGCCGGGCACCAGGCGGGCGATCCACGTGGGCGTGCTGGCCGGGGCGCTCGTCCTGGCCCTCGTCGCCGGCTGGTCGCTGCCCTCCACCCTCGTCGTCACCGTGCTGCTGCTCGGGTACGGCGCGCTGGCGATGCGGTTCCCCCGCGGCGCCGCGACCGCGCTCGTGGTGGCCGCCTGGACGGTGCTCGTGCTCGCCATGGTGTGGCCGCTCGGCGAGCCGTCCGCGCTCGCCGGGCTGCTGCTGCTCGGCCCGGTGACGGGCGCCGTGGCCCACCTGATCAACTGGGTGCCGCCGTGGGCGACCACGCTGATCGCGCTCGCCCCGGGCGCCGTGCTCACCGTGGCCGCGGGCGTCGAGCTGCTCGCCGCCACCGTGGCGCTGTGGGGCGCCTGCGGCGCGGCCGCCCTCGCCCTGGCGTACCGCTTCCTCAAGGCCCGTGACGTGCGGGCGGTGCTCGCGGCGCGGGAACGGCCCGAGCCGGTCCGGGTGCGCGCCCGCGAGGCGGCGCCGCAGCGCCCCGGGCAGGCCGCCCCCGGCGCCCCGCCGAAGATCACGGTGGAGGAGGCGCTCGCCGAGCTCGAGGGCATGATCGGCCTGGAGCCGGTGAAGGAACAGGTGCGGTCGATCGCCGCGTCGATCGAGGCGTCCCGGCTGCGCGCCCAGGCCGGGTACACCACCGAGCCGCCGATGCGGCACTTCGTGTTCGTCGGCCCGCCCGGCACCGGCAAGACCACCGTGGCCCGCACCCTCGCCAAGATCTTCTACGCGTTCGGCCTGCTGCGCACCCCGCAGGTGGTCGAGGCGCAGCGCGCCGACCTGGTCGGCGAGTTCCTCGGCGCCACCGCGATCAAGACGAACGAGCTGATCGACCGGGCGCTCGGCGGCGTGCTGTTCATCGACGAGGCGTACTCGCTGATCAACTCCGGGGACGGCCAGCCGGACCGGTTCGGCGCCGAGGCGGTGCAGACGCTGCTCAAGCGGGCCGAGGACGACCGGGACCGGCTCATCATCATCCTCGCCGGCTACGAGAAGGAGATGTCGGCGTTCCTCGCCTCCAACCCGGGCCTGTCGTCCCGGTTCGCCACCCGGGTGCACTTCCCCTCGTACACCCCCGAGGAGCTGCTGGCGATCACCGAGGTGCTGCAGGCGCGGCGCGGCGACGTGCTCGCCCCGGACGCCCGGCCCGCGCTGCTCGCCCGGTACGAGGACGTGCACCGCCGCGGCCTCGTCGACGAGCTGGGCAACGCCCGGTTCGTGCGCACCCTGGTGGAGGCGGCCGCGCAGGCCCGCGACGTGCGCGTGGTGAGCGCGGGCGGCACCCCGACCCGCGAGGAGCTGGTCACCACCACCGCCGAGGACATCGCCAAGGCGTTCGACGAGATCACCGCCCGGTTCCGCGGGTACCGGCGCATCCCGTCGCTGGAGGAGGCGCTCGCCGACCTCGACCGCATGGCCGGGCTGGAGCCGGTCAAGCGGCAGGTGCACGCGATCGCCGCCCAGCTCCGGGTGGCCCGGATGCGCGAGGAGCAGGGGCTGCCGGTGCAGAACCAGATGCGGCACTTCGTGTTCACCGGCCCGCCGGGCACCGGCAAGACCACGGTCGCGCGCATCCTCGGCCGCATCTTCGCCGCGCTCGGCCTGCTCGCCCGCCCCGACGTGGTCGAGGCGCAGCGCGCCGACCTCGTCGGCCAGCACCTCGGCGCCACCGCGATCAAGACGAACGAGCTGATCGACCG
>QGUZ01000085.1 GCA_003242605.1 Actinomycetota bacterium
TCGGCGTGCAGTCGATGACCTTCTACCTCATGCTCGCCTGGCTGCCCACGGTGTTCCGGGACGCCGGGCTGTCCGCGGTGGACGCCGGGAACCTGCTCGGCCTCACCAACTTCGTGCAGATCGCCGCCACGCTCGCGATGCCGCAGATCGCGGCCCGCGCCCGGACCCAGGCGCCGCACGCCGTGCTCTCCACGATGCTCACCCTCACCGGGTTCGCCGCGGTGATGGTCGCCCCCACCACGGTGCCCTGGCTGTGGATGATCATCCTCGGGCTGGGCCAGGGGTCGACGATCTCCCTCGCGCTGCTCATCATCACCCTGCGCGCGCCCGACCCGACCTCGGTGACCGCGCTGTCCGCGGTCGCCCAGTCGGTGGGGTACGTGTTCGCCGCGGCCGGGCCGGTGATCATCGGTCTGCTCCACGAGCTCACCGGCGGCTGGACCGTGCCGCTGGGGATGGCGGTCGGCCTCAGCGTGGTCCAGCTCGGCTTCGGGTACCTGGCGGGCCGCCCGGCGCCGCAGCCGGCGCGGCCGGTCCCGGTCTCCTCCTAGCGTCCGGCACAGATCTTCGTCATGGCTCGGCGGGCGACCGGCGTGGCGTCGCGTCGCCCGCCGGTGCGCGCGGTAGACATTCGGCCGGAGATCCGGCCCGCCGCCGCGAAACGGGCGGCCGCGGTGGTGCCGGAATTCGCAGATGTCGCCGTTTGCGTCGGATCAAGCCATGTTCATGCCTTCGTACGCTGCTTTTCTGGCCGGGCCGCTCGCGGTGAGCCTCGTTTCCGGGCTTCTCGCCGGTGCCGCGCCGCCGGCGGACGCGGCCGCACGGAAGAAACCCGGTAAAGGGTGCCGTATCGCCTCGTTCTATAAAATCGAGCACTTTCGGCGGCGAAATTTTTATATTCCCGGCACGCGGTACATCGACGGCCCGGGCGGCGTGATGCGGGTGTGGGTGATGCGCGCCTACACCATCAGGTCCGAGTTCGAGATCGAGGACTGGCACGAGCGCGAGCGGCGCCGTACCCGGTTCGCCGGCGCCCGTCCCGGCGGCGCCCCCCACGAGATCGCCCGGGAGGTCGAGCGCGAGGTCGAGCGCGAGCGCGGGCGCACCGTCCGGCGCGGGGGCGACGGCGCGGCCGGGCCCGGGGCGGACGGCGGGCCGCGCCACGACGACGAGGTCGAACGCGAGGTGGAGCGGGCCTCCGGGGTCCGGGTCAAGGACGGCCGGGCCGTGCTCACCAAGGGCGACGAGCGGGAGCTGATCCGCACGATCCGCCACATGGTGAGCCCGCTGATCAGCGACGACCACACCGTCGAGGTCGGGCACGAATACACCCGAAAGATATCTCCGGGAAAATATGGATATGCGCGGTATCGGGTGATCGGTTATCGCGTGCGGTTCTCGAAATGGTGGCGCGGCGACGACTGCCGGGTGCACTGGGCCGCGTCCGGGGTGGCGGGGGTTCCCGCGCGCGTCGAGGGCTGGGTGTATCGGGAGAGCAAACGGATCCGCCCGAAATGGCTGCGGGGCCGCTGACCGTTTTCGTTATTCGCCGCACTTTCTCCGGCCCATCGGGTTAATGTGCCCGTTGTCACCGGAGAAAGGGGTGGGCGGAGAAATGACGAACCGGTTGCTGGCCGGGACGCTGGCCGTGCTCACGGGAGGGGCGCTCGCGTCCCACGCCGGGGCGAGCGGGGCGGCCGCGGAGGGGACCGCGGCGACGCCGGTGCGGACCGCGAGCGCCCGGATCGTGATCGCACACCGCGGGGCGAGCGCGTACCGGCCGGAGCACACGCTGGCGGCGTACGAAACCGCGATCCGGATGGGTGCCGACTACATCGAGCCCGACCTGGTGGCGACCAAGGACGGTGTGCTCGTCGCGCGCCACGAGAACGAGATCTCCGCCACCACGGACGTGGCCGAGCGCCCGGAGTTCGCCGGCCGCCGCACCACCAAGACGATCGACGGCAAGCGGGTGACCGGCTGGTTCACCGAGGACTTCACCCTCGCCGAGCTGCGCACGCTGCGCGCCCGGGAACGCGTGCCGGAGCTGCGCCCGCGCAACACCGCCTACGACGGCACGGCGCGCATCCCCACGTTCGACGAGATCGTGCGGCTCGCCAAGCGGCACGGCGTGGGCGTCTACCCGGAGACCAAGCACCCGACGTACTTCGACTCGATCGGGCTGTCGCTGGAGGAGCCGCTGCTCAAGGTGCTGCGGCGGCACGGCTGGACCGACCGGGACGACCCGGTGGTCATCCAGTCGTTCGAGACCCGCAACCTGCGCGAGCTGCGGCGGCGCACCCGGGTGCGGCTGGTCCAGCTCATCGGGGCCAAGGGCGCGCCGTACGACCTGGTCGCCGCGGGCTCCAAGCGCACCTACGACGACATGGTGACCCCCGCAGGCCTGCGCGCGATCGCCGCGTACGCCGACGGGATCGGGCCGGCCACCGAGCGCATCTACCCGCTGGGCCCGGACGGGCGGCTGCGCCCGCAGACCACGCTCGTGCGCGACGCGCACCGCCGCGGCCTGGTCGTGCACGCCTGGACGGTGCGCGGCGAGAACGCCTACCTGCCGCCGGAGTTCCGGCAGGGGGACGCGCGCAGCCGCAGCTACCGGCGGGCGATCGGCGACGTGGCGGGCTGGCTGGACAAGCTGCGCCGGGCCGGGGTGGACGGCGTGTTCGCCGACGACCCGGCGATCGCCCGGGCCGTGCTCGACCGCGCGGCACGCCGTACCTCGTCCTGACCCGGGGCCGCCGTCGCGCCGCGCCGGTGTGCACGTTTCACGAAAAGTCCGCCGATGACGGGCGGTGACGGCCGTCGGATCGCCGCCGCCGCCCCGCGCTCGGCGTCCCCGGGGCGCGGCCCGGGCTCAGTCGTCGCCCAGGATCAGGTTGAGCAGCCAGCTGATCACACCGACGATGATCGCGCCCCAGAACGCCGCGATGAAGCCCTCGACGTGGAACGGCACGTCGATCTGCTCGGCGATCCAGCCGGTGAGCAACAGCAGCAGCGCGTTCACCACGAGCGCGAACAACCCGAGGGTGAGGACGTAGAACGCGCAGCCGATCGTCTTGATGATCGGCTTCAGCACCGCGTTCACCAGCCCGAAGATCAGCGCGACCACGAGCAGCGTGCCGATCTGCCCGGGGGTGTCCTCGGCGTTGACGGTGATGCCGTCCACGAGCTGCGTCGCGGCCCACAGTGCGGCGGCGACGATCAGGATCTTAACGATGACCTTCACGCCCCCGATCCTGTCACCTCGATCGCGAACCCGCGAGGATGCCCGTGGCGGCCCGTCCCGCAATCGGACGAACGCCGCACACGTGCGATGCGTTTCGTGTAGAGACATCAGGTGTGAGGTCCTAGCGCGGTTTGAGGAGAGTGCATGGTGTTCACCCGGCCCGAGCCCGTTACCACGTGGGGATCCCTCGGTGGTCCGCTCCTCGCCCGTGAGATCCATCTCGCCTCGCTCCCGGCGGGCCTGCCCGAGCCCGGCGACTTCGCCGTGGTGACCGTGGAGCTCGTCCCGCCCGGCCCCGGCCAGGTCCTCGTCCGCAACCTGTGCATGGCGGTCGAGCCGCACCTGCCCGGCGCGTCCCCGGCATGGGCCGCGCCACCGCCACCGGGCCTGCACGCCGCCGCGCCGCCCGGCCCCGCCGGCCAGGCGCTCGAGGGCCCGGCGGTGGGCGAGGTCGTGGAGTCGATGGACGACGAGCTGCGCCCCGGCGACCTCGTGCTCCACGGGTACGGCTGGCGCGACCAGGTGGTGCTCGACGCGCGCAGCGTGCTCCGCATCGACCCGGTCCCCGGCGTGGACCCCTCGGCGTACCTGGGCGCGCTCGGCATGTCGACGCTCGCCGCGTACGTGGGCCTCCTCGACATCGCCGGGTTACGGCCGGGCGAGACGGTGTTCGTCTCCGGCGCGTCGGGCGAGATCGGGACGATGGCCGGGCAGATCGCGCGGCTGAAGGGCGCCGCGCGGGTGATCGGCACCGCGGGCTCGCAGGCGAAGGCGGATCACCTCACCCGGCGGTTCGGCTTCCACGCCGCGTTCGTCGACGCCGAGGGCTCGGTCGCCGAGCGGCTCGCCGCGGCCGCGCCGGACGGCATCGACGTGTGCTTCGACAACGTGGGCGGCGAGCACCTGGAGGCGGCGATCGCCGCGCTGCGGCCGCACGGCCGGGTCGCGCTCTGCGGGGTGGCGCAGCAGAACGCGGCCGAGACCGCGCCCGGCCCGCGCAACCTCGCCCTCGTCATCGGCAAGCGGCTCACCCTGCGCGGGTTCAGCGTGCACGACCACCTGTGGCGCATGCCGGACATGCTCGCCGAGGTGGGCGGCTGGCTGCGGGAGGGCCGGATCGTGTTCCAGGAGACGGTCGTGCACGGGCTGGAGTTCGCCCCCGCCGCCTACGTGGGGCTGCTGCGCGGCGAGAACACCGGCAAGATGATCGTCCGGATCTAGCCGGACATAACGCCCACCCTGCAGGGAACAGGGCGGGCATGACCGACCCGGAGCGGCTGGACGAGCTGTCCACCCGTGAGCTGCACGACCGCGCCGTGGCCTTCGCGGTACGGCACGGCGACGTCGCGTTCCTGTGGCGGCTGCTGCGCACCATCCCCGTGGCGTGGGCGGCCGCCGGGCACGCGAAGGAGGCCGCCGGTGACCTGAGCCGGATCTCCGCGCTGCTCAGCGACGCGATCGGGGCGGGCGAGGGTGAGCTGGGGGAGGCGCTGCGCCCGGTGTACCTCGACTACCTTCTCAACCATCCGGAGGCCTGAATACCCTGGAATCATTCCCCCTGACAGCGAAGGTGCCGAAGATCGATACGCCTGCCCGGGTGCTCGTCGTCGAGGACGAGCCGCAGCTTCGTAACGCCGTGTCGCGCGCCCTCCGCATGGAGGGGTATGCGGTCGAGGTCGCCGAGGACGGGCCGGCCGGCCTCGCGGCCCTGGCGGCCGGGCGCCCCGACCTCGTCGTGCTCGACGTCATGCTGCCGCGGATGGACGGCCTCGAGGTGTGCCGGCGCATGCGCCGCGGCGGCGACACCACGCCGGTGCTCATGCTCACCGCGCTGGACAGCGTGGGGGACCGGGTGGCCGGGCTCGACGCCGGGGCCGACGACTATCTGGTGAAGCCGTTCGCGCTGGAGGAGCTGTTCGCCCGGATCCGGGCGCTGCTGCGCCGCGCCGGCCCGGCGGACGGCGACGCCCCGCTCACCTTCGCCGACCTCACCCTGTATCCGCGCAGCCGCCAGGGCAAGCGCGGCGAGCGCCGGTTCGACCTGACCCGCACCGAGTATGCGCTGCTCGAGCTGCTCATGCGCAACGCCGGCCAGGTGCTCACCCGGGAGGTCATCCTGGAGCGCATCTGGGGCTACGAGTTCACCCCGGGGTCGAACTCGCTCGAGGTGTACATCGGATACCTGCGGCGCAAGACCGAGGCGGGCGGCGAGGTCCGCCTCATCCAGACCGTGCACGGGCTCGGCTACACGCTGCGGGAGCCGACGTGACGGCGCGCAGCGGGCGGGCCGAGCCGGGGGGAGGGGTGCGATGAGGCGGTTGCCGCTGGTGTGGCGGCTGGCGCTGTGCTCCGGCGTCGCCGCCGCGGGCAGCGTGATCACGGTGCTGGCCGGGGCCTACGTGCTCGCCTGCCGCCGGGTGGCGGACCTCGGCAAGGAGGGCGCGCTCGGCCCCTACTACGGCGACTCCGGCCTGTACGTGCCGGTCGGCCCGGCCGGCGTGCTCGACAAGGTCGCCGCGCTGCAGGCCGAGCTCGGCTGGCCGTTCATCGTGGTCGCGCTCGGCGGCCTGCTGCTCGCCGCCGTGCTCGGCTACATCGCCGCCCGCACCGCGCTGCGCCCGGTGGCCACGCTCACCGCGGTGGCCGAGCGGGTGGCCGCCACCCGCGACCTCGGCACCCGCATCGAGGTGGACCGGGACGACGAGCTGGGCAGCCTGGCGCGCAGCTTCAACACGATGCTCGACGCGTTGGAGCGCTCCGCGAAGGCGCAGCGCAGGCTCGTCGCCGACGCCTCGCACGAGCTGCGTACCCCGCTCGCCGCGCTGCGCACGAACGTGGAGCTGCTGCGCCGCGCCGACCGGCTCGATCCCGCCGAACGCGCCGAGCTGCTCCGGGACACCCTCGAGGGGCTGGAGGAGCTGAGCGCGCTCGTCTCCGACGTGGTGGAGCTCGCCCGCGACGAGGAGCCGTCGGTGCTGTTCGAGGACGTGCGCCTCGACGAGATCGTCGAACGCGTCACGGCCCGCGCCCGCGCCTACTACCCGCGGGTGCGGTTCACCGTCCACCTCGAGCCCGCCGTGGTGTACGGCGTGCCGGACCGGCTCACCCGGGCGGTGGCGAACCTGCTCGACAACGCCGGCAAGTACAGCCCGGAGGGCGGCGTGGTCGAGGTGCGGCTGCGCGGCGGCGAGCTGACCGTGCGCGACCACGGGCCGGGCATCGCCGAGGAGGACCTGCCGTACGTCTTCGACCGCTTCTACCGGGCGCCGAGCGCGCGCTCGATGCCGGGCTCCGGGCTCGGCCTCGCCATCGTCCGGCAGGTGGTGGAGGGCCACGGCGGCACGGTCGAGGCGGCGAACGCGCCGGGCGGCGGCACGGTGGTGCGGATGCGGCTGCCCGTGACCCGGCCGTACGCGCCGGGGCGGCCGCGGTCCCGGCGGCCGGTGAACGCCTGAGCGGGGCGGCGCGGCCGTCGGCGGGGCGGTCCGGGTGGATCCGGGTGGGTAACGCCCGGCCTGACGCTCCCTCGACCTGACCTGGCACGTCATCGGCGGATGTATGCGATGTTTCCACCTGGCCATGACGCACTCATGACGTGCGTCCCGATAGTGTTGAGGCAGGTCATGGGACCTGGGGCGCTACCGGCGCACCACAGGACTTTTCTCCGATAGGGACGTGGAGGGGGGAACCACGTCCGGAGCGGGACCCGTGGCGCTTTGGGGGAGGCGCCGGAACGGGCCGCGTGAGTCGGGGCCGGGCAGCAGGGGGAACTGCCCGGCCCCGACGTATGTCCGGGGACGGTCCGCCACATCCGCCGTGCGCCCGCCCCATGTCGGGACGGCCGCCGTGCGCCGCCCCGCCCGCCGTCTCCCGGTCCTCCGGTTCTCGTCCTGCGGCCGGCCCATCCACGCCGTCCTCGCCGCGTCGCGCGGCTTTGCCGGCCTTACCAACCGTTGACGCGCCGCCCGGCCGTGCCGCCGCTCCGCATCGCCTGCTCCACCGCGGTTTCGCCGCCGCGCCGCCGTCCGCCCGCCCCGGTGCAGGTCTCCCGAGAGTAGATCTTTTTGGGTGTTTTGGGTGGTTATCTTGGCGTTTGACTGACTTAGCCGCTAATGTCGTGTTCCGTTATCCGACGGAGACCTGGCCCCCAGGGGCCGGCCATCCGACGCCGAATCCCGAGGGCGCCCGGCGCCCCGGGAACCGGGGACCCAGCCGCGCGGGCGGCGGACGACGCCGCGCCGCGATGGGGTGAATCCGGCGACGCGTGGCGAGCCGGTAGGGCACTCCTAGCCCGAACCCGTCAGCTAACCCGGTAGGCGCGATAGGAGAGGAGAACCAGGTGGAGAACCCCGACTCCACGGCCTCGCCCCGCCGACGGGCGCCGTCCCATGACCAGGGCGACGGCCGCGACAGCACACGGCGGCCGCACCGCAGAAGCGCGGGCTGATCGCCTTCCGCTTCGCACGAGGCCGGGCCGGACGACCTCCATCTCGGCTCTCGGATGCAGGTGAGCGGTCCGGCGGACACCTCCGCGCCGTCGCCTGCACATCCTCGCACAGATCCCGCCGCGCCGTGCTGCGGCGTGTCCCATATCGCTTTGTCCCGGGCGCCACCCATGTCCGTGCCTCCGGCCGGCGTCATCCGGCCGCACGGCGCCCCGTCCACGCGCCTCGCATCCGCCGTCGCGGGGCCGAGGCATGCGTGGCTGTCTTGCCCCCTCACGGAAGACCTCTGTTCGATGAAGTTCCCCTTTGGCCTGAAGACGAACGATGTCAGGACGAAGTTCACCCCCCTCGCCGCCGGTCTCGTCGGCATCACCACGGCCGGAGTGGTCCTCGCGAGCGTCGTCGACGACGCGCAGGACCCGGCCGAGAAGGCCGGGAACGTCGCCGCCGCGGACGTCCAGCCGCTCGCGATGACCGCGGGCGCGTCGGCCGCCGAGCGCCTCGCCGCGGCGACGAAGCAGAAGGACGAAGCGAAGCGGAACGCCGCCGAGGCCGCACGGACGGCCGAGGCCAAGAAGGAGGCCGCGGCGAAGCGGGCCGCGGCGAAGAAGAAGGCGGAGGCGGCCGAGCGCAAGCTGCTCGTCGGCACCACCAAGGCCTCCTACTTCTGGGACGACGGCTCCGGACGCCAGGGCGACACCGGCCTGCCCGCCTCCGGCAAACCGATGCAGAAGGGCCTGTTCGCCTCCCCGAGCTGGCCGCTCGGCACCGAGGGCTACGTCATCTACAAGGGCAAGAAGGCGAAGTTCTTCATCGGTGACCGCGGCCCCGGCGTGCCGTCCAGCCACGGCGTCATGCTCGACATCGACGGCAAGACCTTCGCCGAGCTCACCGGCGGCACCTGGGACCCGAACACGCTCACCGTCCGCGGCAACGGCGGCCTCGGCCACATCAACGTGACCTACGTCATCACCAAGTGGGGCAGCGGCCCCGGCCGTCCCGGCAAGCCCGTCCCGTTCTCCACCGGCGCCTGGCGCGAGTAGGCCCACCCGGCGATTCGGGCGGGACGCCGCGCTCCGCGCCACGACGGGAGCCTTTCCCCGGCGGGACGCAGGAATCGCCCCGGCGGTGCGAGTCCGCCGGTCACGCCCGATCGAGGGCGCTGCGGGCCCCGTTCCTCGCCACCGGCGGCGACCCCGCCCGGCGAGCGCGACACCCGCTCCCGCCCCCTCCCGACGCGGCACCCTCACCAGCGCACCCTCACCCTCGCACCCCCTCCAGCGCGCTCCGCCGTCACACTGTGCCGTCGCACTCCGCCGCGCCCGCCCGGGAGCGAGCCGCACGGCGGCGGCCGGTACGGCGACCACCCGATCTCCACCTGCCACTTCCTGCTCGGCATGCCGGAGTTCGCCGAGCCTGTGACCACTGTCGAGCCCTGAGGCATCCAGGGCGGGGTGCCCGAGCAGGTCGTGCAGGTTCCGGGAGAACCGCGGCCGCTCGCGTTCCACCGCCGCCTCGGCGAGCTCTTCCCGGGGCGCCGCACGCTCGCCTTCCCGGCCTCCCCGGCGCCTTCCCCTGGACGCCGTTCGCCGTCAACGCCTTGCCGGACAGGTCGGCGCCCTCGAGGGGTACGGCCCCGCATGCCCGCAGCGGGCACTCTCCCTGCCCTTGACCGTCCGAGGCCGACGCCGAAAAGCCGCAAGCCGCGGATCCGCGTACCGCCCACAGGCGCGCTCGCGGCCGGCGGCGACGCGCCGGCCCCCTGCTCCATGCCCCGCGGGGCCGGCACGGGCCGGAGCCGCCCGGTTCGCCCGCCGCCGCATCGCGGAGCCGTACCCACACCGCCCAGGGCGGCCGGAGCGGCGCGCGGGAGCCCGCCCACATGCCCGGGCCAACCCGCCCACCAGCGGAAATGCGCGGCCGCGGCCGCCCCGGCCGTTCCCGGCGAGGGGCGCCGGCGGCCCCGATCCGGTGGGCCCCGCGGATTCCGATGTGCGGAGAGGCTCCGGGGCTGCTATGGTTACCAACGTCGCTCGCGCCGCTAGCTCAACTGGCAGAGCAGCTGACTCTTAATCAGCGGGTTCGGGGTTCGAGTCCCTGGCGGCGCACGCGGAAACGCGATCTGGGCACCGTCCATCGGGCGGTGCCCAGATCGCGTTTTCGCTCGCACTTCTCCGCCGCTGGTCCGGCCGGCGGCGCCGTGTCGAATCCGGACCGCGGGCGGAAGGCGTCCTCCCGCCCGCGGAACGCCGCCCTACGGCGGCGAGCTCCGGGAGCCCGGGCGCGTGGCGGTCACACGAAGTACCGCAGCCACACGTACACCCACGCCATCACCATGGTGAGCACGGTGACGAGCGCGCCGTACTTGGTGAACTCCCAGAAGCTGATGCGGTTGCCGGTGCGCTCCGCGATGCCGATCGCGACGACGTTCGCGCTCGCCGCGACCGCCGTGCCGTTGCCGCCGAAGTCGGCGCCGAGGGCGAACGCCCACCACAGCGCCTGCCCGATCTCCGGGGTCGGGGCCTCCGCGACCAGGCCTTCGACGATCGGCGCCATCGTGGCGACGTACGGGATGTTGTCGAAGAAGGCGCCGAGCACGCCGGAGCCGAACAGCAGCGTGGTGGCCGAGAGGAAGGGCGCGTCACCGAGCAGGTTCACCGCCCAGGTGCCGATCGTCTCGATCACGCCCGTGTGCACGAGCCCCGCGACCATCACGAACAGGCCCATGAAGAACACGAGCGTCGGCCACTCGACCTCCTCCATCGTCTCGGCCACGTCGGCCTTGGCCACGAGCATCATCACGCCGGCGCCGACGAGCGCGACGATCGACGGCGCGACGTGGAGGACCGAGTGGAGCGCGAAACCCGCGATCACGCCGCCGAGCACGATCAGGCACCGGACGAGCAGCTTGGAATCGGTGATCGCCCGCCGCTCCTGCAGCGCCATCACCTCGGCCACGCGCTCGGGGTTGTACTGAAATTGCCGGGCGAACAGCACCCGGCAGAGCAGCACGAAGGCCACGAAGATGATGGCCACGGCGGGGGTCATGTGGATGAGGAAGTCGTTGAACGTCAACCCCCCGCGGCTGCCGATGATGATGTTCGGCGGGTCACCGATGAGCGTCGCCGCCCCGCCGATGTTGGAGGCGAGGACCTCGGCGATGAGGTACGGCTGAGCCGGGATCTGCAGGCGGTTGCACACGACCACCGTGACCGGCGCCACCAGCATGATCGTCGTCACGTTGTCGAGCACGGGGGACGCGACCGCGGTGATGAGCATCAGCATCACCATCAGCCGGTACGGCCGGCCCTGGGAGCGCTTCGCCGCCCAGATCGCGAGGTAGTCGAAGACGCCCGTCCGCTTGATGATCCCGACGATGACCATCATGCCGAAGAGCAGGAAGATGACGTTCCAGTCGATGCCCTCGTGCTCGGAGTAGAACACCTCCTCTCCGGGGATCAGGCCGAGCACGGCCATCAGCCCAGCGGCGATGAGAACGGTCTTGACCTTGTTCGCTTTCTCGGTGGCGATGAAGAAGAACGCCACGCAGAAGATCGTCAGTGCCAGGAATGCGGTCATGCACCAGGCCTCGGCGGTGCGGCTCCATGGGGGACGGGGGTCAGGGCGAGGCGGTGGACGTCGCCACCGAACCCGGGCCGTGGCCGCCACGATGATCGAGGCACCCGGTGTTCTGCGTGGACGGCTTCAAGGCACACGAAAATCGCCTCCGATCTGAGACACGAAACGAGAGGGGAAACGATCAGGGCTCCGGGGCGGGATGGGGTCCTCACCCGGAGTCAGTCGCCGAGCCCGGACAGGACCAGGTGGGTGAGCAGCCGCTCCAGGGTGATCACGCCGATCAGCGAGTCGTCTCCGTCGACCACCCCGATCAGCGGCCGCTGGGAACGTGCCATCACTGCGGCGACCTCGAGCAGCGTGGCATCGGCTGGAACGGTCACCGGCCGCTCCACCTGGCGCGGCATACAGTCCTCGAGGGTCAGGTCACCGAGTTCCTGCCAGAACCGGTCCGCGTGGGCCTCGTCGATCGCGCGCGCGAGCTGCGGGTCCTCTTGGTACGCTCCAGGAATCCCCATGTGGAGCACCTGGGTGCCGGAGAGCACCTTCCGGGGTCGTGCGTCGTCATCGACGAGGATGAGGCCGGGCAGCCTGCCCAGCGCCATCACCCTGATGGCCTTAACGACCGGGTCGCGGACCGTTACCGTCGGAAGGCTTACGGCGATATCGCTGGCTTGCATGAATCCTTTCCGGTAGCGGGGCAAGCGGGTCGTTTCCGATACGGTCACGGCACCTCCCCGCGGCTCGGTGACGACAGGGCAAAGCGACGACGTCCGCCGGGAAAAAGGCTTACATCGCCGTCCAATCAGTCTTGTCCGGTTGGTCGGGAGTGGCCATCGGGGTCAGTCCCCATTTGTGGTGGGTGTGACCATGTAAACGCGTGGTACGGACTTGCGGCGACGGCCGGTCTGCTGTAGCGCGGCGGGCCCGCCGCGTCCCGGGACCGGCCGGGAGGGCGGGACCGGCCGTACCGCGCGGCTCCGGCGGCGTCAAGATCAACGAGCCGGGACGGCGATCCGTTCCTGGGTACGGCCGCGGCTTCACGCTCGCCGGGGCATGACCGGAACGGAGCCGGAACGGCGAAGGCCCCGGGCGGCGCGCCGGGCGGTCCCGGGACGCGCCGCCGCAGGGCCTCGCGGCCACGAGCGTCAGCCGCCGAGCGTCGCTCCCTCGGTGAGCGGGCGGACGGTGCGCGCGTAGACCGAGAGCCAGCCGCACCCGGCCGGGGCCGGGGTCGCGGGCAGGGCCGCCCGGCGCTCGGCGAGCTCGTCCTCGCCGACCTCGAGGTCGATGGTGCGCGCGTCCACGTCGATGCTGATCATGTCGCCGTCCCGGACGAGCCCGAGCGGGCCGCCGACCGCGCCCTCCGGGCTCACCTCGGCGACCACGAGCCCCTTGTTCACCAGGCCGGACATCTGGCCGTCGGTGACCACCGCGACCTGCGGGCCGAGGCCGGCGCCGTCGAGCGCGAACACGAACGCCGAGGTGAGCCCCATGCCGGGGGAGCCGCGCAGGCCCAGCCCGGTGAGCACGAGCACCTGGCCGGGCTCGACCTCGCCGTTCCGGATCGCGGCGATGCCCTCCTCGCGGGAGCGGAACACCTTCGCCGGGCCGCGGAACCGGCGCGGGGCCTCGTCGGCGACCGTGCGCTTCACCACCGCGCCGTCGGGGGCGAGCGAGCCGCGGATCACCACGATGCCGGGGTGCCGGGCGAGCGGGTCGTCGAGCGGGCGGATCACGTCCGACTCGGGCGGGGTGGCCGAGGAGACGATCTCGCGGACGGTACGGCCGGACACGGTGGGCCGGTCGAGGGCGAGCATGGGGGCGAGCCGGTGCATGAGGGCGAGCGCGCCGCCCGCGGCCTCGAACTCGTCGATGCGCCGCGGGCCGTTCGGCTTCACCGCGGACAGCAGCGGCACCTGCGGGGCGAGCTCCTCGAACAGCGCGTACACGTCCACGTCGCAGCCCGCCTCGACCGCGACCGCCTGCAGGTGCTTGAGCGTGTTCACCGAGCCGCTGATCGCGAGCACCGCGGTGACCGCGTCGCGGAACGCGCCCGGGGTGAGGATGTCGCGGGGCCGTACGTCCGCGGCGACGAGCTCGACGATGCGGCGGCCGGCCTGCTCGACCGTGCGCCACATCTTCTCGCTGTTGGCGAGCACCGGGGTGCTGCCCGGCAGGGCCATGCCGAGCACCTCGGCCGCGATGTGCATCGAGTTCGCGGTGCCCATGCCCGCGCACACCCCGGGGCCGGTGATCGCGCAGGCGCTCATCTCGGCGAGCTCCTCGACGGTCATCTTGCCGGTGGCCACGTGCCCGGCGTAGAGGAACACGTCCTCGAAGTCGACGTGCTCGCCGCGGTACACGCCGGACGGCTGGTAGCCGCAGGCCACGATGATCGTCGGGATGTTGAGCCGGCCCGCCGCCATCAGGTGCGCGGGCGTGGTCTTGTCACACGACGACAGGCAGATCATGCCGTCGAGCAGCGCGCCCTCGGCCGCCACCTCGATGTCGGCCGCGATCAGGTCGCGGGACGGCAGGATGTACTGCCCGGCCGCGCCCGCGCTGGTGATCGCGTCGCTCGGCGCCGCGGTGCGGATCTCGAAACCGACGCCGCCCGCCTCCCGGATCGCCCGCTTGAGCGGGCCGACGATGTCGTCGAGGTGGGCGAAGCAGCTCGCCAGGTCGGACGAGGTGTTGACGATGGCGATCTTCGGCTTCTCCATGTCCTCGGGGGTGAGCCCGAGGGCGGTCCACTGGGCGCGGCGCATCGCCCACCGGGTGGTGCCCGGCTCGAAGTTGCTGCGCAGCGGGCTCACTTGACCTCCCGGCCCAGGTAGGCGCCGTGGTACTCCAGCCGGCGCTGCAGCTCCGGCACGTCGATGTCGGCGCAGTCCACGCCCGCGTCGAGGGCCATGCCCGCCGCCATGCCCGCCGCCTCGCCCATGGCAAAGCACGGCCCGGTCACCCGGGCGGCCGACTGGGCGTCGTGGGTCATCGACGCGCACCGGCCGGTGACGTACAGGTTGCGCACCTTCTGCGGCAGCAGCATGCGGAACGGCAGGTGGTTGAACCCGCGTGGGTTCTCGCCGCGCGGCCAGCGGAACTCGACCGTGCCCGCCACGTGGGCCTCCACCGGCCAGCCGTTCACGCCGATCGTGTCCGGGAAGTCGACGCAGTCGCGCACGTCGTCCTCGGTGAGCATGTACCGCCCGATGATGCGGCGGGTCTCCCGGATGCCGATCTGCGGGGCGATGTCGACGATGTACGAGTTGCCGAAGCCCGGCGTGTTGTCGCGGATGAACGCGAACGCGTCGAACACCTGCCGGCGGCCCTGCAGCTCGCCACGGGTGAGCTGGTCGACGTCGGTGCCGTCGATCGCGCTGCCGTCCGGGTTGCTGAGCTGGGTGAGGTTCGCCCGCCACTCCAGCGGGTTGCGCTGCGGCCGCACGATCGGCTTCTTGCGCGGGAACTTGTGCGTGCCGGCCCGCTCCGCCTCCTCCATGAGCCGCTCGACGGTGCGCCACGGCTTCTCCCCGGCCGCGGCCGCGTCCACGCCGTTGATGCGGAACATCAGCGACGGGTAGAGCATGCCGTTGATGCCCGGCGACTTCTCGTACGGCACGCCCGCCCACGCGGCCACGTCGCCGTCGCCGGAGGCGTCGATGAAGATCCGGCCGCGGACCGCGGCGCGGCCGGACTTCGACTCGATGAGCACCGCGTCGATCCGGTCCTCGTCGGCCATGACCACCCCGACCGCGAGGGCGTGGAAGAGGATGCGGGCGCCGTGGCCGGTGACCAGCTCGTCGGCGGCGAGCTTGTAGGCGGAGATGTCGAACGCCTGGGCCTGGATGCCGTCGTTGATGGTCAGGTGCGGCTTGGACAGGCCGTCGAGCTTCTCCAGCCGCTCGAGCAGCTCGTCGGCGAGGCCGTGGATCACCCGGCGGTGCTCGCCGTACACCTTGGCGTGCAGGCCGCAGAACGTGCTGAGGCCGCCGGCGGTGCCCGCGCCGCCGAGGAAGCCGTAGCGTTCGAGCAGGATCACCGAGTGCCCGGTGCGGGCCGCGCTCGCCGCGGCCATGATGCCCGCCGGGCCGCCGCCCACCACGACGACGTCGAACTCCCCGTACACCGGGGTCTTACGGCTGGGCTCAATGATCACAGGGCGCTGTTCCACGGGGGGTTCCCTTTCCTTATGTATGTCAGTGGCCCGGGGTGTCCGCGGGCAGCTCGATCCGATCCAGCGAATACGGCGTGCCGGCCAGCGCGTCGGAGATGATCGCCTGCATCACCGGCAGCGGCACCAGACAGTCGGCGCACGCATCCGGGCCGGCCTCGATGCGCACCACCACCTTGCCCTGGTCGTCGGCCTGCCAGCCCAGGCGGTAGCCGTCGGAGGCGAGCATCTCGGCAAACCGGCCAAGCGCCGTTTCGAGGGTCTGGGTCATTTGACGTCCTTTACCGCTGCGATGGAGGGGGCATCGCCCCGCGGGCCGAAGGTCTCGATGATCGTCGACACCCCCGCGTTGTCGGCGCCGGCCACGGCGATCAAAATCGCCTCGGGGCTGTTGAGCGCCGGCACCCGCTCGGGGGTTGCGGAGGTGGAGGCGGTGTCGGGGATGGCGTCGGGGTGGTCGGAGGGCAGGCGCCAGCGGCTGAGCCGGGAGATGGCGTCCTTGCCCACCGCCTTCAGCTCGTCGCGGGTGTTGATGGCGTTGTCGTAGACAAAGCGGCGCACATCGGCCTTGGACCAGCCGTGGGCGGCAAACAGCTTGGCGTGCTCGGGGCCGAGCACGATCAGCACGCTGGTGGTCTCGTGGATCAGCGCGCCGGTGCGGCGGACGCTGTCGGCCAGGTCCCGGCCCAGCTGTTCGGGGATGCGGGTGTGGCGGGCCTCGATGTGCATGCATGAGCGGATGGTCAGCCCGGTCACCGCGCTGGTGTCTGGGTCGAGGCCGTGTTCGACGTGGAAGGGCTCCCAGGGGGAGTCTTCTTCGTTTTCGGCGATGCAGGCGCTGTATTTGCCGAAGGTGGCCTGGGTGGCCTGGTCCAGCTGGTGGGGGCGGACGCCGAAGACGTTGATGGCCGCAAGGCGGATCGCCCGGCCGATGGTGGCGTTGGCGCGAAAGCCGGAGCCGAAGACGTTGCCTTTGCTGTTGAGGCCGATGTGGTGGCGGATGGGGCCGTTGACCATCAGCAGGGGGGCGGTGCCGGTGGTCGACTGCCAGATGCCTTTTTTCGGGTAGGGCTCTTTGGCCAGCGCCTCCCAGCCGGCGAGCACGACGGGGAAGTATTGGGGCAGGCAGCCGGCCATGGCGGCGTTGATCGCGGCCAGGCGGACGGTCAGGTGGCGGTTGAGGTGCGGCATGACAAACAGCACCTCATCCGGATCGCGGGTGGTGGTGGCGAGGAATTCGGCCAGGTAGGACTCGGTGACCGGGACGACGGGCAGGCCGTCGGTCCAGCCGTTGCGGTCGTAGTGTTCCATGGCCGCGCGGATGGCGGCGGCGTCGACGACCGGAGTGTCGGCCTTGGTGCTCATGATCGCTTGTGTGCCCTTGGGTGGTGGTCAGGGTTGGGTCGGGTGGTTTGAGGGGTGGGGTGCTGGATGGGGGCAAGGTCCCGTTGGGGTGGGGTTAGCTTTCCAGGCCGAGGATGCGCTGGATGTCGGGCAGGACCTGTAGTACCCGCTGGCGGAGTTCGATCTCGTCGCAGCTGGCGATGGGGTGGCGGACCGCGACGAATTCATAGCCGGCAAAGCCTTGCAGCTGGGCCATGGCGCGGCCGGAGACCAGGAATGAGTCGGAGACGATGGCGACGGCGGGGATGCCGGCGCGTTCGAGCATGATGCCGTCGGCGACGGTGGCGGCGCTGCAGGAGCCGCAGTCGCCGACGGCGGTGATGACCAGGTCGCATTCGGCGGTCAGCTTTGAGAGGACCTGCTCGCTCATGGGGGTGCCGAAGTAGTCTTTGGCGTATTCGCGCACGTCGGCGGGGCCGTGGCGGGTGGTGAGCTCGGTGGCGACGTGGCGCAGCAGGTTGGCGGCGTTGGGTTTGGTGTTGTCGAGCAGGCCGATGGTCAGGCCGCGGAGGGTGGTGGGTCGGGGGGCGAGGGTGGTGTCGGCGGTGTGGTCGGCGGTGCCGGTTGGGTCGAGCAGGTGTTCGAGTTCGGGCATGTCCCCGGACGCCTCCTGGTGTGGGTCGTTGGGGGTGCTTGGTGGTCAGCTAAGCACGCCCCAGGATGGATGACAAGATTGTG
>QGUZ01000086.1 GCA_003242605.1 Actinomycetota bacterium
CGCGGCGGTCGCCGTGGTGAGCGGCACCGCCGCGGCCTTCTCGGTGCTCGCCTTCCTCCGGCTGCTGCGCCGCCTGCACGTCGAGCCGCCCAAGGCCCTTGTCGCCGCCGCGTAGCCCGGCCGGCGGCATGCGCGCCCGGCGGATCAGGGATGATTTCAGGGTGCTCGGATGGCGAAGTCGGGGTGATCCCGAATAGGCACGGCGGCCCTGTGGCGGCAGGCTTGGACTGTTGCCGGGGCACCGCCTCCCGGTTCGAGAGCGACATAGCCGACCAATCCGCCGACAAGACCGGAGTGCCATCCTCGTGTCCCACGCCATCCTCGACTTCCTCCACCAGGCGATCGCATCCCCCTGGCTGTACGTGGCGATCTTCGCGGTCGCGCTGGTGGACGCCTTCTTCCCGGCCGTGCCGAGCGAGACCGCGGTGATCACCGCGGGGGTGTTCGCCGCGGCGACGGGGACCCCCGACATTCCGCTCGTCATCGCCGTCTCGGCGGTCGGCGCCTTCCTCGGCGACCACGTCTCGTACCTGCTCGGGCGTTCCTCGATCGGGCGGCTGCGCCGACGGGGGCGGGCACAGGCGGTGTTCGACTGGGCCGACCGGGCGCTCCGCGAGCGCGGCGGGCTGGTGCTGGTGATCGCCCGCTACATCCCGGGCGGGCGCACCGCGACCACGATCACCGCCGGGGCGGTGAGCTACTCGCTGCGCCGGTTCGCGTTCTTCGACGCGATCGCCGCGATCTCGTGGGGCTGCTACGCGGTGGCGATCGGCTACGTGGGCGGGGCGGCGTTCGAGAACGACCCGATCAAGGGGCTGCTGCTCGGATTCGCCATCGCGATCGCGGTGACGATCGTCGTCGAGGCGGTCCGGTACGTGCGGCGGCGCCGGCGCACCCGGCGCGATGCGGCGCGGCCCGCGGACGAGCCGGAGCAACAGCCGGAACTCGCCACCGGCGTGGCCGCCGAGTAGTACGCACGCCCCCACTCATCCACAATGTGGGCGTATTCCTACAAAAACGGGGTGAAAACGTCATGGGATGCGCTCTCGTTACCGGCGCCTCGCGGGGGCTCGGGGCGGCCATCGCCGAACGGCTGGCGGCGGACGGCTGGCCCGTCGTGGTGAACTACGCGCACGACACCGCCGGCGCCACCGCCGTGGTCGATCGCATCACCGCGCAGGGCAACACCGCGCGGGCCGCACGCTTCGACGTGACCGATGAGGAGTCCGTCCGCCAGGGCATCGACGAGATCCTGCGGACCTGGGGGCCGATCAGCGTCGTGGTGAACAACGCCACCGGCCCGCAGCCGGAGATCCCGCTCGAGAAGCAGACCTGGCAGGACCATCTCGACCAGCTCCGCTTCTTCGTCAAGGCCCCGCTGCTCATCCTGCAGGCCGTGCTGCCCGGCATGCGCGCCGCCCGCTCCGGGGCGATCATCAACATCGGCAGCGAGGTCACCGACCTGGGCAACGCCGAGTTCGGCCACTACGTCGCCGCGAAGGCCGCGATGCACGGCCTCACCCGCTCCTGGGCCCGGGAGCTCGGCCCGCTCGGCATCACCGTCAACACGGTCGAGCCGGGCTGGATCCCGGTCGAGCGCCACGCCGGGGCCGACACCTCCGAATATCGGGCCGGGGTGCTCCTCGGCCGCATGGGCACACCCGCCGACGTCGCCGAGGCGGTCGCGTTCCTCGCCTCCCCCGGCGCCCGGTTCATCACCGGCCAGCGCCTCGCCGTCAACGGCGGCAAGACCATGAGCTGACCGCCTCGCCGCGCCCCGCCGTCCTCCGGCCCGCCCGCGGTTCGGCGGAACTCGTCCCGCCGTCCTTCGAGCGGTTCGCCGAGGTATCGGGCTTCCCAGCTGGATCACCACCGGTCCCGACCGAGGGCCGGGCCGGCGCCCCGGGCGGCCGGCGGGTGTGGGCCGGGCCGGGGCCGCCCGCGCCGCCCCCCCGGCGGGGGACGCCCCCGCGCGCCCGGGGGCACCGCCGATGGCCGCCGCGGGCGGGTGCGGGACCGGCGGGGCCGCCGCGGCCCGCGGCGGCCCCGCCCGCCCATCCGGCAGGCGGACGGATGGGCGGGCGCAGGGTGCTCACGTCCCCCGGGGCGGCGCCTCGTCCGGCTCGATGCCGTCCCGCGCCGACCCCGTTGCGTGAGCCGCGAGGCCGGTCAGGCCGCGACCGCGCGCCGCACCAGGGCGGCGATCTGCTCCTCCACCTCGGGGGTCACCTTGGTGAGCGCGAAGGCGGTCGGCCACATGGTGCCGTCGTCGAGCTTCGCCACGTCGTTGAAGCCGAGGGTCGCGTAGCGGGTCTTGAACTTCCCCGCGGGCTGGAAGAAGCAGAGCACCTTGCCGTCCAGCGCGTAGGCGGGCATGCCGTACCAGAGCCGCGGGGCGAGGGACGGGGCGGCGGACTTGATGATGGCGTGGATGCGCTCGGCCATCTCCCGGTCCGCGTCCTGGAAGGTGCCGATCTTCTCGACCACCTCGGCCTCGGCCTGCGCCGCCTTCTCCGCACGCGAGCCGGTGCGGCGGGCCGCCCGCTTCCGCTCCTCGGCGTGCTCCTTCATCGCGGCCCGCTCCTCCGCGGTGAAACCCTCGTAGCCACTGTTCTTCGCCATGATCTTCTCTCCCATCGTGTGAATCGGTCATCGGCTCGCGCAGGCGCCGGGCCCGAGGCACTCCCCTGCCCGGACGCGGGCCGCGGCAACGGTCTCCGCCGTCCCGCTCCCCGGGAGAGCGGCGGCCGTGCGGCCCCACGGGATCACGTCGGTCGCTCGGCAGGCTCCCCGCGCCCGGACCGGCGGTCCCCGGCCCCGCGGGCCGGGAACGGCGCCCTCGCGGCGCCTCCGGCCGCGCGCCTTCCCCGGGCCCCCGCTGCCGAGACGGTCACCGGGTAAGGAGACGACATGACCGGTGACCCACTCGCCGCCTACCGGAGCAGGCGCGACCATGAGCGCACGCCCGAGCCCGTGCCCGTCCACGAGCCGCTCCCCACCGGCGGAAACGACACGTTCGTCATCCAGGAGCACCACGCCCGCCGGCTGCACTGGGATCTGCGGCTGGAGCGGGACGGGGTGCTGGTCTCGTGGGCGGTGCCCCGCGGGCTGCCGCGCAGGCCGGACGACAACCGGCTCGCGGTGCGCACCGAGGACCACCCGGTGGAGTACGCGACGTTCGAAGGGGAGATCCCGGCGGGCGAGTACGGCGCCGGTCGGGTCCTGATCTGGGATCGCGGCACCTACGAGACCGAGAAGTGGACCGACCGCGAGGTGAAGGTCGTGCTCCACGGCTCGCGGACGTCCGGCCGGTACGCGCTGTTCCGGACCGCCGGCCGCAACTGGATGATCCACCGGATGGACCCGCCGACCGACCCCACGGAGGAGCCGCTCCCCCGCGACATCGCGCCCATGCGCGCGGTACGGCGATCGCGGCCGCCGGGAGAGCCGCGCCGCTACGCGTTCGAGTTCGCCTGGGGCGGCAGGCGCGTGCTCGCCTACGTGGAGGGCGCCCGGGTGCGGCTCGTCGACGCCGACGGCGCGGACGTGACCGCGGAGTATCCCGGCCTGCGCGGGCTCGGCGAGCAGCTCGGCGCGCGGCCCGCGCTGCTCGACGGGGAGATCGCGGACCTGGCGGGCGACCTCAACTACGTGATCTTCGATCTGCTCCACCTCGACGGGCACACGCTGTTCGGCGAGCCGTACCGCCGCCGCAGGGAGCTGCTCGACGGGCTCGGCCTCACCGGCCCGCACTGGCAGACCGCGCCGAGCTTCCCCGGTGCGGAGGAGGCCGTGCGGCAGGTGGCGCGGGGCCGCGGCCTGCCCGGTGTGGTCGCCAAACGCCTCGACTCGCCCTACGAGCCGGGCACCGCCTCGGAGGCGTGGCTCCTGCTGCCCTGCTGACCGCCGCGCCATCAGCGCACCTCCTCCACGCGCACGCGATGGGCCGGGGCGTCGGGGCGGCAGAAGCGGGCCATCGCCTCCGCCTCGGCGAGCAGCGCGTCGCGGGCCGCCCGCGGCACGGGCTCGAACGGGGTGAGCGTGACGACCGCCTCCGCGCGGCGGGTGGCGTCGACCGACCAGGTGCCGGCGACCATGCCGTCCACCAGGAAGCACGCTTTCACCCGGCCGTTGCGCTTGTCGAACACCTCGTCCCGGTGCCGTTCCGGCAGGATGCGGGCGCGGCGCCCGGGCAGGTAGGCGAGCAGGACGCTGTCGAACCACGGCAGCAGCCGCACCGGGGCGGTGACGTCGGGGCCGGGCCGCGGGGCGTCGGGCAGGTCGTACAGCACCCGGCCCGCCTCGTCGGCGAACGCGACCAGGTCGTCCATGGCGCGCAGGGCGGCGCGCACCGGGGTGCGGTTCCAGCCGATCCAGTTCGCGACGTCCTCGGCCGCGGCCGGGCCGAAGGCGGCGAGGTGGCGGCGGATCACGGTGCGCAGCGCCTCGTCCGGCTCCGGCCCCTCGGTGACCGGCGCGGCCTGCAGCGCGCTCGGCCTGCGCCCGTCCCACCGGCCGTCCCGCGGCACCCGCACCAGCCACACCTTGCCGCAGAACGGCCGCCAGTCCAGCCGCCGCTGGTACGTCAGCTCGGCCTCGCCGAACACGCCCGGGTTGCGCGCCACCCAGGACTCGATGAACGCGCACACCTCCGCCACGGTGCGCGGCCGGGCGGCGTAGGCGAGCAGCTCCGCCCGCAGCTCGGCCACCGCGGCCGCCGGCGGCGGATCGGCGGGGTGGCGCCACTGGGAGACCGCGGAGGCGCCGGTGACCACCGCGTACGCGGGGTAGTCCGCCGCGGAGACGGTGTGGATGGTGCCGCGCAGCAGCGTGCCGGTCACCAGCTCGCCCGACGCGTGCGCCGCAAACGGCGCCTCGGGCGGGCAGGGGGTGATCCGGCTCCACAGCGCCGGGCCGAGCGACGGCCAGTACTGCATCTGCAGCGCGCCCACCCGCTCCACGGCCGCGGTCGGCGCGACGGGCAGCCGCTCGAGCAGGCCCTGACGCGCCAGCAGCGCCCGGTTCAGCTCGCGGACCGTGAGGGTCCGCGCCGCGGTCCTCACCTCGTTCACGGGAGCGAGAGTAGGCACGGGGACCGACAATTTCCGGCGCGCCGGGCGGACCACCGCGAACGCACCCGCGGCCGGCCGCGCCGCGGCGGCGGTTCCCCGCGGCGGCACCGGGCGGCACGGGCCCGCGCCGTGCCGTACCCGCCGTTCCGGGTGGCGCACCCCCGGCGGCCGGCCCGCCCCGGATTTCGCGGCGCCCGGCCCGTTCCGGGCATGCCGCGGGAAATACCACCGAGTGGTATCGGCCGGGTTCCGGAGAATGCGGCGCCGGGGTTTTCCCGGCGTCGAATGACATCCGTGTGAGCTTGATCTCATCGATCTTTTCCGGCCCGGCCGTTCGCGTCAGGATATGGTCACCGGCCGAGCCCCGCGGAGGCTTTCGAATTCGGTCGATACGCTCTTCCCCTTTTCCATGCCCGCGGTCCCGAGGTCATCCGGGTCCGGCCGGGTGCGGCGGCCCGAATACGCACAAGTGAATCGCGAAAAGGCCGGACGGACCAGGGTCCGGCGCGGAGGTGCCGATGAGCGTCATCGATGAACTCGTCGCGAACGCCGAGAGGTACGGCCCGCAGCTGAGCAGGCTCCGCCCGCCGGCACGGCCCGCCAAGCGGGTGGCGGTGATCTCCTGCATGGACGCCCGGATCAACGTGTACAAGCTGCTCGGGCTCGCCGAGGGGGACGCGCACGTCATCTGCAACGCGGGCGGCGTG
The DNA here is from genome assembly GCA_003242605.1 of Actinomycetota bacterium. Lineage (GTDB taxonomy): Bacteria > Actinomycetota > Actinomycetes > Streptosporangiales > Streptosporangiaceae > Thermopolyspora. Next base: position 5,780 of record QGUZ01000086.1, read on the forward strand.
GTCACCGCGGACGAGCGGCGCAGCCTGGCGATCAGCCAGCGGCTGCTCGGCACCCGGGAGATCATCCTCATCCACCACACCGATTGCGGCATGCAGAAGTTCACCGATGACGCGTTCCGGCGGCAGATCGAGGCGGAGGTCGGCGTCAAACCCGACTGGGCGGTCGAGTCCTTCACCGACCTCGACGCCGACGTCATCCAGTCGATCAACCGCATCAAGGCCGATCCGTGCATTCCGCACAAGGACTCGATCCGCGGCTTCGTCTACGAGGTGGAAACCGGACGGCTGCGGGAGGTCCGCCCGTGAGCCAGGACGTCCGCCGCCATTTCCGCTGAATCGCGGCGGGCGGCGCGGCGGTGCCCGCGAATTTCCGCGGTACCGCCCGGGAAAACGCGCGGGCACACGAAATCGCCGCACGGTCGCCGGACGCGGCGGCCGTGCGGCGTCGCATGCGCGCGCCCGTGCGGCGGGCGGTCAGGCGTTGATCGCGCCCGTGGTGTCCCGCAGCGGCACGGGTGCGCGGCCGGAGAGCACGGAGAGGATCTCGGCGCAGACGGCGAGCGCGGTCTCCGCCGGGCTGCGGGCGCCGAGGTCGAGCCCGACCGGCCCGCGGATGGCCGCGATCCGCTCGTCGGGGACGCCTTCCGCGCGCAGCCGCTCGGCCCGGGACCGCTGGGTGTGCCGGGCGCCGAGCGCGCCCACGTACGGCAGGCCGGCGGCGAGCGCCGCGGACAGCGCCGGGGTGTCGATCGCCGGGTCGTGGCTGAGCACGACCAGGCAGGTGTTCGCGGCGTAGCGGGCGATCGCGTCGGCCGCGGACGGCACGGTCTCGCCCTCCCAGCCGAGCAGCTCCGCCTGCCGTACCAGGGCGGCGCCGAGCTCGCCGCCGCCGACCACGAGCAGGTGCGGCGGCGCCGCCGCGGTCTCCACCAGGTACTCGGCGCCCGCCGCCGTGACGATCTCCCGGGTGCCGCGGTTCTTCGCCAGCCGCCTGCGGGCGACGTCGAGCACCTCGCCGGGCAGGTCGCCGCCGGCCGGGTGGACCGCGCCGTCCGGGGTCACCGCCGCGCTGGGGCCGGGGGCGTCGCCGAGCGGGGTGACGAGCGCCGCGCCCTGGGGGCGTTCGATCGCCTCCCACCAGGCGGGCGGCAGGTCCACGACGGGCTGGAACAGCAGCCGGGCCCGCCCGCCGCAGGCGAGGCCCGCGCGCACCGCGGCGTTGTTGGAAAGCCGGCCGGCGGGCCGCCGGGCCCGGCCGTCGTCCATCCCCCCGCGGGGGGGCCCGGGACCCCCCGGGTCCGGGGCCCCGCCCTTAAGGGCGCCGGCCCGCTCGCCCTTCCGGCTGATCGCGAGGGCGGCGTCGGCCCGGCGGGCGCCCAGGCCGCTCTCGGCGACCGGGCGCACCACCGCGCCGGCCACCTGCTCCTCCCGCCACCGTCGCACCGTGCGAACAATGTCACGCATTGGCCCATTATCCGCCCGGTGACCTGCGCGGCACAGCGGCGCGCGGGGCGGCTAGAGGAGGGATTTCAGCAGCGCACGGGTGCGCTCCGCCTCCTCGCCGCGGGCGAACACCGAGGCGGCGAAGTCGGTGACGCCCGCCGCGGCGAGGTTCTCGAGCGCGGCGGTCACCGCCTTCTCGTCCCCGACGATCGCGACGTCGCCGGGGCCGCGCGCGCCCTCCCGGTCGAGCATCGCGCGGTAGGAGGGCAGCTCGCCGTACGCGGCGAAGACCCGCTCGGCGCGGGCCCGCACCTGCTCCGGGTCGTCGGTGACGCAGATCGGCAGCCCGCACACCACCCGGGGCCGGGGCCGCCCGGCCGCCTGTGCCGCGGCGGTGATCGTGGGCACGATGTGCTCGGCGACGGTCTTCGGGCCGGTCATCCACAGCACGGTGCCGTCGGCCCGCTCCCCCGCCAGCCGCAGCATGCGCGGGGCGAGCGCGGCGAGCAGCACGGAGGCTCCGGTGCCCGGGGTCTCCAGGGCGATGTGGGCGGTGACGGTCTCGCCCTCGAAGTCGGCGCGCTCGCCGCGCAGCAGCGGCAGCAGCACCGACAGGTACTCCGCCATGTGCCGCCCCGGGCGGTCGAAGCGGTAGCCGTACATGTCCTCGGTGACGACCTTGTGGGACACCCCGATGCCGAGGGTGAGCCGCCCGCCGAGCGCGGCGTTCACGGTGAGCGCCTGCTGGGCGAGCGCCGCCGGATGCCGCGGGTAGATCGGCACCACCGCGGTGCCGAACTCGATCCGCGGCACGCCTCGCCCCGCGACGGCGAGGGCGGTCAGCGCGTCGAGCGCGAAGATGTGCGACAGCCAGACCGAGGCGAACCCGTCCCGCTCCGCCTGCACGATCTCGGCGTGCAGGCGGTCGATCGCGTCCGCGGCGGGCGGCACGTTGACGTAGAGTCCGATGCGCATATCGTGTCCTCCTTCCCGCGGGATCACGAGTCGAATCCGCGCCCCGGCCCGGCCGCGCCCCGGACGCGCCGGGCCCCCGGCGCTACCGCCGCCGGCCGCCGAACGCGTTGAGCACGGCGATCAGCACCCCGACCCCGAAGATCAGCGTGCCCATGACGTTCACCTGCGGCGGGATGCCGACGCGGGTGGCGCCGTAGATCCACAGCGGGAAGGTCACGGTGCCGCCGGAGACGAAGTTCGTGATGACGAAGTCGTCGATGGAGAGCGCGAACGCGAGCAGCGAGCCGGCGAGCACGCCGGGGAAGATCATCGGGAACGTGACGAGGCGGAACGTCTCCCAGCCGCTCGCCCCGAGGTCCCGGGCGGCCTCCTCGAGCGAGCGGTCCACCACCATCACCCGGGCCCGCACGGTGACCGCGACGAACGACACCGAGAACATCACGTGCGCGATCACCGTCGTCCAGAAGCCCAGCGGTACGGCGAGCGTGACGAACATCGACAGCAGCGACGCGCCCATGATGATCTCGGCGCACGAGATCGCGGCGAACATCACGAGCTTCATCAGCCCGGAGCCGCGGAACCGGTAGCGGCCGAGCGCGAGCCCGATGAGGGTGCCGAGCACGCCCGCGATCAGCATGGTGAGCAGGGCGATGAGCAGCGAGTTGACGAGCGCGACGGTGAGGTCGTCGATGGCGAACAGCTCGGCGTACCAGCGCAGGGTGAAGCCCTGCCAGGTCTGGTTGTAGCGGCCGCGGGTGTCGTTGAACCCGAACAGGATCATCACGGCGATGGGCAGGAACAGCCACGTGATGACCAGCCAGGTCCAGATGTGCAGCAGCCGGCCGCGGAAGAACGCGCCCCGCCGCCGCGGCCGCCGCCGGGCGGTGGTCCCGGCGGCGGCCTGCTCGAGGGTGTTCACCGGACCGTCACCTCCAGGACCTCCTCACTGCCGAGCGCCCGGGCGTACAGGAAGATGCCGAGCAGCAGCACCGCCATGAGCGTGAACGACAGCGCCGCGGCGACCGGATAGTCCTGGGCGACCAGGTACTGGTTCTGGATGACGTTGCCGATCATGGTGTTGCTGGCGCCGCCGAGGATGGAGGCGTTGACGTAGTCCGAGCAGGCCGGGACGAACGTCATCAGCACCCCGGCGAACACCCCCGGCAGCGACAGCGGCAGCACCACGCGCAGGAACGTCTGCAGCCGGCCCGCGTACAGGTCGGCGGCGGCCTCCAGCAGCCGCGGGTCGATGCGTTCCAGCGCCACGTAGATCGGCAGCACCATGAACGGCAGGAAGTTGTAGGCGAGGCCGAGGACGACGGCGGTCCCGGTGGCGAGGATGTGGAAGTCGTCGGGCAGCAGGCCGATCCTCTTCAGCGGCCCCAGCAGTATCCCGTCGTCGGCGAGGAAGAACTGCCAGGAGATCGTGCGCAGCACGAACGAGACGAGGAACGGCATCAGCAGCAACAGCAGGTACATGTTCTTGCGCCTGCCGCCGTGGAAGGCGATCCAGTACGCCACCGGGAACCCGACCACGATCGTGATGATCGTGGCGGCGAGGCCGTACCCGATCGACCGGATCATCTGGTCGTGGTAGTTCGCGATGCCGTCGAGGTAGCTCCGCCAGTTCCAGGTGAACACGAAGCCGTCGGTGATGTTGCCGCTGTGCAGCGACAACGACAGCATCACGATCATCGGGACGACGAAGAAGATCGCCAGCCACAAGCCGCCGGGGAGGATCAGCACGTACGGCGTGAGCGCCGCACGCAGCCTGCTGCCCTTCATCCGCCCTCCTCCTCAGGCCGTGGTGATCGCCTGGAAGATCGAGTCGTACTGCTTCTGCTCGTTGGCGTCCTTGAAATCCCGGTAGTTGTGCAGTTTCGCGTAATCCTCCTGGCTCGGGAAGATCAGCGGGCTTTCGGCGATCGCCTCCAGCTCCTTCTTCCGCTCGCCCTTCGCCTCCGCCGCGTGCCGCCGGATGATCTCCTGGGCGGCCGGCACCGGGGTGATGTAGTTGATGTACTCCGTCAGGCTCGCGGCGATCTCCGGCTCGTAGAAGAAGTCCATGAGCATGATCGCGTCGACCGGGTTCGCCGCCGTCTTCGGGATCACCATGTTGTCGGTCCAGATCGTCCCGCCCTCCTCGGGGATCACGAACCGCAGGTCGGTGCCGTCGGAGAGGTTCTTCTGGAAGATGTCGCCCGACCAGGCCTGGCACAGCCAGATGTCGCCCTTGCCGAGCGGGTCGATGAAGTTCTGCTCGTAGTACTTGCGCACGATCCCGGAGTCGCGCTGCTCGCGCAGCTTCTCCGCGGCCCGCTCCCAGTCGGCGGGCGTGGACTTCTCCGGCTCGACGCCGAGCAGCAGCAGGGCGAAATTGCCGATCTCCTGGGTGTCGGCGAGCATGCCGACCTTCCCCTTGTACTTGGGGTTCCACAGGTCGGCGATGCTCGTGGGCGGCTCGTCGACGTACTTGGGGTTGTAGGCGATGCCGGTGATGCCGGAGGCGTACGGCACGCTGTAGACGTTGCCCGGGTCGAACGCCTGGCGCTTGTAGGCCTCGCCCGCGTTCTTGGCGAAGTTGGGCAGCTTGGAGTGGTCGAGCGGCACCAGGTAGCCGAGCTGCACGAGCTGGGTGAACTGGATGCCGTTGGTGATCACCATGAGGTCGTAGCCGATCGGCTGGTTCGCGGCGAGCTGCGGCTGGATCTTCGCGAACCAGCTCCCGGTCTCCTGGATGACCTCGCGGTAGTTCACCGTGATCCCGGTGCGCTCGGTGAACTGCTTCAGCTCGGGACGCTTGGGGTCCATGTAGAGCGGCCAGCTGGCGAAGTCCACCCGGCCGTTCTGCTGCTTGTCCGACCAGTACTTCTCCACGTCGGACTGCTGCGGCGGGGCGGCCTTCTTGCCCTCCACCCCGCAGGCGGCGAGGGCGAGCCCCAGCGCCGACAGGCCGGCCATGCGGAACAGGTCTCGGCGGCCGGGGCCGACGCGGCGCTGGGTCATGCCGCGCAGCACGGCCGGGTCACCGGCGAGGCCGGCCGGGGAAGCAAGAGGGGGGATTACGCTCATCGGCTGCTTGCACTTCCTATCGCGTACGAGTGGTGTGGCTGCCACGACAACCACACGGAGTCACCGCGCTCCGCCGTGCCCGTGCTGTCATGTGCGTTCTGCTCGAAGACGGTCACCTCGGCGCCACCGTCCAAGGTCACCGCGTAGCTGTTGTAGGTGCCGAGGTAGACCACCTCGGAGACGACGCCCGGGACCGCGCTGACGTCGCCCTCCGGCTCACCGGGCAGGATCCTGATCTTCTCGGGCCGGACCGTGATCTGCACGGACTCGCCCAGGCGGTGTCCGCCGCCGTTGAGCAGCACCCGGCCGCGGTCGCCGAGCCGTACCGTGGCGACGTCGCCGGAGATGGCGGAGATCTGGCCGGACAGCAGGTTCGATGTGCCGATGAAGCTCGCGACGAACGCGGTCGCCGGGCGCTCGTAGATCTCGCGCGGGTCGGCGAGCTGCTCGACCGCGCCGTCGTTCATGACGGCGATGCGGTCGCTCATGGTGAGCGCCTCGCTCTGGTCGTGGGTGACGTAGACGAAGGTGATCCCCACCTCACGCTGGATGCGCTTGAGCTCGAGCTGCATCTGCTGGCGCAGCTTGAGGTCGAGTGCGCCGAGCGGCTCGTCGAGCAGGAGGGCGCGGGGACGGTTCACCAGGGCTCGGGCGAGCGCCACGCGCTGCTGCTGCCCGCCGGAGAGCTCGCGCGGGCGGCTCTTCTCCCGGCCGGTCAGGCCGACGATCTCGAGCATCTCGCCGACTCGTCGCCTGATCTCGGGCTCGGGGACCTTCTTCCGCTTGAGCCCGAACGCCACGTTCTCCCACACGTTCATGTGCGGGAACAACGCGTAGGACTGGAACACCATGTTCACATCACGCCGGTTGGGCGGCACGTCGGTGACGTCCACCCCGTGCAGGCGGATCCTGCCGCTCGTGGGTTCCTCGAAGCCGGCGATCATGCGCATGGTGGTCGTCTTGCCACAGCCCGACGGCCCGAGCAGGGAGAAGAACTCCCCCTCGGCGATCGAGAAGCTGACGCCCTTGACCGCCCGGACCACCTCGCCGCGGGAGACGAAATCCTTCACGACCCCCTCCAGCTCGATGGCGGGTACCTCAGGCCGATCGGGAGGCCGGCCGACGGCGGCCGGGCCGGCCGCCGCACGTCCTACCTGGATCTCCGTCATTCCAGGCCATCCTTCTCTTCCGGGACCCCGCGCGGCTCCGGTACGGAGCGCCGGGGTGCGGTTATCACCTCATCCAACGGGTCAGCACACGGCTAACTAGGCTCTCATCGCCACGGGCGCGTCACTCACCGAGGTAGTGCATGACGTGCTTGACCCGGGTGTAGTCGTGCAGCCCGAAGACCGACAGATCCTTGCCGTACCCCGAGTGCTTGAAGCCGCCGTGCGGCATCTCGGAGATGAACGGAAGGTGGGTGTTCACCCACACGACGCCGAAGTCGAGCCTTCCGGACATGCGCATGGCACGGCCGTGGTCGCTCGTCCACACTGACGCGGACAGGCCGTACCTGACGCCGTTCGCCTTCCGCAGCGCATCGGCCTCGTCGGTGAACGTCTGCACGGTGATGACCGGGCCGAACACCTCGGTCTGAATCATCTCATCGTCCTGCCGCAGCCCGTCCACCACGGTCGGCGCGAAGAAGTACCCCTTCTCGCCGATCCGGTGGCCCCCGGTGAGCACCTTGGCGTGGGCCGGGGCGCGGTCGAGGAAGCCCTGCACCCGGGCGAGCTGCTCGGCGTTGTTGAGCGGGCCGTAGTCCGCGTCCGCCACCTCCAGGCCGCCGGTCCTGGTGTTCCGCGCCGCCGCGACGAGCGCGGCGGTGAACTCCTCGTGCAGGCTCTCGTGCACGAGCACCCGGCAGGCCGCGGTGCAGTCCTGGCCGGCGTTGTAGTACCCGGCGTACGCGACCTTCTCGGCGACCGCGGCCACGTCCGCCACGTCGTCGAAGACGACGACCGGGGCCTTGCCGCCGAGCTCCAGGTGCACGCGCTTGAGGTCGCTCGCCGCCGTCCGGGCGACCTGCACGCCCGCGCCGACCGAGCCGGTGATCGCCACCATCTGCGGGGTGGGATGGGACACCACCAGCTTCCCGGTCTCGCGGGTGCCGACGACGACGTTCACCACGCCGGGCGGCAGGATCTCGCCGATGATCTCGGCGAGCCGCACGGTGGAGACCGGCGTGGTGTCCGACGGCTTGAGCACCACGGTGTTGCCCGCCGCGATCGCCGGGGCGATCTTCCAGATCGCCATCATGAGCGGGTAGTTCCACGGCGTGACCTGGCCGACCACGCCGATCGGCTCATGCCGGACGATCGAGGTGTGGTTCCGCAGGAACTCGCCCGCCGTCGGCCCCTCGAGCGTGCGCGCCGCGCCCGCGTAGAAGCGGAAGTGATCGACGCACAGCGGCATCTCGTCGCCGGCCATGATCCGGCGCGGCTTGCCGGTGTTGCGGCACTCGATCTCGACGAGCTCGTCGGCGTGCGCCTCGATCGCGTCCGCTATCTTGAGCAGCAGCGCGGACCGCTCGGCGGGGGTGGTGGAGCCCCAGGACTCGAACGCCGCGGCCGCGGCGGCGTAGGCCGCGTCGACGTCCTCCGGGCCGGACACCGGCGCCTCCAGGTACGGTTCGCCGGTCGCCGGGTCGACCACGTCGCTGTACCGGCCGCTCTTGGCGTCGACCGACTCGCCGTTGATGTAGTTCCGCAGTCGGCTTGTCATCGTCGACCTCCTCGTGGTGGCTGGCACGCGCGACCCCCGGGTCACCGCGGCTCTGAGGGGAGAACGGGAATACGACAATAGATTTCGTGGCGAAGATACCAAATTCCCACGAAATCGGTTCAGCGGCGTTGATCATCTAACGGTGTGCCGTACCACGATTGCACCATACTGGGAGCACCCGTGTAACCCGACCCGGCCTTCGCTCAGGGCCGACGCCGAACGGGGGAACCGGCCTATGCCGCCGGTGCAGGGGATGGAAGGACACACGATGACGACACCGCCACGGCGAGCGCGCCGGACCGGCGACGCGCGACAGGCCCCGGTGGTGCTCGACGACATCTCCAAACAAATCATCGAGCAGCTGCAGATGGACGGGCGCAAGCCGTACGCGGCCATCGGCAAGGCCGTGGGGCTGTCCGAGGCGGCGGTACGGCAGCGGGTCCAGCGCCTGCTGGACTCGGGCGTGATGCAGATCGTCGCGGTGACCGATCCCCTCATGCTCGGGTTCCCCCGCCAGGCGATGATCGCCGTCAAGTGCGACGGCGACCTGGAACGGGTGGCCGACGAGCTCGCCTCGCTCGAGGAGATCGACTACGTCGTGCTCACCGCGGGCTCGGTCGACATCATCGTCGAGGTCGTGTGCGAGGACGACCAGCACCTGCTGGAGATCCTCGGGAAGATCCGCGGCATCCCCAGTGTGCGGGCCACGGAGACCTTCGTCTACCTCAAGCTGCGCAAGGAGACCTACTCCTGGGGCACCCGCTGACCGGGCCGCCCCGCGGCCGCACGGCGGCGGGGTCCGCGGCCGGACGCGGGCGGGCCGGGACCGGGGCCTGACACCCGGGGAGCCACGCCGTACAGTTGATCCCGGCGTGGCCCGGCGGCCCGCCGAAAGCGCTCCACCAACCGGTATCCGACCGACCCGTTGGAGGACGTTTCCCGTGTCGTCGTCAGCCCCGTCGTCGCTTCCCCGCCCCGCCGTCTCCGTCCCCGGCGCCTCCGCCTTCCCGCACCGCAGCGCCGACGCCGTGATCACCGTGACCCGCGACGGCGCGCCGCTCGCCGAGCGCGAGGTGGTCGTCGCCCAGCGGCGGCACAAGTTCCTCTTCGGCTGCATCGGCTTCGAGTTCATCCCGCTCGCGAACGGCGAGCCGTACCACACCGCCCGCGCCGGGGACGACCTCGACCCGGTGCGGCGCCTCGCCGACGCCGACGTCGCGCAGGTGGCCGAGCTGTGGTTCGAGTTGTTCAACTTCGTCACGCTGCCGTTCTACTGGCAGCGGTTCGAGCCGGTGCGGGGACGGCCGGACACCGAGCGGCTGCGCACCGCGGCCCGCTGGTTCGCCGACCGGGGGTGCACGGTCAAGGGGCATCCGCTCGCCTGGCACACGCTGGCGCCGGACTGGCTGCTCGAGCTGCCGAACGACGAGGTCGCCCGGCTGCAGGTCGAGCGCATCCGGCGCGAGGTGAGCGGCTTCGCCGGGCTGATCGACATGTGGGACGTCATCAACGAGGTCGTCATCATGCCGATCTTCGCCAAGTACGACAACGCGCTCACCCGGCTGTGCCGCGAGATCGGCCGCATCCCGCTGGTGCGCATGGTCATGGACGCGGCGCGGGAGGCGAACCCGCACGCCACGCTGCTGCTCAACGACTTCGACATGTCGGCGGCGTACGAGTGCCTCATCGAGGGCCTGCTCGAGGCGGGGGTGCGCATCGACGCGCTCGGCCTGCAGAGCCACATGCACCAGGGCTACTGGGGCGAGGAGCGCACCCTGGAGACGATCGAGCGGTTCGCCCGGTACGGCCTGCCGATCCACTTCACCGAGACCACGCTGGTCTCCGGGCACCTCATGCCGCCCGAGATCGAGGACCTCAACGACTACCAGATCCCCGAGTGGCCGAGCACGCCGGAGGGCGAGGAGCGGCAGGCCGACGAGCTGGTGCGCCACTACAAGACGCTGCTGTCCCACCCGTCGGTGCAGGCGATGACGTACTGGGGGTTCGTCGACGGCGGCTGGCTCGGCGCCCCGGGCGGGTTCGTGCGCACCGACGGCACGCCCAAGCCCGCCTACGAGGCGGCGCGCTCGCTGATCAAGGGTGAGTGGTGGCTGCCGCCGACCACCGTGCGGACCGACGCCGACGGGCGGATCCGGGTCGGCGGCATGCTCGGCGAGTACGCGGTGACCGCCGGCGACCGGACGGCGACCTTCACCCTCGACGAGCCGGGCGAGGTCAAGATCGAGGTCGCGCTCTGAGCGGAACGCCGGAGGCGGGCGGTCACGCCACGCGGGCCACGGCCCGCACCGGCGAGCCGTCCGCCTGCGCCAGCCGCAGCGGCAGCATCGACACCTCGATCGACCGGCCCGCGGCCTGGGCGTCGGCGAGCTCGGACAGGTTCGCCAGGTTCTCGGCGATCACCACGCCCGCGCCGCACAGCGCCAGGTGCGCGGCGAACGCCTCGTCCGGGGTGGGGTCGACGCTGAAGCCCTCGATGCCGACGGTCGCCACCCCCGCCTCGGCGAGCAGCCGGGCCGCCTCGGCGGTGAGGTACGGGTGGTCCCGGTAGGCCTCGGTGCCCCAGCGGGCCGACCACCCGGTGGCGATGAGCACGATCGCGCCGCGGCGCGCCACGTCCGCGAACCGCTCGGGGCCGAGCGGCGCGCGCGGCCCCGCGTCGCGGGCGTCGACGACCACGGCCGGGCCGACGAACCGGTCGAACGGCAGCTCGTCGAGCTTCGGCAGGTCGTCGCCGACGTGGTACGGCGCGTCCACGTGCGTGCCGGTGTGCGAGCCCAGGCGCAGGCCGAGCACGTTGCAGCCGTGGGTGGCCACGGTGGCCGTGGGGCTCAGCTCCACCTGCGGGTCGCCCGGGTACACGGGCATGCCGGTCGCGATCGGGACCGAGAGGTCGACGTACCTGCTCATGGCTCCTCCCCTGCGCACTGCCCGGGCGGGCCGGCCCGCAACCCCGCCCGGTGTCAGCGTTTGGCGATCACCTCGGCCATCTCGGCGAGGAACTCGTCCACCTCGTCGATCGCGTACCCCGGGCGGAACAGCACGGTGGAGAACTTCACCTCGCGCACGTCGTCCGCGGTGAGCGGCTCGTCGGTGGTACGGCGCAGCGTCGCGACGATGCGGTCGAGGAACGCGTCGACCTCCGCCTCGCTGTAGCCGAGGCCGAACCGGCCGGGGCGGAAGATCACTTTTTCGACCCGCCGGGCCTGCCGCTCGAACCACTCCTCGTCCGCGCCGCCCGTCCCGCCCACGGCCGCGTCCGCCTCGGCCGCGGCGGCGTCCGGGCCGGGCTCCCGCCGCGTGCCCGCCGCCTCGGCGCTCCCGCCGCCGGCGGCGGCCGAGCCGGGCTCGGCCGTACCGGCCTCGGTGTCATGGCCCCCGGCCCCTCTCCCCGCGCT
>QGUZ01000087.1 GCA_003242605.1 Actinomycetota bacterium
CGTCGTGGCCGCGCAGCCGCTCGCGCAGGCCCTCCCGCTCGGCCGGGAGCAGCCCGGCGTACTGCGGGTGATCCTGCGGGAACCCGGCCCGCGACCCGAACGGCTCGGCGAACACCGGGCAGCGCAGCCGCTCGGCGAGCGCGACCAGCGCGCGCCACGCCGCGGCCGAGTCCGCGCCCGCGCCGGTGACGAGCGCGGGCGAGCGCGCCCCGGCGAGCAGCCGGGCGAGCTCGGCGACGTCGGCGTCGGTCACCGCGGCCGGGCGGAGCACGGTGCCGGGCGCGGCGAGCACGGCCTCCTCGGCGGGCTGCGCCCAGTCGTCCTGCGGCACCACGACGATCGCGGGCCCGCGCCGGGTGACCGCCTCGTGGCAGGCGCGGGCGATCGCGCCGGGCACCTCCTGGGGCCGCACCGGCTCGGCCGTCCACACCGGGTACGCCCCGGCGAGCGCGGTGAGGTCGTGCCCGGCGAGGAACGGCTCGAGCGCGAGGTGGCGGCGGTCCTGCTGGCCGACCACGATCACGACCGGGGCGCGGTTCGCCCGCGCGGTGGCGATCGCGCCGACCGCGTTGCCGAGCCCGGCGGTGGTGTGGAGCAGCGCGAGCGCGGGCCGCTCGCGGGCGATCGCCCACCCGGTGGCCATGCCGACGACCGAGCCCTCGTGCAGGCCGAGCACGAACTCGAGGTCGTCGGGGAGCCCCGCGAGCAGCGGGATCTCGGTGGACCCGGGGTTGCTGAAGATCGTGGTCATGCCGGTGCGGCGCACCACGTCGAACGCCGCGTCCCGTACCGTCCTCACACTCGCCCGTCCTTCCCGGTGACCAGGGTGATCGCCGCGCCGGGGCGCGGGGACGCCGCCGTGCCGTCCGGCCACCCGCGACCGGCCACCCGGCCCTGCGGTCCGCGGCGCCACCGCGCCGGATCGCCGCTGCGAGCGCGCAGGATGTCCGGGACCGGACGGGCCGGCGGGACGACCAGTCAGAACGTATGTCCCATGACCATTTGTGGTCAAACAGTCTTGTATGGTGCGGGAGACGGCGTTGATCCGCCGGGCCATGAGCACCGTTCCCTCGCCCCTGTTGACAACGTTGTCAACACGCCGTTCCTGAGGGATGATCTGTTGCGTGACGCACACCAGACGTGGCCGGCCGACCATGCGCGACGTGGCCGCCGCGGCGGGGGTGGCGCTCAAGACCGTGTCCCGGGTCGTGAACGGCGAGCCCGGCGTCAATCCCGCCACCGCCGAACGGGTGCACGAGGCGATCCGGCGGCTCGGCTACCGGCGCAACGAGAGCGCCCGGCTGCTGCGCGCGGGCCGGACCGCGAGCATCGGGCTGGTGATCGGGGACGTCTCCGACCCGTTCTACTCCGGGCTCAGCCGGGCCGTGGAAGCGGTCGCCCGGCGGCACGGCCACCTGCTGTTCACCGGCGTCTCCGAGGAGGACCCGGCGCTGGAGCGGGAGATCGTGCTGGCGTTCTGCGCCCGCCGGGTCGACGGGCTCGTCATCGTCCCGGCCGGCACCGACCACGGTTACCTGTGCCCCGAGCTGGAGGCGGGCGTCGTCGTCGCCTTCGTCGACCGGCCGCCCGGGCCCGGCCTGGAGGCCGACACCGTGCTGAGCGACAACGCGGGCGGCGCGGCCCAGGGGGTCGCCCACCTCATCCGGCACGGCCACCGGCGCATCGCCTTCCTCGGCGACTCACCCGCGATCTTCACCGCCCGGGAACGGCTGCGCGGCTACCGTGACGCGCTCGCCGCCGCCGGCCTGCCGTACGACGAGGCGCTGGTGAGCATGGGCCGCCCGGATCCGCAGCGGGTGCGCGCCGCGCTCGCCGCGATGGCCGCGCTGCCGGACCCGCCCACCGCGCTGTTCACCGGGAACGGGCTGATCACCACGCACGTGCTGCGCGCGCTCGCCGCGCGCCCCGGCCCGGACCGGCCCGCGCTCGTCGGCTTCGACGACCTCGAGCTCGCCGACCTGCTCACCCCCGGGGTGACCGTGGTCGCCCAGGACCCCGCCGGGCTCGGCCGGACCGCCGCCGAGCTGCTGTTCCGGCGGCTCGCCGGGAACCGCGGCCCGGCCCAGCGGGTGCTGCTGCCCACCCGGCTCATCGTGCGCGGCTCCGGCGAGATCCCGCCGCCCGCCCGGGTCGCCTGAGCCCGAGCCCGCCGAGCACGGTGGCGCGCAGCGTGAGCGCGCAGCCGATCGCGGCGACGCCCGCCCAGGCGATCGCGTGGTGCGTCGGCACGGCCTCGGCGAGCGCGCCGACGAGCATCGCGCCCACCGCCTGCGCGGTCATCACCCCGGAGTTCTGCAGGCCGTACGCCTGGCCGAGGCGGTCGGACGGCACCGCGTCGACGAACGGGCGCTGCAGGCCGAGGTTGTAGGCGAGGCAGGCGCAGCCCGCCGCGGCGAGCACCGCGGCGACGGCGACGCCCGGCCGTGCGGCGAACGCCACCAGCGGCACCCCGCTCAGCAGCATGAGCGGGAAGACCAGCCGCTCCCGCCCGGCGGGCGAGACGAACCGGCCCACCACGAGGTTGCCGAGCCCCATGCCCGCGGCGGTGGCGGCGAGCACCAGCCCGGCCCCGGACGGCGAGCCGAGTTCGGTCAGGTACGGCACGAACACCGCCTCGGCGCCGACGAAGAGGAGCATCGGCAGCCATCCGGCGAGCAGCAGCCCGCGCACCCGGCGGTCGGCGAGCAGCTCCCGGTTGACCCGCAGCGTGGTGCGCACGGTCCCCGTCCCGGCGCCGCCCGCGCCCGCCCGCGGCGGGGTGTCGGGCAGCCCCAGCCGCTCCGCGACCGCGCTGAGCAGCGAGAGCGCCGCGGTCACCAGCAGCGCCCGCTCCGGCCCGGTCGCGGCGAGCACGAGCCCGCCGGCGGCGAACCCGGCGATCTGCGCCAAGGCCGCCACCATGCCGAGCGCGGCCCGGCCGAGCACGAACGCGTCGCCCGCCAGCACCTCCGGCAGCATCGCGGCGCGCGCCGCGCTGAAGACCGGCCTCGGCACCCCGGTCACGAAGACGAGCGCGAGCGCCGCCCACACCGGCAGCCCGGCCACGGCGAGCGCGACGCACGTCGCCGCCCGCAGCAGGTCACCGGCGATCATCAGGGCGCGTGGCCGCATCCGGTCGGCGATCGACAGCAGGAAGATCCCGCCCACCACCTCGGGCAGGAAGCCGGACAGGTACGCCATGGCGGACAGCCCCGGCGATCCGGTGTGGGCGTAGACGAGCACGGAGAACGCGAGCATCTTCACGGTGTCCCCGGCCACCAGCAGCGTCTGGCTGGCGAACAGCACGCGGAAGCGGGGCTCGGCGAACACCTGGCCGAATGTGGTCATGGCCCCGATGCTCGCCCCGCCCCGGACCACTCAGCCAGAAATTCGGAAATAGCCGAAAAGATGTGCTCAAGGAGGGCGCAGCAGGGCCGATAGCGGCAAACTGTGCTCTACGCACTCACCTGAAGAGTGGTGATCGGATGCTCCGGATCGAGGTCAGCGCGCAGGACATCATGGCGAGCAGATTCGCCATCTCACCGCTCATCGAGACCCTGCACGCCGTGTGGGCGATCTCCGGCAGGATGGAGGTCGGCGCGCTCCGCGACTGGGTGGCCCGCTCCCGCCCGGCGTACCTGCGGCTGCAGGAGTCCATGCCGGAGCTGCGCGCGCTGGTCGCGCTGTACGTGCCGCGGCGGTACACCCCGGACTTCATCGCGCCGCCGCCCACCGGGGTGAACGTCACCTTCGAGGATGAGATCGCCACGATGCGCGCCACCCCGGCCGAGCAGGCCCACGCCGAGATCGCCCGCAGCCTGCAGGACCGGGCGCCACTGCCCGAGCCGGTGATGCGGGTGCTGCGGGACCGCGACGTGGTCGCCCGCATCGCCGACGCGCTGGAGGCCCTCTGGCGCGAGGTGATCGCGCCGAGCTGGCCGCGGTTCCACGCGATCCTCGAGCGCGACGTGGTGCAGCGGGCCGGGCGGCTCGCCACGTACGGCTGGCGCGCCGCCCTCGACGACCTCTCCCCGCAGGTGCGCTGGCGCGACGACGACGCCGCCTGCGGCCACATCGAGATGCGGATCGGCGCGGACGACCGGACCTGCCACCTCGGCGGCCGCGGCCTGCTGTTCGTGCCGAGCGTCTTCATCAAGAAGGCGGGCGCCTACCTGGACTACGTGACGGACGCCTGGCCGTACGCGCTGATCTACCCGGCGCGCGGCGTGGCCGCCCCGCAGCGGACGCCCGGCGGCCTGGCCCGGCTCATCGGCCGGACCAGGACCGCCATCCTCACCGAGCTCGAGGTGCCCGCGACCACCACCCAGCTCGCCGCCCGGCTCGGGCTGAGCATCGGCGGCACCGGCGACCACATCGCCGCGCTCCGCGAGGCGGGGCTGATCGCCGGGGTGCGCACCGGCCGCAGCGTGCTCTACCACCGCACGCCGCTCGGCGACTCGCTCGTCAACCCTTCAGCGCACCGGCCATGAGGCCGCGCATGAAGAACCGGCCGAGCAGGATGTAGATCACCACGGTCGGGATCGAGGCGAGGATCGCCGCGGCCATCTGCTGGCTGTACGGCACCGTCTGCGCCCCGGCGATGTTGTTGAGCATCACCGTGGCCGGCCAGCTCTGCGGGCCGGTGAGGAAGACGGCGAACAGGAAGTCGTTCCACAGCGAGGTGAACTGCCAGATCACCGTCACCGCGAACGCCGGGCCGGAGACCGGGATGATCACCGACCAGTAGGTGCGCAGCATGCCCGCGCCGTCCACCCGGGCGGCCTCGATCAGCTCGTCCGGGATCGTCACGTAGTAGTTGCGGAAGATCAGCGTGCAGATCGGGATGCCGTAGACGATGTGCGCGAGCGTGAGCCCGGGGATGCCGCCGTAGAACAGCTGCGTGCCGGTGATCTCGTTGAGCCCGACCAGGAGCTGCACGAGCGGGATCATCACGCCCTGGTACGGGATGAACATGCCGAACAGCAGCAGCGTGAACACCACGTCGGCGCCCGCGAACCGCCACTTCGACAGCACGTAGCCGTTCATCGAGCCGAGCATCGCCGAGATCAGCGAGCCCGGCACGGCGAGCATGACGCTGTTCCACACGCCCGGGGCGAGCCGCTCCCACGCCACCTGCCACGCCTCGGTGGTCCAGGTGCGCGGCAGGTTCCACGCCTGGCTCGGGTCGGCCTCGGTGAGCGGCTTGAAGCTCGTCACCAGCAGCACGTACACCGGGATCAGGAACAGCACGACGAAGGCGAGCAGCAGCGCGAACCGCACCGCCCGCCACACCGGCGCGCCGCCCCTCCGGACCACCTTGGCGTGCTGGGGCGCGGTGGTCCCGCGGACCTTCGCGATCACGGTCACTTGCGCTTCTCCCTGCGGGCGTTCCAGATCAGGTACGGCACGACGAAGATCGCCACCGAGAGCACGATGTAGCCGGCGATCGTCGCGCCCTTGGCCGGGTCGTGCGCGTCGTACACCGCGGTCCACATGAAGATCGCGGGCACGTCGGTGATGATCTGCTTGCCCGAGACCGACACGATCAGGTCGAAGACCTTCAGCGAGATGTGGCCGAGGATGATCAGCGCTGCGAGCGTGACCGGCCGCAGGTGCGGGAGGATCACCCAGCGGTAGACCTGCCACTCGTTGCAGCCGTCCACCCGCGCCGCCTCCCGCAGCTCCTCGGGCACCCCGCGGAACCCGGCGAGGAATAGCGCCATGACATATCCGGACATCTGCCAGATCGCCGGGATGGCCATCGCGGCCATGCCCCAGTCCGGGTCACGGAACCACTGCCACTGCAGGAAGTCCAGCCCCAGGAACCGGAACAGCGCGTTGAGGCCGACCGCCCGCTCCCCGGTGGCGCTGTTCATCAGCCAGCGCCACACCACGCCGGTGGCGATGAACGAGATCGCCATGGGGAACAGGTAGATCGCCCGAAAGCCCCCCTCGCCCTTGATCCCCTTCTCCATGAGGAAGGCGAGGAACCAGCCGAGGACCAGCGCGCCCCCGACGAACACCACCGTGAACACGATGGCGTGCTGGACCGACAGGATCCACCGCGTCTCCTGCCAGATGTTGATGAAGTTCTCCAGCCCGACGAAGCTCCCCTCGGACACCTCGTCGTGCTGGTCGCTGAGCGCCACCTTGAAGTTCCAGCCCAGCATGCCGTACACGAAGACGGCGATCGCCACGATCGACGGCGATACGAGCAACAGGCCCGGCAGCCAGCGCGGCATCCGGGCCCGGACGGATGCTGTCTTGGCGGTCACGACCCCACCTTTCGGGTACGGCCGGCCGCCCCGGCCGCGCGGGCCGAGGCGGCCGGGCCCGGCCTACTGGCCGCTGTTCTTCGCCGCGTCCACGAGCGCCTGCTGCAGCTTCGCCACGTCCTGGTCCTGCAGGAACAGGCCGACGGCGTCGTTGATCGCGCTGCGCCAGGCGTCGTTGGCGACCACGCCGTGCTGGATCGACCCGGCGAGCCGGTTGCTCGCCCACTGCTCGAGGCTGTAGGCGAGGTAGTCCTTGTAGAGCGACTTGTCGGCGTCCTTACGCGCCGGGATCGAGCCCTTCAGCGGGTTGAACGCGTCCTGCCCCTCCTTGCTCGCCGCGACCTTCAGCCAGGCGATCGCGCCGTCCCGGTTCGGGGCGCCCTTGGGCAGGGTGAAGCTGTCCGACAGCCACATGAAGGTGCCGTCGGTGCCCGGGGCCGGCGCCCAGTCGAAGTCCTGCTTGGCGGTCTTGCCGAGGCCGCCGTCCGGCGGGTTGACGAAGTAGCCGTAGACCCAGTCCCCCATGACGTTGAAGGCGGCCTCACCGTCGGCGACCTGCTTCGCCGCGGGCTGCCAGTCCTCCTGCGGGGTGCCGGCGTACGACATGATCGTCTTGAAGTTCTCCAGCGCCTTGGTGATGTCGGAGGACGACCAGTCGGCGCTCGCGGTCCACAGCGCGTTGTACCGCTCGGTGCCGAGCGTGCCGAGCAGCACGCTCTCCAGCAGGTGGACCTGGGTCCACTGGGAGCCGATCGACAGCGGGATCTTGCCGGTCTGCTTGACCTTCTCCAGCGCGCCGATGAACTCCTCGATCGTCTTCGGCGGGCCGGAGACCCCCGCCTCCTTCAGCACGCCCGGGTTGTACCAGAGCACGTTCGACCGGTGGATGTTGACCGGCACCGAGTAGATGTGGTCGTCCACCGTGATCTGCTCGACGAGCTGCTCGGGGAAGACCTCGCGCAGCTTGAGCTCGTCGTACAGGAAGTCAAGCGGCTCGAGCTTGCCGGCCTTGATGTAGCCCTGCAGCTCGGCGCCCGCGTGACCCTGGAAGGTGTCCGGCGGCTGGTTCGCCTGGAGCTTGCTGGCGAGCAGCGCCCGGGCCTGGTCGCCGGAGCCGCCGGCGACCGCGGCGTCGAAGAACGTGTAGTTCGGGTTCTGCCGCTCGAAGATCTGCCGCATCGCCTTGAGGCCGTCCGCCTCACCCGGGCCGGTCCACCAGGAGAAGACCTCCACCCGCTTGCGGGCGGCACCGCCCTGGCCACCGTCCCCGGACGAGTCACCTCCGCCGCCGCAGGCGGCGAGCGCGAGCATTCCGGCCAAGCCGATGGCGGCGGCCGTTATCCACCGTCTCCGCATCGCCCATCCCTTCGGTCTCGGACCCCGGCCACGAAACTCCCCCGAAGGTTTCAGCGCACGGGCTTGACAACGTTGTCACCACCGCCCATGAAGCCACCGCCGGGCGCTCCGGTCAAGAACAGACCGGTAACGTATCCGCATACCGGCAATCTCTCGGGAAATGCCCTGGTCAGCCCAGCCGCGCCGCTGTTTTCGCAGGTCACATCGGCCGGATTTTCGGGCACGGCGAGCCCGGGCGGCCCCGGCCGCGGCGGTACGGCCCGGCGAGGCGGGCGGCGGCCGCGCTCAGGCCTGCGGCGCGGGGTCGGCCTCGGCCGCGGCGTCGTCCGCGGTCGCCTCGGCCAGGTCGAGCAGGTCGCGGTAGTGGGCGATCTTGCGCTTGATCGCCTCCTGCTTCTCCCGCAGGTCGGCGATCATCGCCTCGACGTTGCGGTCGTGCGCCTCGAGCAGCGCGATCCGGTCGGGGATGGTGTGGTCCCCCTCCCGGGTCAGCTCCGCGAACCGCAGCATCTCGGCGATCGGCATGCCGGTGTCCCGCAGGCAGCGGATCCAGTTGAGCCAGCCGAGGTCCTCGTCGGTGAACCGGCGCCGCCCGGCGGCGTTCCGCTCCACCGGATTGAGCAGGCCGATGCGCTCGTAGTACCGCAGCGTGTCGAGGCTGAATCCGGTCGCCTGGGCCACCTGCCCGGGGGTGTAGTAGCCGGTGCCGGCCCGGCCGGCCGTACCCGTGGTCACTCCGTCCTCCCTTCGGCCGCGCGGGTCAGGACGCGTAGTCCTCGAGGTACCGGCGGATGAGCCGCTTGCACTCGGCGATCAGCGCGGGGTCGCCCTGCGGGTCGACGCGGAAGGCGAGCTTGAGCACCGCGTCGGCCGCCTCCACCGCGACCACGATCGCCCGGTCGAGCTCCGGCCCGGCGGGCGCGCCGAGCACCTCCACGGCGAGCGCCCGCACCCGGTCGGCGACGACGAGGTTGTTCTCCCGCCGCCCGTCGAGCATGCGCTCGGTGCCGCGCAGCCCGGGGCCGCCCGGGGCGACGAGCACCTCGCCGAAGTCCATGACGCCGAAGCCCGGCATGGTGTGCTTCATTTCGACGAACTCGTCGACGAGGATGTCCACCGCCTCGGTCCAGTTGTCCAGCCGGCGCTCGGCGAGCCGCGCGGTGACCCGGTCGAGGAACGCGTCGAGGTTGCGCAGCCCGAGGGCGCGCACGAGCCCCTGCTTGTCCGGGAAGAACTGGTAGAAGGTGCCGATCGGCACCCCGGCCCGGCGCGCCACCTCCTTGGTGGTCAGCCCGTCGTACCCGACCTCGTCGAGAAGCCGGGCGCACTCGTCGAGCATGCGCTCGACCCGTTCCTGGCTGCGCCGCTGGGCCGGGCGACGCCGCAGCGTCCCGTCGGAGACCCTCGTCACCCCGCCATTATCTCCGGCCGCCGCGGCCCGCGGCCGACCTTCGCCGCCGCCGGAGCCGCTCACCTGCGGATACGGCCGGCCGTACCGGCTAGAGCACCGAAACGTGCACGTGGTCGTAGTGGTTGGCGGTGGGGCTGCCGCGGTCGGCCATCATCCGCCAGCCGCTGCCGGTGCGGATGTCGTAGTACTTCTGCTGCCAGATGATGTACATGATCCCGAGCCGCCGCCCGTTCTTGATGCACCACTCGGCGAGGGCGTTGCCGCGCTCGAGGTCGGCGCCGGTCGCGTACCGGCCGCCCGGGGCCATCATGAAGTCGCACGCCCGGCCGACGCCGTGCTCGCCGGAGTCCCCGCGGCGCAGGCAGCCGACGCCGTACGGCATCGGGAACCGCGCCATGATCTGGTTCCGGACGTTGATCATGCGCGGGGTGAGCCCGGTGCCCGCGTCCGGCTTCTGGAACCCGAACCGGGCGAGCAGCTTCTCCACCTCGCGCCGCTTGCGCTGCAGCTCCTCGATGTTCTTGCGCAGCTCCTCGACCTTCTCGTCGGCGGCCTTCTCGGCCTTCTTCGCCTCCGCCATCATCTCCTTGAGGCGGTTGAGCCGTTCGGCCCGCTCGGCGGCGAGGTAGCTGAGCGTGGCGGCCTGGCCGAGGTCGCCGTCGCCGAAGGCGAGCAGCTCGCCCGGGTCGACGCCGCCGTTCATGTACGAGGTCTGGGCGAACTGGGTGAGCGCGCGCTGGGCGGCGGCGACCCTCGTCTTCAGCGACTTGGCGCGGGCCTCGGCCCGGCGCACCGCCCGCTTCGCCTCCTCCAGGCTCTGGATCTCCCCGCGGTAGGCCTTGGTGAGCGCAGCGGCCCGTTTGGTGAGCTGGTTCAGCTTCGCCTGCCGATCGGGTTCCGCCTGGGCTCCCGGAGCACCGGCGAAGGCGGTCAACCCGGCAAGAACGACGGCCAGAGCGCGGACCCGGCCACGTTTCACGCCGCTCTCCCCTTCCTCAGACGGAAGGGAACTATAGGAGATACCTCTCTCCCACAACGTCGGAACGGCCAACTCTTGCCCCAATCGTGCTGCTTGAGCACAGCCGTCCCAAACATGAAAAAAGCTCGGGTGGTGCGCGGCGGAGTGCCGGTAGCGCTCCCGAGCCTGATCGGCACCCCGCGCGCCCCCACCCGAGCGCTCCCGCGCCACGCTGCCGCTCTAAGCGGGCGCTGTGCCTAGGTAGACGACAGGTCGCGAGGAGAAGTTCGGGGTTCGGGAGAATTTTTCGCCCGTTGCGCCGCCCACTCCCCGATCCGCCGCACCAGCGCGGGGGTGGCCGCCGCCTCGGCGTGGCCGTACCCGGGCTCGATCCACAGCTCCCGCGGCTCGCGGGCGTTCGCGTACAGCTGGTGGGCGTGCTCCACCGGGAAGAACGCGTCGGCGTCGCCGTGCACGATGAGCACCGGCGTCGGCGCGATGCGCCGCACCGCCTCGTACGGCGGCATCGGCACCGGGTCCCACGGCCCGACCGCGATCCGGGTGCGCTTCACCAGCCGGGCGGCCAGGCGGCCGAGCGGCCGCTCGATCGCCCAGTGCACCTGCCGCATCGGCCGGGTGCCCCGGTAGTACCAGCGGGCGGGCCCGCTCACCGCCACCACGCCGTCCACCCCGCCGAGCAACCCGGCGTGCCGGATCGCGACCGCGGCGCCCATCGAGAACCCGACCGTGACCACCCGGCGGTACCCGATCACCCGGGCGTGCCGGACGACCGCGTCGATGTCGTAGATCTCCCGGTCCCCGACGGTGGACAGCCCGGACGAGCGGCCGTGGCCGCGGAAGTCGAAGGCGAGCACCCCGCCGTACGCGCTCAGCAGGTGCGCGATGCGGCGGGTCGCCCGCTCGCGCCAGGATCCGGTGAACCCGTGCGCGACGACGATGCCGAGGTCGAGCGAATCGCCGGGAATGTGCGCGGCGTCGATGCGCACGCCGTCCACGGTGCGCATCATCGCGCCGAAAACGGGAGCGAACGGCATGCAGAGAGGGTAACCGCGGCGCCCCGGCCGGCCTGCGACGGCCCGCCCACCTGCGCGCTCGCCGCCCGCGCGGCGGAAATCGGCGGTAATTCCCATCAACTAAAATGGCGGGGCGACCCGGAGCGATCGTCCCGGCGGCGGCCAGCGGGCATTCCGAGGCGCGGACCATCCCCACGACCGGAACGAGATCTCATCATGCCTTTGCAGAGCCGTGACGACCTGCGCAACATCGCCATCATCGCGCACGTGGACCACGGCAAGACCACGCTGGTCGACGCCATGCTGTGGCAGTCCGGGGCGTTCCGCGCGAACCAGGAGGTCGACGAGCGGGTGCTCGACTCGAACGACCTCGAGCGCGAGAAGGGCATCACGATCCTCGCGAAGAACACCGCGGTACGGCACGGCGGCATCACGATCAACATCATCGACACCCCGGGCCACGCCGACTTCGGCGGCGAGGTCGAGCGCGGCCTGGCGATGGTCGACGGGGTCGTGCTGCTCGTCGACGCCTCCGAGGGCCCGCTGCCGCAGACCCGGTTCGTGCTGCGCAAGGCGCTCGCCGCGAAGCTGCCGGTGATCCTCTGCATCAACAAGGTCGACCGGCCCGACTCGCGCATCGCCGAGGTGGTCGACGCCACCTACGAGCTCTTCCTCGACCTCGACGCCACCGACGACCAGATCGACTTCCCGATCGTCTACGCGTCGGCGAAGGCGGGCCGGGCCTCGCTCAACCGGCCGGCCGACGGCGAGCTGCCCGACTCACCGGACCTGGAGCCGCTGTTCGAGACGATCAAGCGCACGGTCCCGCCGCCTACCTACGACCCGACCGCGCCGCTGCAGGCGCTCGTCACCAACCTCGACTCCTCCAGCTACCTCGGCCGGATCGCGCTGTGCCGGATCCACCACGGCACCATCACCAAGGGCCAGCAGGTCGCCTGGTGCCGCGCGGACGGCTCGATCGAGCGGGTGCGGATCAGTGAGCTGCTGATGACCGAGGCGCTGGAGCGCAAGCCCGCCCAGCAGGCCGGGCCGGGCGACATCATCGCGGTCGCCGGCATCCCCGACATCATGATCGGCGACACCCTCGCCGACCCGGACGATCCGCGTCCGCTGCCGCGGATCACCGTGGACGAGCCGGCGATCTCGATGGTGATCGGCACGAACACCAGCCCGCTGGTGGGCCGGGAGAAGGGCACCAAGGTCACCGCCCGGCTGGTGAAGGAGCGGCTCGACCGCGAGCTGATCGGCAACGTGTCGATGCGGGTGCTGCCCACCGACCGGCCGGACGCCTGGGAGGTGCAGGGCCGGGGCGAGCTCGCCCTCGCCGTGCTCGTCGAGACGATGCGCCGGGAGGGCTACGAGCTCACCGTGGGCAAGCCGCAGGTGGTCACCCGGGTGATCGACGGCAAGGTGCACGAGCCGGTCGAGCGGCTCACCGTCGACTGCCCCGAGGAGTACCTCGGCGCGGTCACCCAGCTCATCGCGGTGCGCAAGGGCCGCATGGAGAACATGGTCAACAACGGCAGCGGGTGGGTCCGCATGGAGTTCCTCGTGCCCGCCCGCGGCCTCATCGGCTTCCGCACCGAGTTCCTCACCGAGACCCGCGGCACCGGCATCGCGCACCACGTGTTCGAGGGGTACGAGCCCTGGTTCGGCGAGCTGCGCACCCGGCCGACCGGCTCGCTCGTCGCCGACCGCGCCGGCACCGCGACCGCGTACGCGATCCTCAACCTGCAGGAGCGCGCCACGCTGTTCGTGACCCCCGGCACCGAGGTCTACGAGGGCATGATCGTCGGGGAGAACTCCCGGGCCGAGGACATGGACGTGAACATCACCCGGGAGCGGAAGCTCACGAACATGCGCTCGTCCACCGCGGAGGAGCTGGAGCGGCTCAGCCCGCCGCGCACGATGAGCCTCGAGGAGATGCTGGAGTTCATCCGCGAGGACGAGTGCGTGGAGGTCACGCCCACCGCGATCCGGCCGCGCAAGGTGGTGCTGAACGCGGCCGAGCGGGCCCGCATCGCGGCCCGCGCCAAGCGCGGCCACCATCCGGCCTGACCGGCGCCCGGCCGTACCGCGCCGGGGCCGCCGCCCGGACGGCCCGGCGACCTCGCGGCCACCGGGCCGTCCGCCCGCGACGGCACGCCACCGCACGTGTGACCGCACGCGCGCACGCGTCACTGGATCATGCCGGCGTGCTCCCTGTACTTCTCCCCCGGCTGCAGGTACTGCTCGCCGAAAAGCTCAGAAATGGTGACATAGGTGTAACCCTGGCGATTGAAGTACTCGAGCATCTTCGGCACCCCGGCCACGGTCGTCGCGGCGGTCTCGTGGAGCAGCACGATCGCCCCGGGCTTCGCCGCCGTCACCCGCTTCACCACGACATCGGTCTTGCGCTCCTGCCAGTCGTTGGTGTCGATGGTCCACAGGATCTGGGCGAGCCCCTGCCGCTTCGCCTCCTTTGCGACCCGGGCGTTGGTCGTGCCGTACGGCGGCCGCAGCGTGTGCGGCTCCGTCCCGGTGTAGGCCTTGACGAGGCGGTTGGTCTTGGCCATCTCCTCGGCGAGCTTGGCCGGCGACAGCCTGGTGAGGTCCGGATGGCTCCAGGTGTGGTTGCCGATCTCGTGGCCCTCGGCGACCATGCGGACCAGGTGCGGGCGGGCCTCCCGGGTGATGTTCCGCCCGATGACGAAGAAGGTCGCGCGCGCGTTGTGCGCGGCGAGGATGTCGAGCAACCTCGCGGTGTACTTGCCCGGGCCGTCGTCGAAGGTGAGCGCGACGCACTTGATCCGCGAGCAGTCCACGGTCCGGAACCCCGGCCCGGCGGGCAGCCGCCCGGTCGGCCACTCGGGCTGCTGAGCGACCAGCCGGTGCCGCAACAGGTCGGCGTCGATCGGCCTGCTCAACGGGCGTTCCGGAACCGCCGCCGACTCCCTCGCCTGCCGGAACATGCCGATCCCCGCGCACCCGGCGGTGCCCACCAGTGCGCCCACCAGTGTCATCACCAGTAACGGCGTCGCGCGGCGCGACGCCGACGTGCCCCCCACTCGCACGCTTCCCCCCGAAAGCACCGCGGGACCTCGATGCCACCCCCCCTGACCGGGTCGCCCGCGGAACACTCCGGCCAGGTATCTGGAGCAGTACCCAGATGTCTGCGTTTCACCTCTCGGGGGAGCGTGTCACGAGAGATGGGTGTGAGGGGTGATATCAGCGGTCCGGCGTGTCGCGGGGCTCGGTCACCACCATGACGAACCGCACCTCCTCGTCGCCCTCGTTGGCGTACCGGTGCGGCCGGTCCGCGGTGAACAGCACCGCCTCGTCCTTCCGGATCACGTGGCTCTTGCCGTACACCGAGAGGGTGAGCTCGCCGGTGAGCACGGTGAGCAGCTCGCGGGTGCCGGCGGCGTGCCCGTCGCTGTCGTGGTGCTCGCCGGGCCCGAGCCGCCAGTCCCACAGCTCGAGGATCGCGGGCAGGTCGCTGCCGACGAGCAGCCGCGCCGAGCCGCCCTTGGCACCCCGCCACATCGTCACCACGTCGGACTCGTGCACCACCCGCACGACGGGGGTGTCGGACACCTCGACGAGGCGGCCCACCGAGACGCCGAGCGCGTCGGCGATCCGGTTGAGCGTGTTGATGCTCGGGTTGGTACGGCCCTGCTCGATCTGGATGAGCATGCCCCGGCTCACGCCCGAGCGCAGGGCCAGCTCGTCGAGGGTCATGCCCCGGTGCGCCCGCTGGGCCCGGACGTTGTTCGCGATCGCCGCGGTCAGCGTCTCGAGTTCCGGCATGCGGTGCAGTGTATTAGATCAATTTTTTAGTCTTTTGCACTTCGGTGTAATGTACTTCGGGTTCATTGCATTGCACCGAAGGAGGTTCTGTGACCGCGATCGCGCTGGCGACGGCGTGCGCCGTGGTGTACGGCGCGGCGGACTTCTGCGGCGGGCTGGCGAGCCGGCGCTCCCAGGTGTTCGCCGTGGTGGTGCTGTCGCAGCTCGCCGGGCTCGCGTTCATCGTCTGCCTCCTGCCGGTGCTGCCCGGCCGGAACGGCACGGCCGCGATGGCGTGGGGCATGGTCGCCGGGCTCGCGGGCGGCGGCGGGCTGGTGTTCTTCTACCGGGCGCTCGCGATCGGCACGATGTCGGTGGTCGCCCCGGTGAGCGCGACGATCTCGGCGGGGCTGCCGGTGCTGTTCGGCCTCGCGGTCGGCGAGCGCCCGGCGCCCGCGGCGCTGGCCGGGGTGGCGCTCGCGATCCTCGCGGTGCTGCTGGTGAGCCGCGGGCCCGCGCAGGAGCCCGCGGCGCGCGGGCTCGGCCCGCTCGCGCTGGCGTCGATCGCCGGGGCCGGGTTCGGCGGGTTCTTCATCCTGCTCGGCAACGCGCCCGAGGACGCGGGGCCGTGGCCGCTGCTCGGCGCGCGGTTCACCTCGATCCTCCTCGTCACCGGGATCGCGCTCGCCTCACGGCGCGGGCTGCGGCCCGCCCCGGGGTCGCTGCGCACGATCGTGCTCGCGGGCGTGCTCGACATGGCGGCGAACGTGCTCTACATGCTCGCCGTGCACCGGGGCCTGCTCAGCCTCGTCGCCGTGATCGTCTCGCTCTACCCGGCGAGCACGCTGCTGCTCGCCCGTCAGGTGCTCGGGGAACGGCTCACCCCGGTGCAGGTCACGGGAGTGGGCCTCGCGCTCGGGTCGGTGGCGCTGATCGCCGCGGCGTGAGGTCGCGCCCGGCGGTCCGGGCGGCGGAGCCGGGTACGGCCGGCCGTCAGGCGGCGAGCTCGGGCTCGGTCTCGCGCAGGGAGCCGCGCAGCGAGCCGTGCTCGCGCACGTAGTCGGCGAGCATCGCGCGCAGCTGGCGCCGGCCGCGGTGCAGCCGCGACATCACGGTGCCGATCGGGGTGCCCATCCGCTCGGCGATCTCCTTGTACGGGAAGCCCTCGACGTCGGCGAGGTAGACCGCCATGCGGAACTCCTCGGGCAGGGCGCGCAGCGCGTCCATCACCGCCGAGTCGGGGAGCTGCTCCAACGCCTCGGTCTCGGCGGACTTCAGGCCGGTGGACATGTGCGACTCGGCGGCGGCGAGCTGCCAGTCCTCGATGTCCTCGGTGGCCGACAGCTTCGGCGACCGCTGCTTCTTGCGGTACTCGTTGATGAAGTTGTTCGTGAGGATCCGGTGCAGCCACGCCTTGAGGTTGGTGCCCTCACGGAACTGGTGGTAGGAGGTGAACGCCTTGGCGACGGTCTCCTGGACGAGATCCTCGGCGTCGGCCGTGTTGCGGGTCAGCCTCATGGCGGACGCGTAGAGCTGCTGGGTCACGGGCACGACGTCCCGCTCGAACCAGGCACGCCTCTGCTCTTCCGTCATCGAGATCATCCGAACCCCCTACGAACCGAATCCCCCACTACCCTTCCGGCACCTCCGTACACGCACACGCGTGCACGGCACGACCGGTTCACCTTGCACTTGCGC
The DNA here is from genome assembly GCA_003242605.1 of Actinomycetota bacterium. Classification (GTDB taxonomy): domain Bacteria; phylum Actinomycetota; class Actinomycetes; order Streptosporangiales; family Streptosporangiaceae; genus Thermopolyspora. Next base: position 16,522 of record QGUZ01000087.1, read on the forward strand.
AGCCATCCGCCCGTGCCCACGCCCAGGGTCGCAGCACTCGAGTAAGAACTCCGTCAGGGGACCGCCCGTAGGGCGCACTGGACGCGGCAGGGAAGAGAGGCGCGGGCGCGGCAGGAACAGACCACAGCCCAAGCCCACAGCCAAACAGGTATCAGTATCGTAACACTTACCGCTCGGATCAACCAATTTTGTGGCGCGACACACAGTAAAACCTGCAAACCGCCCAAATCACCGCGCATCCGGTACGGCCCGGCGGCCGCCGTCGCCGCAGGTGGCGGGCCCGGCGGCGGGCGCGGCGGGCGCACGGTACGGCGACACCCGCGAAGCCGACACACCCGAAGACGGCGCCCGCGAAGACGACACACGGTGAGACGACCCACGCGGCAAGCCGACCCACGCGGTAACCCACGCGGTAAGACGACGGCGCCGCCACCGGCCCTGCGGCCGGCGGCGGCGCCCCACGCCTGACGAGAACCCGGTCCTACGCGGACTTCTGGTCCTTCTGGTCGCCTCCGGACTTGTCGTCGCCGAGGATCGCGTCGACGAACACCTCCGGGTCGAACGGGGCGAGGTCGTCGGGCCCCTCGCCGAGGCCCACCAGCTTGACCGGCACGCCCAGCTCGCGCTGCACGCTGATCACGATGCCGCCCTTGGCGGTGCCGTCGAGCTTGGTCAGCGCGATGCCGGTGATGTTCACCACCTCGGCGAACACCTGGGCCTGGCGCATGCCGTTCTGCCCGGTGGTGGCGTCGAGGACGAGCAGCACCTCGTCGACGGTCGCCTTCTTCTCGATCACCCGCTTCACCTTGCCGAGCTCGTCCATGAGCCCGGTCTTGGTGTGCAG
>QGUZ01000410.1 GCA_003242605.1 Actinomycetota bacterium
GTTTCGGCCCGGACCGTTTGCGGCCATGAATGACCGAAGCCGGTCAGACGGCCATCGCGTGGTCGAGGTAGGCGCGGAACTCGCGGACCTGGATCGTCTTCTCGTACGGCTTGAGCCGCTTGTCGAAACGCTTGACGCGCTCGATGAGCCGGGGCGAGGTGAGGGCGGTCGCGCCCTTCACGGCGGCGCGGGCGTGATCGAGGGCCTGTTCCAGCTCCCCCTTGGCCAGGTAGGCGTTGGCGATGTTCACGCGGGTGAGGTGTGCGGAACGCGGGCGGTACCTGGTGAAGGCGCGAAGGCTGTGGTTCGAGTACTCGGCCGCCCGATCGTGATCGCCGAGCAGGTTCCAGATGACGCCGAACTGCGCCGACAGTTCGGGTTGATCGAATGCGCGGACCCATTGAGGATCGTCGTCCCTCGCCCCCTGCTCGTGGGCGCGTTCGGCCTCCAGCAGCAGCCGGACGATCTGTTTCGCCGAGTGGGTGTCACCGCTCTTGGCGGGATGCGTCCGTATCGCCGTGGCCCGTGCCTCGCGGATCAGCAGGAGCGCCATGGCCTGCGGGCTGGCCTGCGCTCGGCGTCCCGCCTCGACCGCAGCGCGAGAGAGCAGGAGCGCCTGATCGGGTTTGTTCAGGTGGACGGCCTGGTGGGCCATGGTGGTCAGCACGCGCGCTCCGGCGAGCGGGTTGTCGGCGGCCTTGGCCAGTTTCAGGGCTTGGCCGTAATAGTGCTGGGCCTGGCCGTGGTGCTCGGCGTCGAAGGCCGTCCACCCGGCGAACAGCGTCATCTCGGCCGCGGCCGTCAGCAGCGCCGCCCCCACCTTGTCGTCGTAGCTGCCGCGCAGCAGCGGGGCCACGGTGGTGTTGAGGTAGTCGATCACCGTCGGGCGGACCAGCCCGCCGCCGTACACGTGGTCGATCTGCGCAAACCGCCGCCGCATCTCCTCGATGCGCCGGACATCGGCGAGCCCGACGGCGCGCCCCGTCCCCTGGTTGGCCGTGGAGTCCATGGAGGAGCCGTAACTCCAGGCCGAGATCCAGCCGTCCAGCACGCCGGGCACGAAGGGCAGCGCGGCCAGCATGTGGCGTCGTTGCAGGTCCAATTCGCTCCTCCACAACCTCTCGGCCGATTTGACTGTGGAAGCGAGCGACATATCCGTAAAGTCCGGCCACGGCCACAGCTCTGTGTCCACGGGCTCGGTGCACTCCAGCCAGCGCTCGATCTGCTCGGCGCTGACCCCGAACACCGCCGCCATCCGGGCCCGGTAGACCGGGCGGATCTCCTGGGTGCCTCGCTCCCACCGGCTCACCGTCGTCGGCGTCACCAGCAACGCCTCGGCGGCTTCCACCTGGGTCATGCCCAGCCGCTTGCGCGCCCGCACCAGTTCGGGCCTGCCACGCCCGTTCGTGGGTGCACCCATGCGACCTCCAGGACTTAAGGTCAATGACCGCCCGTCCATCGTCGATGGTTCGGTCAAAGCCCGGGGTGCGGGCGGCGGAAACGCTCAGAAAACGACCAGCGCCGCTCCCCCTCGTTCCGCCGGATCGAACGGCGGCCGGACGCTCTACCCGTTCTCACCGCCTCCCCGGTTACCTACCTGCCGTCATCGCCGATCAACGGAGCGTTCTCTCATGGAATCAGTGAGCGACAACCCGGCGCACAGCGGCGACCCCGGTTCCGCCTCCCGCTGGGCCGCCGCTGGCCTGCCCGCCGATGCCGTGCCGGACGGCGCCATCGCGGCCACCTGCGGCCGGGTGCGGCTGCTCGCCACGGCTCTGCAGCCCGGCCGCGCCGCTCGGCAGGCGCGGACCGTGCTGGCGGGCATGCTGCGCGGGGCCGGGCTCGACGAGGCGGCCGTGTTCGACGCCACGCTCGCGGTCGGCGAGCTCGCGGGCAACGCCGAGCGCCACGCCCGCCCGCCGTACGAGCTGCGGGCGTTCCTCGTGGCGGGCGTCCCGGTGTGGTGTGAGGTCATCGACGGGGACCCGGACCTGACGGCGGTGACCGCCGCGCTGCGCCGGCCGCTCGCCGGGGACGACGAGGTCCTGCGCGAAGGAGGGAGAGGGCTCCCGCTGGTACGGCGGCTCGCCGAGGGGCACTGCCGCGCCTACCCGGCGACGCCGTCCTGCACGGGGACGCCGGGCAAGGCCGTGGGGTTCGCCCTGCCCACCCCGTCGGGGGTACGGCACGGCGGCCCGCCGTACCCGGTCCCGCAGGCCCGCCTGTCCTGACGGCGGCGGGCCGGTCAGGCCCCGGTCGCCGCCTCGGACCGGGACCGTCTCGCGGCGGCGCGGCGCAGCACCAGCTTGCGCAGCTCGCCCACCCACAGCACCACGCTCGCGATCGCCGTGCAGACGAGCCACTGGCCGAGGGTGAGCGGGGCGGTGCCGAACGCCGCGTTGAGCACCGGCAGGTGGACGACCGCGATCTGGAGGATGAAGGACAGCGCGATCGCGCCCCACAGCCAGGGGTTGGCGAACAGGCGGTGGAACGCGCTCACCGTCTCCGACCGGGCGTTGAGCGCGTTGAACAGCTGGGCGAGCACGAGCACGGTGAAGCCCGCGGTGCGCGCGTTGTCGAGCGTCCGGTCGCCCGCGATGAGCCCGCCCGGCAGGTACAGGTCGATGGTGAGCAGCGTCACCGCCGCCATGACCAGGCCGATCAGGAGCACCCCGGCCCACATGCGGGCGTCGATGACCCGGTCGCTCAGCGAGCGCGGCGGGCGGGCCATCACGTCCTCGGTCTCGGCGTCCACCCCCATGGCGAGGGCGGGGCCGCTGTCGGTGAGCAGGTTGATCCACAGGATCTGGGTGGCGAGCAGCGGCAGCACGATCGCGCCGTCGCCGTGCGACAGGCCGATCACGCCGGCGAGCACGACGCCGAGGAAGACCGTGAGCACCTCGCCCATGTTCGACGAGAGCAGGTACCGCAGGAACTTCTTGATGTTGTCGAAGATGCCGCGGCCCTCGCGGATCGCCCGGATGATCGTGGCGAAGTTGTCGTCCGCGAGGATCATGTTCGCGGCCTCCTTGGTGACCTCGGTGCCGGTGCGGCCCATCGCGATGCCGATGTCCGCCGACTTCAGCGCCGGGGCGTCGTTCACCCCGTCGCCGGTCATCGCCACGACCTTGCGGTCCTCCTGCAGGGTGTCCACGATGCGCAGCTTGTGCTCGGGCGAGACCCGCGCGTACACCGACCGCTCGCGCACGGTACGGCGGAACGCCTCGTCGTCGAGCCGGTCGAGCTCGAGGCCGGAGACCGCGACCGGCTCGTGCGCGACGATGCCGAGGTCGCGGGCGATGCGCGCCGCGGTACGCGGGTGGTCGCCGGTGATCATCATGACCCGCACGCCCGCGCGCCGCGCCTCGGCGATGGCCTTGGCGGCCTCGGGCCGGGGCGGGTCGATGATGCCGACCATGCCGACGTACACCAGGTCCTGCTCGAGCGACTCGTCGATCGGGGACGGCGGCTCGTGGACGTCGAGCCGCCGGTACGCCACGGCGAGGGTGCGGAACGCCTCGCCGGACAGCCGCTCCACGTCGGCGATGATGCGCTCCCGCCAGGCGTCGTCGAGCTCCCGCTCCTCGTCGCCCACCCGGATCCTGGTGCACCGCTTGAGCAGCACGTCCGGGGCGCCCTTGGTGACGACCGCGATGCGGCCGGACCGCTCGGCGTCGGCCTCCAGGCTCGACATCATCTTCCGCTCGGAGGTGAACGGGATGTGCGCCACCCGGCGGAACCGGCCGGTACGGCGCTCGCGGATGCCGAGCTTCACCTCGGCGACGAGGAACGCCGCCTCGGTGGGGTCGCCCTGGATCGTCCACTCGCCGTTCTCCTCGCGCAGCACCGCGTCGCTCGCCAGGCTGCCGCCGCCGAGCACGTACGCGACCTCCCGCCACAGCGGTTCGTCCTCCCGCAGCGGACGGCCGT
>QGUZ01000088.1 GCA_003242605.1 Actinomycetota bacterium
CTCGGCGGCCTCGCCGGCGTGGCCGCCGTGGTCGAGGTAGGTCTCGACGGTGCGGGCGAGCTCGCCGGACAGGCCGAGGGCGGGGGCGGCGAGCTCGAGCAGGTCGGTGCGGGGCAGGCGGGACAGGACGCGGTAGACGCCGAGGTCGGGCCAGGACGCGACCGGGCCGTGGCGGTCCACGGCCTCGGCGACGCGCAGGGCGTGCAGGGCCTCGCGCCAGCTCTGCCAGGCGTCGGCGATGTCGTCGCGGGGGCCGCCGATGCCGGCGGCCGTGCCGTACATGGCCTGGACCTTGCGCGCGACGTCGCGGGCCTGGGCGGCGGGGGCGAGCAGGGCGGTCACCGGATCGCCGGGGTCGGCGAGCACGCCGCGGGGCAGCGACCACAGCGAGGCCACCGCGTCCGGGGAGGCGCGCACCGCGATCGCGCAGACCGGGGGCGGCACGTCCACCTCGAGCCCGGCCTCGGCGCGCACGTCGGGGTCGACGGAGAACAGGGCGCGCAGCGCGGCCCCCGCCTCCTGGCGGCTGCGGACCTCCTGGGCGAGCGCGGCGGCGGCCCGGCGGACGAGCGGGGCGGCGGCGGCGAGCCGTTCGTCGGTGATCGTGCCGGAGTCGAGCAGCCACAGGTAGCCGTAGGTGACGCCGCGGTACCGCAGCGGCACGCAGATGCGGGCGAGCACGCCGAGGCGCTCGTCGGCCGGGATGCGCACCGGGGCGGTCGCGGTGGCGATGCCGAAGCCCTCGAAGTAGGCCCGCACCCGGTCACTGGCGCGGCGGCGCAGGATCGACTCCTCGCGCACCCGGTCGATGGCGCCGCTCTGCGCGCAGTAGGCGACGAGCCGGAAGGCGCGGTCCTCGATCGTCGCCGCGGCGCCGAGGACCTCCGCGATCTCGTCGACGATGCTCTGCAGGTCCACCCCGCCATTGTCCGTCATGTCGGAAAGTTCCCTCATACAGCTGTATGAAGGTGGCTTGACCGACCCGTTGCGGTTGTCCATAGGCCGCGCCGACCTGCGCTCTTTAGCGTGGGGGCATGCTCGGTAGGGTGCTCACGGCGGCGGCGGAAAGCCCGCTCGCCCGGCGTGTGGTGTCGCAGTTCCCGCCCACCAGGCGGGTCGTCGACCGGTTCGTGGCCGGAGAGGACGTGGCGGCCGCGCGGGCCGCGGTGGAACGGCTCACCGCGGACGGGTTCGCGGTCACGGTCGACCATCTCGGCGAGCACGTGCGGGACGCGGCCGTCGCCGCGGCCACGGCCAAGGCGTACCTCGCGCTGCTCGGCGAGCTGCGCGCGCTCGGCCTCGGCGACCGGGCCGAGGTGTCGCTGAAGCTGTCCGCGCTGGGCCAGGCGCTCGGCCGGGACGGCGAGCGGATCGCGCTCGACCACGCCCGGCAGATCTGCGCGGCGGCGCGCGAGGCGGGCGTGCAGGTCACCCTCGACATGGAGGACCACACCACCACCGACTCCACCCTGGAGATCCTGCGCGCGCTGCGCGCCGACTTCCCCGGCACCGGCGTCGCGCTCCAGGCCTGCCTGCGCCGCACCGAGGCCGACTGCCGCGACCTGGCCGGCCCGGGCTCGCGGGTGCGGCTGGTCAAGGGCGCCTACGCCGAGCCCGCCTCGGTCGCCTACCGCACCAAGCACGAGGTGGACCGGGCGTACGTGCGGTGTCTGCGGGTGCTCATGGCGGGCAGCGGGTATCCCATGGTGGCCACGCACGACGACCGCCTCATCGTGATCGCGCAGTCGCTCGCCGCCCGGTACGGGCGGGGCCGGGACGACTACGAGTTCCAGATGCTCTACGGGGTACGGCCCGGCCGGCAGCGCGAGCTGGCCGCATCGGGGCGGACGGTGCGGATCTACGTGCCGTACGGCACCGACTGGTACGGGTACTTCATGCGGCGGCTCGCCGAGCGGCCCGCGAACGTCGCCTTCTTCCTGCGCTCGCTCGCCTCCTGAGGCGACGGCAGTCCGGGACAGATCGCGGAGGGAGTCATTCGAGATGGACGCCATCAGCAACGTTCCCGAGCCGGTCAACGAGCCGGTGCTCGGCTATGCGCCGGCGAGCCCGGAGCGCGCCGCGCTGGAGAAGCGGATCAAGGAGCTGTCGGGGGCGGCGCTCGAGCTGACGATGACGGTGGGCGGCGAGCGCCGCATGGCCGGCGGCGAGCCGATCGACGTGGTGCAGCCGCACAACCACGCCGCGGTGCTGGGCCGTACCGCGGAGGCGACCGGCGACGACGTGCGGACGGCGATCGACGCCGCGCTCGCCGCGGCGCCGGAGTGGCGGGCGATGTCGTTCGACGACCGGGCGGCGATCTTCCTGCGGGCGGCCGAGCTGCTCGCCGGGCCGTGGCGGGCGACGCTGAACGCGGCCACCATCCTCGGCCAGTCGAAGTCGGTCTACCAAGCGGAGATCGACGCGGCCTGTGAGCTGATCGACTTCTTCCGGTTCAACGTGGCGTTCGCCCGGCGGCTGCTCGCCGAGCAGCCGATCTCCGCGCCCGGGGTGTGGAACCGCATGGAGTACCGGCCGCTGGAGGGCTTCGTCCTGGCGATCACGCCGTTCAACTTCACCTCGATCGCCGCGAACCTGCCGACCGCCCCGGCGCTGCTCGGCAACGTGGTGGTGTGGAAGCCGTCGCCGACCCAGCAGTTCGCCGCCGAGTTCACCATGCGGCTGCTGGAGGAGGCCGGGCTGCCGCCCGGCGTGATCAACATGGTGACCGGACGCGGCCAGGCCGTCTCCGAGGTGGCCCTCGCCCACCCCGACCTCGCCGGCATCCACTTCACCGGCTCCACCGCGACCTTCCAGCACCTGTGGTCCACGGTGGGCGCGAACATCGGCCGGTACCGCGGCTACCCGCGGCTGGTCGGCGAGACCGGCGGCAAGGACTTCGTGGTCGCCCACCCGTCGGCCGACCCGGCGGTGCTCGCCACCGCGCTGATCCGCGGCGCGTTCGAGTACCAGGGCCAGAAGTGCTCGGCCGCCTCCCGCGCCTACCTGCCGCGGTCGCTGTGGGCGCGGATGCGCGACGACTTCGTCGCCACCGCCGAGTCGCTCACCGTCGGGGACGTCGCCGCCGACCTGTCCTGCTTCATGGGGGCGGTCATCGACGAGCGGGCGTTCGCCAAGAGCAAGGCGGCGATCGACCGGGCCCGCGCGGTGGACTCGATCACCGTGCTCACCGGCTCCTACGACGACTCGGTCGGCTACTTCGTGCGGCCCACGGTGCTGGAGTGCACCGACCCGGCCGACGAGGTGTTCGTCAAGGAGTACTTCGGGCCGATCCTCGCGGTGTACGTCTACGACGACGACCGGTTCGAGGAGGTGCTCGACCAGATGGAGGGCGTGGCGCCGTACGCGCTCACCGGGTCGATCATCGCGACCGACCGGCGCGCGATCGCGCTCGCCTCCGAGCGGCTGCGGTTCGCCGCGGGCAACTTCTACATCAACGACAAGCCGACCGGCGCGATCGTGGGCCAGCAGCCGTTCGGCGGGGCCCGCGCCTCGGGCACCAACGACAAGGCCGGGTCGATCCTCAACCTGCTCCGCTGGGTGAACGCCCGCGCGATCAAGGAGACGTTCGTCCCGCCGACCGACCACCGCTACCCGCACATGGGGTGAGGCCGCGCTTACTCGGCCACGCCGTGGTAGGCGTGCACCCGCTCCACGCGCAGCCGGACGAGGAGCTCGCCGGGTACGGCGTTGCGCATGCCGTACTCGGCGGCGCGCTCCCGGCCCATGTAGCGGGCGGCGATGCGGGGCGCCCAGGTGCGCAGGTCGTCGAGGTCGTCGGAGAGGGTGGTGGTGCCCTCCAGCAGCACGAACGAGTACGGCGGGGACTGGTCGTCGACGCACAGCGCGGCCCGGGGGTCGCGGCGCAGGTGGCGGCCCTTGACGCTCGTCTCGCCGGTCTGGAACACCACGTCGTCGCCGTCGAGGAGGAACCAGACCGGGGTGACGTGCGGGCTGCCGTCGGCGCGGGTCACGGCGAGCTTGCCGGTGCGGGTGCCGGCGAGCACGAACCGCCGCCACTCGCTGTCACTCATCTGCTCCACGCCGTAGACGCTAGCCGCACCCACCCCGCCGCGCCCGGCAGCCGCGCGCGGCGTGTCCCGCCGTGTCCCGCCGTGTCCCGGAGCCACCGGGGCGTGCCGCCTTCGCAGCCGCGGCGGCACGCCCCGGGTCAGTGGCCGCGGAACGCCTCCTCCAGCCACCACGCCCCGCGCTCCCGGGTCACCTTGGCGTCGACCAGCATCGGGCGGTCGCGGGGGCCGGCGACCCAGTCGGCGACGGCGGCGAGGTCGGCGGGCTCGCGCACGGTCACCGCCGCGCAGCCGAAGCCGCGGCCGATCGCGGCGAGGTCGGCCGGCGGGAACTCGACCAGGTCGAGCGGGTGGCCGTCCGGCCCGAAGTGGTGCACCTCCGCGCCGTACGCCTCGTCGTCGTAGACCACGATCAGCATCGGCAGGCCGAGCCGTACCACGGTCTCCAGCTCGGCGGCGGCCATGAACGCGCCGCCGTCGCCGAGCGCGGCCACGGGCAGCCGGTGCGGCTGGGCGAGCGCGGCGCCGATCGCCGTGGCGAGGCCGAGGCCGACCGACTGGAACGCCTGGGTGAAGCAGAAGGCGTTCTCGTCCGGCACCGACAGCAACATCGACGGGTAGCCCATGAAGTTGCCGGAGTCGACCGCCACCACCCGCTCGGCGGGCAGCAGGTCGTCGAGCCGGATGGTGAGCGTGCGCGGGTCGATGCGGCCGCCGCCGGTCTCGTCCCGGTACGGCTCGTCCCGCCACCGCACCCGGGCGGCGATGCGGCGGCCCACCTCGGCGGTGCGGTAGCGCCCACCGGCCGGGGCGCCGAGGCGGTCGAGCGCGTCGGCGGCCGCCCGCGCGACCGCGGCCACGTCGCCGGCGACGCCGAGATCGACCGGCCGGTGCGCGCCGAGCGCCGCCGGGTCGTGGTCGACCTGAACCACCTTCGCGCCCGGGCCGATGAGCCGGCCGTGCCGCATCGTCCACATGTTGAGCGCGCAGCCCCAGCCGACGATCAGGTCCGCGCCCGCGATCAGCTCGGCGGCAAGCGGCGAGGAGAACCCGCCGCTCACGTCGAGGTCCCACGGCCCGCCGCGGAACAGGCCCTTCGCCACCGCCGAGGTGGCGAGCAGCGCCCCGGCGCGCTCGCCGAGCGCCTCCAGCTCCCGCCGGGCGCCGCGGGCGCCGCGCCCCGCGACGAACACCGGGCGTTCGGCCGCGGCGAGCAGGGCGGCCAGCGCGTCCACCCCGGCGGGGTCCGGCGCGGCCGGGACGGGCGCGGGCACCCGCGGGGTGCGGAACGTTCCGGGCAGCGCGCTCTCCTGCACCGGCAGCGGCAGGTTGAGCAGCACGGTCCGCCCCTCGCGGGCGGTCCGCCAGGCGCGGGCGACGTCGGCGAGCGCGGTCTCCGGCGCGCGCACCCGCTCGGCGGCCGCGCCGACCGCGACGGCGAGCGCGTCCTGGTCGATGCGGAAGTTCGAGGTGGGCGAGGTCGCCTCCCCGGCGAGCACGAGCAGCGGGGTACGGCTCTTGGCCGCCTCGGCGAGCCCGGTGAGCGCGTTGGTGAGGCCCGGCCCCTGGTGCACGCTCACCACGCCGACCGTGCCGGACAGCCGCGCGTACGCGTCGGCCATGGTGATCGCGCCGCCCTCGTGCCGGGCGGCGACGAACGGCACGCCGTGCCGTACCAGGGCGTTGGTCACGTGGAAGTTGCCGCTACCGACCACGCCGAAGGCGCGCGGCGCGCCCGGCCCGGCCTTCGCCAGCTCGGCGACGGCCCGGCCCACCGCCTCGGCGACGTTCACCGCTCCACCAGGGCGAGCACGCGGGCGGGGCTGCCGGAGCCGCCGAGGATCGGCAGCGGCCCGGCGATCACGACCGCGCCGGTGGGCGGCAGCCGGTCGAGGTTGCGCAGCTGGGTGAGGCCGTACTTGCCCGCGCCGAGCAGGTAGGCGTGGCAGGGGAAGGCCGGGTCGAAGCCGCCCGCGGCGCCCGCGTCGGTGCCGACGGTCTCCACGCCGATGCCGAGGATCGGGGTCTGCTCGGCGAGCCAGCGGGCGCACTCCGCCGACACGCCCGGGGTGTGGCCGTCGTTGAGGAACTCCTCCTGCGAGCCGCCGCGCGCCGACCAGCCGGTCCGGTACAGCAGCCAGCCGCCCTCCGGCAGCGGGCCGTGCCGCTCCTGCCAGGCGGTGACGTGCTCCACCTGGAGCAGGAAGTCGGGGTCGGCGGCGGCCTCGGCGGTGAAGTCGAGCACCACGGCCGGGGCGATCAGCCGGGAGACCGGCACCTGGGCGACGTCCTCGCCGTCCCGGCCGGTGATCCAGTGGATCGGCGCGTCGAAGTGGGTGCCGGTGTGCTCGCCGGTGGTGATGTTGTTCCAGTACCAGGCCGGCCCGCGGTCGTCGTACCGGCTGATCTCCTCCAGGCGGAACGGCAGCGTGTTCCCGAACGGCTCCGGCAGCTTGAGGATCGGCGTCGTCTCCGACAGTGGCGCGGTGAGGTCGATCACCTCGATCGAGCCGCCGCCGATGCCCTCCAGCAGGCCGCGCAGCACCGACATCGTCGCCTCCAGGCGGTTATCCGGTCCGGGACATCCCGGCATATCTGATGCGGAATGGCCAGATCCTCCTATACCGCTGCGGATCATCGCCACCCGGGGCGCTTGCCGACGCCGGGAAACGGAAAAGGGTCTCCACGAGGGTGTCGCAACGGCACCGACGCAAGGACGGGGATCGCATCGTGAAGAAGCTCATCAACGACGCCGAGTCCGTGGTCGCCGACGCCCTGACCGGGATGGCGGCGGCACACCCGTCGCTCAGCGTCGACGTGCGCAACCGCATCGTGCTGCGCGCCACCGGCCCGCGCCCCGGCAAGGTGGCCGTGATCTCCGGCGGCGGCTCCGGGCACGAGCCGCTGCACGCCGGATACGTCGGGTACGGCATGCTGGACGCGGCCTGCCCCGGGGAGATCTTCACCTCGCCGGTGCCCGACCAGATGCTCGAGGCGGCCAAGCGCATGCACGGCGGGGCCGGGGTGCTCTTCGTGGTGAAGAACTACACCGGCGACGTGCTCAACTTCGAGATGGCCGCCGAGGCGCTCGCCGAGGAGGGCATCGAGGTGGCGAGCGTGCTCGTCAACGACGACGTGGCGGTGCAGGACTCGGTCTACACCGCCGGGCGGCGCGGCACCGGGGCCACCGTGCTCGTCGAGAAGATCACCGGCGCGCTCGCCGAGACCGGCGCCCCGCTCGCCGACGTGGCGATCACGGGCGAGGAGGTGAACGCCCGCAGCCGCTCCTTCGGCATCGCGCTCACCCCCTGCGTCACCCCGGCGGCCGGCGAGCCGACGTTCGAGCTCGGCCCGAACGAGGTGGAGCTCGGCATCGGCATCCACGGGGAGCCGGGCCGTACCCGCATCCCGGCGGGGACCGCCCGGGAGCTGGTGCGGATCGCGATGGACGCGATCAACGAGGACCTGCCGCTCACCGGCGACGTGCTCGTCATGGTCAACGGCATGGGCGGCACGCCGCAGATCGAGCTGTACGTGGTCTTCGCGGAGGTCGCCGCGTACCTGCGGGAGAAGGGGGCGACGGTCACCCGGCGGCTGGTGGGGAACTACATCACCAGCCTCGACATGCAGGGGTTCTCGGTGACCGTGTGCCGGCTGGACGAGCGGCTCACCCTGCTGTGGGACGCCCCGGTCGAGACGCCGGCGCTGCGGTGGGGCCGGTAGGCGACGGACGGGGAAGGAGACAGCGGTGGACACTCGGTTCTTCGCCGCGTGGCTGGAGGAGTGCGCCAGGGTCGTGCACGAGCAACGGGATTACCTGACCCGGCTCGACGCGGCGATCGGCGACGCCGACCACGGCACCAACCTCGACCGCGGGTTCACCGGGATCCGCCAGGCCCTCGCCGAGCACACGCCCCCGACCCCGGGGGCGCTGCTCGCCCTCGCGGGCACCACGCTGGTCCGCAAGGTCGGCGGGGCGTCCGGCCCGCTGTACGGCAGCGCGCTGCGGCAGATGGGCAAGGCGCTGGGCGACGCCGAGACGATCGGCCTGGCGGAGCTGGCGGACGCGCTGGAGACGGCCCTGCAGGCGGTGCGCCGGCTCGGCGGCGCCGAGGTCGGCGACAAGACCATGGTGGACGCGCTCTCCCCGGCCTGCGCCGCGCTGCGGCTGGCGGTGGCGGAGGGGATCAAGCCGCAGGAGGCGCTGAGCCGCGCCGCGGACGCGGCCGACCAGGGGGCGAAGGACACGATCTCGATGCAGGCGCGCAAGGGCCGGGCGAGCTACCTCGGGCCGCGCAGCATCGGCCACCAGGATCCGGGGGCCACCTCGACCGCGCTCATCCTCGCCGCGCTGCGCGACGTCGCGGTGGCGTGGGCGGAGTCGTGAGCGGCCGCGCGCCCGATGAGGGCGGGAACGTGATGGTGGGATCGTGATGGTGGGACTCGTGCTGATCTCGCACAGCCTGACGCTCGCCCGCGAGGTGGCCGAACTCACGCGCGCCCTCGCCCCGGTCCCGGCCCCCGTCGCCCCGGTCGGCGGGAACCCGGACGGCGGGTACGGCACCGACCCGGACCGGGTGCGGGAGGCGGTCCGCGCGGTCGACCGGGGGGACGGCGTCGTGCTCCTCGCCGACCTCGGCAGCTCGGTGCTCACCGCGAAGCTGCTCGTGGAGGAGCTCGGCGACCCCTCGGTGGTGCTCGCCGACGCCCCGCTGGTCGAGGGCGCCGTGGCCGCCTCGGTCATGGCGGGGGCGGGTGCCCCGCTCGCCGAGGTGGTCGCCGCCGCGGAGCAGGCCCGCGCCGGCAAGCTCTGACGGCCGGCCGGGCGCGGGCGGGCCGGACGGCGGCCGGGCGGCGCGGCGGCCTCAGCCGTGCAGGTACCCGACCAGGTGGGCGTTCTCCGTCTCCAGCTCCTCGATCGCGCTCTTCACCACGTCACCGATGCTCACGATCCCGGCGAGACGGCCGTTCTTCACCACCGGGATGTGCCGGATGCGATGGTTGGTCATGGTGCGGCGCAGCTCGTCGACGTTGGCGTCGGGGCCGCAGGTGAGCACCTCGGTGGTCATGATCGACGAGACCGGGGCGTCGAGGACCTCCGCGCCCCGCTCGTGGAGCTTGCGGACGATGTCCCGCTCGGAGACGATCCCGGCGATGGTGGCCCCGTCGTCGGAGACGACCACGGCGCCGATGTTGAGGCCGGCGAGCACCGCCAGCAGCTCGCGCACGGTGGCGGAGGGGCGGACGGTCGCCACACTGGTTCCCTTGCGCTGGAGGATCGTGCCGATGAGCACGCGCGCCACCACCTTTCGCACGGGCCGGCCGGGACCGCCGGTGCGGACCCGCGCGCACCGCGCATGCCCGGGCACGGCGAAGGACCGTGTTTCCCAGGCAACAGCTCGCCATCCGGGCTCGTCAAGGGCGATATCGGAGGTAACGGTAAAGAAACCCTCGCAGTACCCCGCCCGCGGGCAGCACCTCGCCATGCCACCGGCCGCGACCGGGGATAGATTCGCCTCATGACCGACGACGTCGAACCCCGCTGGCTCACCGGGGCCGAGCAGCGGGCGTGGCGCGCCATCCTCGCCGCTCACAAACTCCTGGACCACCGGCTCGACCGCGAGCTGCACCGGTTCGGGCTCTCGCTCAACGACTACGAGATCCTCGTCCACCTCTCCGAGAGCCCCGGGCGCCGGATGCGGATGAGCGACCTGGCGGCGGCCACGATCCAGTCCCGCAGCCGGCTGTCCCACCAGATCTCCCGGATGGAGGCGGCGGGGCTCGTCGCGCGGGAGACCTGCCCGCACGACCGGCGGGGCACGTTCGCGGTGCTCACCGAGCACGGCTGGGAGACGATGCAGCGGGTCGCCCCCCACCACGTGGCGGGGGTGCGCCGCCACTTCCTCGACATGCTCAGCCCGGAGGACCTCGAGACGCTGGAGAAGGCGTACGCGCCGGTCATCGCCCACCTGCAGCGGCTCCGCGCCGAGGAGGGCGACCGGTAGCGGGCCGCCGCCCGGCGGGGGCCGCCCCCGGCCGGGCCCGTCCGCGTGCCGCGCCGCCCGGTCCGCCCGGCTCGGTGCCACTTGCCGCGCTACTTGGCCGCGGCGCCGCGGCGCTCGCGGATCCGCATGCTGATCACGATCGGGGAGCCGTCGAAGCCGTACGCCTCGCGCAGCCGCCGCTCGATGAACCGGCGGTAGGTCTCCTCCAGGAACCCCGTGGTGAACAGGATGAACCGGGGCGGCTCCACGTCGGCCTGCGTGGCGAAGAGGATCTTCGGCTGCCGGCCGCCGCGCACCGGCGGGGGCGTCGCGGCGACCAGCTCGCTGAGGAACTGGTTGAGCTTCGCCGTCGGCACCCGGGTCGACCAGGACTCGAGCGCCCGCTCGATCGCCGGGACGAGCTTCTCCACGTTGCGGCCGGTCTTGGCGGAGATGTTCACCCGCAGCGCCCAGGGGGTGCGGGTCATCCGCCGCTTGATCTCCCGCTCGAGGTCGTAGCGGCGGTCCTCGTCGAGCAGGTCCCACTTGTTGTACGCGATCACCATCGCCCGGCCCGCGTCCGCGACCATGCTCATGATCCGCAGGTCCTGCTCGCTGAGCGGCTGGGAGGCGTCGATGAGCACGATCGCGACCTCGGCCCGCTCCAGGGCGGCCTTGGTGCGCATGGTGGCGTAGAAGTCGGCGCCCTTCAGCTCCCGCTCGCGCCGCCGGATGCCGGCGGTGTCGATGAACCGCCAGGTCTTGCCGCCGAGCTCGATCAGCTCGTCCACCGGGTCCCGGGTGGTGCCCGCCATCGGGTCGACGAGCACCCGCTCCTCCCCCGCCAGCCGGTTGAGCAGGGAGGACTTGCCCACGTTCGGCCGGCCGACGAGCGCGACCCGGCGCGGCCCGCGGTCGCCGCCGAACTGCTCGGGCGGCGCCTCGGGCAGCAGGTCGAGCACGGCGTCGAGCAGGTCGCCGCTCCCCCGGCCGTGCAGCGCCGACACCGGGTGGGGCTCGCCCAGGCCGAGCGACCACAGCACGGAGGCCTCCAGCTCCAGCTGCGGGTTGTCCGCCTTGTTCGCGGCGAGGATCACCGGCTTGCCGGTACGGCGCAGCACCGCGCCGACCGCCTCGTCGGCGTCGGTGATCCCGACCGTGGCGTCCACCACGAACACGATCACGTCGGCGAGCTCGGCCGCGACCTGCGCCTGCTCGGCGATGCGCAGCCCCATGCCGGTCGCGCCCGGATCCCACCCGCCGGTGTCGACGAGGGTGAACCGCCGCCCCCGCCAGGACGCCTCGTAGGTGACCCGGTCGCGGGTGACGCCGGGCACGTCCTCCACCACCGCCTCGCGGCGGCCGATGATCCGGTTGACGAGCGTGGACTTGCCGACGTTCGGGCGGCCCACGATCGCGACGACCGGCAGCGGCCCGGCCGCGCCGCCGCTGGCCCGGTCGCCCTGCTCCAGGTCGGCGAGCTCGGCCGCGATCAGGCCCGCGTCGCCGTCGTAGTCCCCCGTCACGACGTTCTCTCCTTCGTCAGGCGAACCACCTCGGCGATCACCTCGTCGAGGGTGAGCCCGGTGGTGTCCAGTTCGACGGCGTCCTCCGCCTTGGCCAGCGGGTTGACCGCCCGGGTCGAGTCGAGCCGGTCCCGCCGGGCCAGCGCCTCCCGCTGCGCCTCCAGGGTGGTGCCGGCCAGCTCCGCCGCCCGGCGCCGGGCGCGCTCCTCGGGGCTCGCGGTCAGGAAGATCTTGACCGTGGCGTCCGGGGCGACCGCGGTGCCGATGTCGCGGCCCTCGATCACGATGCCCGCGCCCTCCCGGCACGCCTCGTCCATGATCGCCCGCTGCATGGCGACGAGGCGCCGCCGTACCACGGGCACCGCGCTCACCGCCGACACCGCGCCGGTGACCTCCGGGCCGCGGATCGGCCCGGACACGTCCACGCCGTCGACGGCGATCGTCGGCGCGTCCGGGTCGGTGCCGACCACGAGCTCGGGCTCGCCGGCGCGGGCGGCGACCGCCGCGGCGTCGGTGACGTCCACGCCCTCGCGCAGCATCCACCAGGTGATCGCGCGGTACATCGCGCCCGTGTCGAGGTAGCGCAGGCCGAGCTCGCGGGCGACCCCGCGGGACACGCTCGACTTGCCCGACCCCGAAGGACCGTCAATGGCGACGACCAGACCGGCCACGCTGACTCCATTCCGTTCGAGTTGCCGCCCACGAGGTTACCGGGATCGGGGACCCGCCCGCGCACGCGCGGGCGGGCCTGTGGAGATCCGTCAGGGGTCGGGGATCCAGCTGCCGTGGAAGCCGAGCGGGATGCGCGCGGGCAGGTGCGCCACGGCGACCGGGTCGCCGGTGAAGTCCTGGGCGGAGAGGATGAGCAGGTCGGCGGCGCCGCGCTCCGGGTCGTTGACGAACGCGAGCACGTAGCCGTCGTCCTCGGCGTCCGCGCCCTCGGCGGGCACGAACACCGGCTCGCCCGCGTAGGCGTCCCGGTGCAGGGTGCGGGCCTGCACGGCGCCGGTGCGCAGGTCGTGCTTGAGCAGCGCGTTGCCGAACGCCTCGTCGTCGAGGTCGCCGAGGTCGACGTGGCCCGCGGCGAACCGCTCGGTGAGCTCGCCGGTGACCACGGCGTAGCCGTACCGGTACGGCCGGCCGACCCGGCGCTCGTCGACGCGGGGGAACTCCTGCGGCCGGTCGTCGAGCCGGGTCACCGTCACCGTGCCCGCCGCCGGGTCGATCGTCCACCGGTCGAGCGCGGGCAGGCCCCCGGCGAGCCGGCCGCCGTCGAACAGGCGGGGGTAGACGACGAGGTCGATCACCACCCGGTCGCCGTCGTCGTAGGCGTTGAGCGTGTGGAACACCCAGCACGGCTCGATCTCGAACCAGCGCACGTCCGCCGCGCCGCCGTCGCGCGGCAGCAGCCCGACGCGGGCGGGCCGCCCGTCGGTCCAGGAGTACGGGATGTCGGCCCCCTGCCGGGCGAGCTCCATGTCGAACGTGACCGGCAGGTCGTAGACGACCACGTACCGCTCGGTGAGCGCGCAGTCGTGCACCATCGGCTGGTCGGGGATCGGGATGTCGACGGTGCGGGTGACGAGCCCGTCCCGGCCGATTCGCACGTACTGGACGTGCGCCCGGCCCCAGTAGTAGGCGATCGCGTGCAGCTCCCCGGTGGCCGGGTCGAGCTTGGGGTGGGCGACGTACCCGCCGGGCAGCGTGCCGCCGAAGTCGCACACGCCGAGCGTGTCGAGCTCGTACCCCAGCTCGTACGGCCGCGGCCCGGACTCGACGAGCGCGAGCGTGCGCCCGGCGTGGCCGATCACGTGGGTGTTGGCGGCGAAGTCCATGCCGGCGTGCACCGGGCCGCCGGGCCACGGCTCGCCCAGCCGCTCGGCCACCCGTGCCGAGCGCACCCACCGGTTGCGGTACCACTCGGCCCGGCCGTCGCGCAGCCGTACCCCGTGCACCATGCCGTCGCCGGCGAACAGGTGCAGCCGGGGGTCGTCGAGGTTCATCGGGTTCGGCCCGTTGCGCAGGTAGCGGCCGTTGAGCTCGGCCGGGATGCGGCCGGTCACCGGCAGGTCGAAGGCGGTGATCTCCTCGGTGACCGGGGTGAAGCCGCCGCGGAAGGCGGGGTGCTCGCCGACGCGGGACTCGGTGAGGGACATGTGGGGCACCTCCTGACGGTGGCGGTTCCGGCGGCGCAGGGCCCGCCGCCGGGCGTGCGCCCGCGGACCGCTCAGCGGCCGGTCCGCAGGCCGTCGAGCAGGGTCGCCAGCAGCAGGCGGAACCGGTCGGCCGCCTGCGCGGGGTCCACCATCCGGGCCAGCTCCAGGCTCACCGCGCCGTGCAGCGCCATCCACAGCGCGTCGGCGACCGCGGCCGGATCCCCGTCGCGGAGGACCCCGGCCCGCATGCAGGCGGCCACGGCCCGCACCGCGTAGG
Source organism: Actinomycetota bacterium (assembly GCA_003242605.1). Classification (GTDB taxonomy): domain Bacteria; phylum Actinomycetota; class Actinomycetes; order Streptosporangiales; family Streptosporangiaceae; genus Thermopolyspora. Next base: position 13,993 of record QGUZ01000088.1, read on the forward strand.
CGAGCGTGGACTTGCTGTAGCTCACCGCCTCGGGGCTTGGCTCGAAGCCGGGGACCGCGTCCTGGAACATGACCCGGTAGTACTCCGGCTCGGCGAGCGCGTACTCCCGGTACGCCCAGCCGAGCGCCTCCAGATATGCGGCCGGTTCCAGGTCCTCGGGCACCCGGGCGAGGTGCCGCCCCAGCCGGGCGAACCCCTCCAGCCAGAGCGCCTCGACGAGCCCGTCCTTGCCGCCGAACATCGTGTAGATGACCTTGGTCGAGCACCCCACCTCGGCGGCGATCCGCCGTACCGTGAGCGAGCCCGCCCCCTCGGCCACGAGCAGCCGCGTGGCGGTGTCGAGGATCGCGGTCCGCACCGCCCCCTGCCCGGCCTGCCGGGCCCGCTCGTACGCGCTCACCACCATGGTCGGGTAACACCGTTTCTTCTCGGTAACGCTGTTACCGCGTTTGTACGGCAAAGCCGGCCGCCCGTCAAGGCCGCTATTACGCGGCCCGGCGGGCGACCGGCTCGCGACGATCGGAATCGCGGCCGCGCCGGCCCGGCCCGGCTCAGCCGGGCACGTCCCAGCCCTGGGCGCGCAGCGCCGCGGCGAGCACCCCGGCGGCCTCGGGCTGGACGGAGAGCTCGGCCATACCCACCGGCAGGCCGGGGGCGTGCTCCAGGCGCACGTCCTCGATGTTGACGCCGACCTCCTCGGCGACCTGGAAGAGCCGGGCGAGCTCGCCGGGGCGGTCGCCGATGACGACCTGCACGACCGCGTAGGCGCGGGCGGGGCCGCCGTGCTTGCCGGGGATGCGGCCGCGGCCGGTCACGCCACGCCGCAGCAGGTCGGTGACCTCGGCCATCGCCGACTCCCCCGCGCTCGCGGTACGGCGCAGCGCCGCCGCGGCGGTGGCCAGGTCGGCGGCGATCGCCTCCAGCACCTCGGCGACCGGCAGCGCGTTGCCGGAGAGGATGCCGGTCCACAGGTCCGGGTCCCCGGCCGCGATGCGGGTGACGTCCCGCACCCCCTGCCCGGCGAGGCTGAGCGCGGTCTCCGAGGCGTCCGCCAGCCGGGCGGCGACGGCCGCCGCGGCCACGTGCGGGGCGTGCGAGACGATCGCGACCGCCTCGTCGTGCTCGGCCGCGCCGACCCGCACCGGCTCGGCCCCGCACAGCTTGATCAGCGACAGCACGGCCTCCACCGCGTCGGGCGAGGTCTGCTCGGTGGGGCAGTACGCCCACGGGCGGCCGAGGAACAGGTCGGCGCGGGCGGCGGCCGGGCCGGAGCGCTCGCTGCCCGCGAGCGGGTGGCCGGCGAGGAAGCTCGACAGGTCGCAGCCGGCCGCCGCGGCGCGCTCCAGCGGCAGCGCCTTCACGCTCGCCACGTCGGTGTAGCAGCGGGCCGCGCCCTCCCGCTGCAGCCGCAGCAGCTCGTCGGCGACGTACGGCGGGGGCACCGCGATCACCGCGAGGTCGACGGGCGCGACGCCGTCCCGCCCGCCCGGCGGCGGCCACTCCCGGCCGGCGCCCAGCTCCCGGGCGAGCCGTACCGCGCGGGCGTCGCGGTCGGCGAGGTACACGTCCAGGCCGTGCTCGCGCAGCGCGAGCGCGACCGAGGTGCCGATCAGCCCGGTCCCGACGACGAGAACGCTCGAGATGCTCACCGGCGCCCCGTTCCGCAGGTGGTCGCGCAGGGCCGCCATGACATGCTCACGTCCGCATCCACCGGTGGCTCACCGCTCACTGGGCGATGTCCAGCCGCAGCGCGACCGCGCCCCGCAGGTAGACGTGCTGGATCTGCTGCCGCGGCTTGTCGGTCTCCACGTGCGCCATGAGCCGTACCACGCGCGGCAGCGCGCCCGGCACGTCGATCTCGGTGGCGCAGATCAGCGGCACGTCGTGGAAGCCGAGCTTGCGCGCGGCGAGCGCCGGGAACTCCGCATTGAGGTCCGGGGTGGCCGTGAAGATGACGCTGATCACGTCGTCGGTGGTCAGCTCGTTACGCGCCATCACCTCGGTCACCAGCTCGGTGACCCCGGCCAGGATCGCCTCGCGCTCGTTGGCCTCGACCTGGATGGCTCCGCGGATCGCCCGCACCCCCATGATGTTCCCTTCGTCATGCCCTCGCGGGGCGGCCGGCCCGGCCGCCCCGGGAAAACGCGGACTACATTCCGACGGCGGCGTACAGTTCCCCTATTTCGGTCACCGTCAGGGAACGGATCGTACCCGGCTTGAGCCGCCCCAGCTTCACCGGGCCGAACTCGATGCGGGCGAGGTCGATGACCCGGTGGCCGACCTCCTCCATCATCCGCCGCACGATGTGCTTGCGGCCCTCGTGCAGCACGATCTCCACGAGCGCGAGGTCGCCGTGCACCTGGATCACCCGGAAGTCGTCGACCTTCGCGATGCCGTCCTCGAGCTCGACGCCCTCCTTGAGCCGCCGGGCGACCTTGCGCGGCACCGGGCCGGGCACCTTCGCCCAGTACTTCTTGCGCACCCCGTAGCGGGGGTGGGTGAGCCGGTGCGCGAGCTCCCCGTCGTTGGTGAGCAGGATCAGCCCCTCGGTCTCGGTGTCGAGGCGGCCCACGTGGAACAGCCGGTACGGCAGGTCGGCGACGTAGTCGGCGATCGTCGGCCGGCCCTGCGGGTCGGACATCGTGCTGATCACGCCGATCGGCTTGTTGAACGCGTAGTACTTCAGCTCGGTGTTGGTCGGGATGCGCTTGCCGTCGACGTGGATCACCTGCCGGGCGGGATCCACCCGGGCGCCGAACCGGCGCACCACCTGGCCGTCGACGGTGACCCGGCCCTCGCCGATCAGCTGCTCGCAGGCGCGGCGGCTCGCCACCCCGGCCTGGGCGAGCACCTTCTGCAGCCGCACGCCGCCGGGCACCTCGGTGGTGTCCCGCTCCTGGGTGCGGGTCTCGGGGAAGTCATCGTCGTCGTCCGGCAGGTCGAGCTCGACCTCGACGTCGCGGTCCCGCTCGCGGCCGGTGGACCGGCCGTACCGGGCGCGCAGGGTCGCCGGGCGGGCCGGGCCCGGCGCGCCGCCGCGCCCCCTGGCGCCGCCACCGATCGCGGGCACCGCGTCGCCGCCGGAGCGGTCGCGGCGCGGCGCGCGCTCCTCCCCCGCGGCCTCGCGGTCGCGGGACCGGCCGAACCGGGCCCGCAGGCCGGTCGCGGGGCGGCCGGCCTCCCGGCGGGTCCTCGACCCCTCCCCGCGCCTCCGGCCCGCTCGCCCGTCCCCCCGGCCCCCCCCAGGGCCCCCGCCGCGGGGCCGCCGGCGGCCTCCGTGCCGCGCCGGGTCGCCCCCACCGCCGGTGC